>NZ_BQWE01000006.1:0-305552 GCF_023706025.1 Sphaerotilus sp. FB-3 | reverse complement strand
CAGTAGTTCCACACCTGATTCACCTCGCGCGCCATCAAGGACAGCACGGCGGCGTGCTTGTCCTTGATGCGCAGCTTGAGGGTCTTGGTGGCTTCCATGAGATCACTGTAGCACAATTGGTCTATGACACAAGAAACTGACTATCGACGGGGCAGACACTGCGTTTTTGCCATTCATGCCCACTTGGTCTTCGTGACCAAATACAGGCGCGGAGTGTTCCGACAAGAGCACCTCGACCGCCTTCATCGCATCCTTGGCGACGTGTGCAAGGACTTCGATGCCGAGCTGATCGAGTTCAACGGCGAGCGCGATCACGTCCACCTGCTCATCAACTACCCGCCGAAGGTCGCGTTGAGCGCGCTGGTGAACAGCCTGAAGGGGGTTTCATCGCGCCTGTTGCGCAAGGAATTCGGGGACTTCCATCCGTGGCTGAAGCGCCGGGGCGTTTTGTGGTCCCCGTCCTACTTCGCCGCGTCTTGTGGTGGAGCGCCAATCGAAATCCTGCGTCAGTACATCGAACAGCAGCAAGCCGTTCCGGCTTGAACGCTCGACCCCGGGCTGAACCCCGGGGCTTGTCGCTTCGTCCGGGTCAATCGCTCCAGGACATAGCCGCTCTGGACGCGCAGGAGCAGGCGGCCCTTGCGCCTGCTGTCTCGTCTCACTTCAAAGAAGACAGCGTAGTTCGACGCAGGCGTCCCGGGCTCCGCGGGCTGGACCTCGAACGTCACGAAGTTGGGCCGGCTCGGATCGGCAACCTTGATGGATCTGGTCTGCAGTTCCTGAATCAGCCGGGGCAGGTATTCACGGGACAGTGCGTACCGTGTCTTGTCCAGGACACGGCGGATGCTGCCGTCCATCACGACGTGGGCCTCGTCGACCACTTCTCCTGGTTCGACTTCACGAGAGAAGCAGTGGTTCGAGAAGAAGACAACGACAGCCACGCTGACGGAGCTACCCGGGGAGGCCTCGACGGGCGTGTGGAATGCAAACGCCTCCAGGTGTTCGAATGTCCACAGCTCGCTCCCGTAGGCCAAAGGCGAGAACCGATGGTCATCTGTGACCGCGTCGATGTGGTCATCCATTGAAATTCTGGTCATCAAGCAGAGCCCCCCGTTCTTTTTTGACCCCCGACCTGATGGCCGTGTCACCTTGGTGGATGAGCGGCTTTGTGGGTCGGGGTGAAGAGTCTATGACACAGGCTGCTCTCGCCATGTTCCTGGTGTCGTGGGATGGCTTGGCGGTCACCCCCGCGCCGGCGGAGACCCACGACCACCACGCCCGCCGGCCACCCCCGCGCGCCGCTCGCGCATGCGCTCCCTGAGCCGCTCGCCCTCAAGGCGGTCGCGCTCGGCCTGGAGCTGGGCCAGGCGGGCCTCGAGGCGGGCGTGGCGCTCGAGCTGGGCGAGCTGCTCGGAGCGGGCCTGGGTGCGCTCGCGCTCGAGCTGGGCGGCGCTGTCGCGGGCCTGCTCGGCCAGGCGCTGCTCGGCGCGCTGGCGGGCCTGGCGCTCGCGGTCCATGTCGGCGGCGGCGCGGCGCTCGGCGTCGCGGGCGCGGGCGTGGGCCTCGTCGATGGCCAGGCGGGCCTGTTCGCGCTCGCCCCGGGCCTGCTCGTGCAGGCGGGTCTGTTCCTGGCGGGCGTGCTCGCGCAGCTGCTCGCGCTCGAGCTGCGCGGCGGCCAGCGCCCGGGCCTGGGCGGCGTCGCGCTCGGCCTGGGCGGCCTGGGTGGCGGCGAGCTGCAGGCGCAGGGCATCCAGCTCGGCGGCCTGCGCCTGGGCGAGGGCCTGCACGCGCGCCAGCTCCGCGGCCTGGGCGTCGCGCTCGGCGCGGGCCTGGCGGGCCTGGTCCTCGGCCTGGAGCGCGCGGGTCTCGGCGGCCTGGTGGGCCAGCGCCTGCGCGGTCTCCCAGAGCTGGCGGGCGAGATCGCGCACCGGCTCGGGCGCGTCGGTCTCGGGCGCGCGGAAGGCCTGCGGGTCGGCGATGCGCGCGCCCAGCCGGGCGAACCAGCTCTCCAGATGGGGACTGACGGTGTTGGGCGAGCCGCGGCCGATCTTCAGGCGCACGCGCTCGATGGTCGGGCGAGCGCCTTCGAGCAGCAGCGCGTCGGCGGCTTTCCAGACATCCTGTTCGGTGATCCCGCGACTCATGGTGAAGCGCCCTCTCTCGGTCGATTGATTAGCAACGATAATTGAAGCTTATCGTTAGTTGAGTACATGAACTGTCTGATATCATACAGCACATGGATATTTCATACGAACTGATCACGCTCGACCCCGCCGCCGGCACGCCGGTGCTGGCCACCGACGAGCTCAGCCCCAGCGCGGTGGCCGCGCTGCGCGATCTGCTCGATCAGGGCGAGTCGCCCAACACGGTGCGCAGCTACCGCTCGGCCATGCGCTACTGGGCCGCCTGGTTCAGCCTGCGCTACGGCCGACGCCTGGAGCTGCCGCTGCCGGTGACCGTGGTGCTGCAGTTCATCGTCGACCACGGCCAGCGCCAGGACGACGCCGGCCGCCTGCTGCACGATCTGCCCGAGCCGGTCGACGCCGCACTCGTCGCCGCCGGCCACAAGGCCGCCCTGGGCGCGCCCACGCTCTCGACCCTCACGCACCGCGTGAGCGTGCTGTCGAAGATCCACCAGCTCCAGGGCCTCGAGAATCCGTGCGTCGACGGCCGCGTGCGCGAACTCACCGCGCGCCTCAGGCGCGGCTACGCCCGCCGCGGCGCCGCCCAGCCCCACGCCAAGCCCGCGCTCACCCGCGAGCCGCTGCAGGCGCTGCTCGATACCTGCGACGACTCCCTGGCCGGCCTGCGCGATCGCGCGCTGCTGCTCTTCGCCTTCTCCAGCGGCGGCCGGCGCCGCTCCGAGGTCACCGCGGCGACGCTGGACAACACCCGCCCGGCCCCGCGCTCGCCCGGCCAGCCCAGCGCCCGCGACGAGCCCGCCTTCGTGCACCTCATGGGCGTGTCCAAGTCCAACCAGTCCGGCCGCACCCGCGCCGATTCCCACAAGCCGGTCGTCGGCCAGGCGGCCCTGGCCCTGCAGGCCTGGCTCGACGCCTGGCGCGCCCACCACACCGCCCGCGGCCTGCCGCCCCCCGAGGGCGCGATCTTTCGGCGCATCCGCAAGGGCGGCGCCATCGCCGAGCCCCTCACCCCCCAGGCCGTGCGCGCCATCGTCCAGGCCCGCGCCGCCCTCGCCGGCCTCGACGCCTCAGGCTTCTCCGCCCACTCCCTGCGCTCCGGCTTCGTCACCGAGGCCGCCGCTCAGAACATCCCCATGCCCGAGACCATGGCCCTCACCGGCCACCGCTCCCCGGCTTCCGTCATCGGCTACTTCCGCCAGGGCGAGGTCCTGGGGCTGCGCGCGGCGCGGTTGATGGAGGACAACAACGCCGAGCCCCCCGAACCGAAGAAGCAACGTTGAACCGGGAGGTTCCAGGCCGGTTGCGGGCACAATCGCGGGTTCCCGAGCGATCACCACATGAACATCATCATCCTGGACGACTATCAGGACGCGGTGCGCAAGCTCCAGTGCGCCCAGCGTCCCGAACTGCAGAACGCCAAGGTCTTCACCAACACCGTCAAGGGCATCGGCCAGCTGGCGGTGCGCCTCAAGGATGCCGAGATCCTGGTGCTGATCCGCGAACGCACCCATTTCCCGAAGGCGCTGCTGGAGAAGCTGCCGCGCCTGAAGCTGATCGCCCAGACCGGGCGGGTCGGTCCGCACATCGATGTGGAGACCTGCACCCGCCTGGGCATCGCGGTGGCCGAGGGCGTGGGCTCGCCGGTGGCGCCGGCCGAGCTGACCTGGTCGCTGATCATGGCCTCGATGCGCCGGTTGCCGCAGTACATCGGCAATCTCAAGCACGGTGCCTGGCAGCAGTCCGGACTGAAGGCCGGCTCGATGCCGCCGAACTTCGGCCTCGGCATGACGCTGTCGGGCCGCACGCTGGGCCTGTGGGGCTACGGCCGCATCGGCCGGCTGGTGGGGGGCTACGGCCGCGCCTTCGGCATGAAGGTGCAGGTCTGGGGCAGCGAGGCCTCGCGCCAGCGCGCGGTGGCCGACGGCTTCGAGGCGGCGGCCTCGCGCGAGGCCTTCTTCACGGACGCCGACGTGCTGAGCCTGCACCTGCGCCTGACGCCCGAGACGCGCGGCCTGGTGACGATGGACGACCTGTCGCGGATGAAGCCGACCGCCCTGCTGGTCAACACCTCGCGCGCCGAGCTGATCGGCGACAACCTGCTGGTGACCGCCTTGAACCGCGGCCGCCCCGGCATGGCCGCGGTCGATGTCTTCGAGAGCGAGCCGATCCTGCAGGGCCATCCGCTGCTGCGCCTGGAGAACGCGGTGTGCACGCCGCACATCGGCTATGTCGAGCTCGACAGCTACGAGAACTATTTCAAGGCTGCCTTCGACAATGTGACCGCCTACCTGGCCGGGCAGCCGACCCACATCGTCAATCCGGACGCCTTCAAGCTCCACCCCGGTCTCTGAGGCCGGATGATGAGCGCGTCGCCCTCGTCGCCGCCTGCGCTGGCCTCGGCACAGAACGCGCTCCGTTTCGGCAATTTCGCCATCGGCTGCGGCGTCATGGTGGTGGGCGGCTCGCTCAACGACCTGGTGCGCTCGCTGCAGGTGTCGGTGGCGCTGGGCGGTCAGCTCATCAGCGTCGGCGCGGTCTTCATGTGCATCGGCGCGCCGCTGCTGGCGGCGCTGCTGTCCGGCCGGGACCGCCGCTGGCTGCTGCAGATGACGCTGGCCTGGTACGCGGCCGGCCATCTGCTGTGCGCGCTGGCCCCGGACTACGCCACGCTGCTGCCGCTGCGGGCGCTGACCATGCTGGGCGCGGCGGTGTTCACCCCGCAGGCGGCGGCAGCGATCGGCTGGATGGCACCGCCCGAGCAGCGCGGCCGGGCCATCACCTCGGTATTCCTGGGATGGTCGCTGGCTTCGGTGCTGGGCATGCCGCTGCACAGCTACATCGGCGAGGCCTTCGGCTGGCGCTGGGCCTTCGGGCTGGTGGCGCTGCTGGCCGGGCTGGGTGCGCTCTGGGTCGGCCGAGCGCTGCCGGAGGGCGTGAAGCCGCCGGCCCTGTCGCTGTCGCGCTGGGCCGAGGTGCTGACCCATCCGGTGCTGATGGCCATCGTGCTGGTGACCGCACTGGCCGGCGCCGGCCAGTTCACGCTGTTCTCCTATGTGGCGCCCTACTATCGCCAGGTGCTGGGCGCGGGTGCGCTGGAGATCAGCCTGCTGTTCATGGCCTTCGGCGCCTGGGGGCTGGCGGGCAATCTGCTGCTGAGCCGGCGCATCGACCGCATCGGTCCGGCGCGGGCGGTGCGGCTGTTCCTGGCGGGCATCGCGGTCGGCCAGCTGCTGTGGCCGCTCGGACAGAGCGTGATGCTGATGCTGGTCGTCATGGTGCCCTGGGCCTTCGGGACCTTCGCGACCAACTCCGCCCAGCAGGCGCGGCTGGGCGCGGCGGCGCCGGCGCTGGCTCCGGCACTGCTGGCGCTCAATACCTCGGCGATCTATCTCGGCCAGGCGATCGGTGCGGCCTCGGGCGGCGTGATCGTCGATCTGCAGGGCTTCGGGGCGCTGCACGGCGTCAGTCTGGGCTGGACGCTGCTGGCGATCGCGCTGAGCATATGGGCCGAGCGCCGTCTGCGCCGTGATCCGGACCATGTCTGAGCGCCCTGCCTTGCCCGACACCATCCGCCCGGCCTCGCCCTGGGCGCTGTTCGTGGCCTTCAGCCTGCTGGCGCTGCAGGGCTTCGGCGGCGTCATCGCGATCGCGCAGCGGGTGGTGGTCGAGCAGCGCCGCTGGCTGACGAAGACCGAGTTCCTCGAGCTGCTGGCCGCCGGCCAGGTGCTGCCCGGGCCGAATGTGGTCAACCTCTCGCTGATGATCGGCGACCGCTTCTTCGGCTGGCGCGGCGCGCTGGCGGCGATGGGCGGCATGATCCTGCCGCCGATGGCGGTGGTGCTGGCCGCGACCGTGCTCTACGGCCGGCTGGCGCCGGAGCTGCCGGCGCTGGCGGGCGCCTTGCGCGGCATGGGCGCGGTCTCCGCCGGCATGATCCTGGCGACCGGCCTGAAGCTGATGGGCGGGCTGGCGAAGCAGCCGCTGGGCGGGCGCGTCGGCCTGGTCTATGCCGGGATGACCGCACTGGCGGTGGGCGCGCTGCGCTGGCCGATGGCCGCCGTGGTGCTGGGCCTGGGCAGCGTCGCGGTGCTGCACGCCGCCTGGGTGATCCGGCGCGCGGAAGGTCAGCGATGAGCCCCGCCATGCCGGTCGACCTCTGGGCGATGTTCCTGCACTTCATGGCGATGTCGCTGCTGTCGATCGGCGGCGCGGTGGCCACCGTGCCCGACATCCACCGCTTTGTCGTCGAGGAGCGCGGCTGGCTGGGCGATGCGCAGTTCACCGACTCGATTGCGCTGGCACAGGCCGCGCCAGGCCCGAACCTGCTGTTCGTCGCGGTGATCGGCTGGAATGTCGCCGGGCCGGCGGGTGTGCTCGCCTCGATGGCGGGCATGCTGCTGCCGAGCACCACGCTGGCCTGGGCCGCGACCCGCTGGGGTCTGCGACGGCGGGATCACCTCGGGGTGCGCGCCTTCACCGGCGGCATGTCGGCGATCACCGTCGGACTGCTGCTGTCGAGCGGCTGGATCCTGTCGCAGCCGGCGTGGCGCATGCCGGCACGCCAGGCCACGGGCAGCGCGGTGCTGATGCTGGTCACGGTGGCCGTGATGCTGCGCACCCGGCTCAGTCCGATGTGGCTGATCGCGCTGGGCGCGGCGGTCGGGGCCCTCGGTCTGGCATGAGCGTGATCGCCAGCACGCCCGCCAGTGCCCAGGCTGCCAGCAGCAGCGGAAATCCGGTCTGCGGCGACCACTGCAGCGCCATGCCCCCCAGCGCCGGCGCCATCATGCCGCCCAGCGTGTAGGACATCACCAGCACGGCGGTGGCGCTGACCAGCGCGACGCCCTGGTGGCGGTGGCCGATGTCGATCATCGCCACGGTGTAGAGCCCGCCGCCGGCGCCACCCCACAGCAGCGCGATCAGCCAGGCCAGCGCGCCGGCCTCGCCCACCCACGGCAGCAGCAGCGTGGCGGCCAGATTGACCAGCGCGCAGAGCTTCCACACCGCCTGACGGCCAAATCGGTCGACCAGCTCGCCCACCGGCACCATCATCACCGCGCTGCCCAGGCCGCTGGCCGACACCAGCAACGCCGCCAGTGCCGCGCCCAGCCCGATCGCCAAGCCGTAGAGCGGCAGCACGCTGGACAGCCCCGCCTCGAAGAAGCCGCCGATCAGGCCGGCGGCCATCACCGCCGGCGCGGCGCGCAGCGCGTCCAGGATGCCGCTCAGGCCCGGCCGGGCGCCGTCGTCCTCCAGATGGCTGTGCAGTGCCGGCACCCGCAGGCTCAGCAGCAGGGCCGCCGCCAGCAGACCGACCGCCAGCCAGCGGAGCCAGCTCGCCTCCAGGCCGGCGCCGGTCAGCGCCGACAGGCAGGCCGGGCCGACGACGAAGGTCAGCCCGACCATCGTCTCGAACAGGCCGACGATGCGCCCTCGCCGCTCGGGGGGCGCCAGCTCGGCCACCATCGCCTCGGCGACGATCCAGCGCAGCGCACCCGCCATGCCGGCGATCAGATAGAGCAGCGCCCACAGCGGCACCGCATCGCTCAGATTGATGCCCGCATAGGCCACCAGCGGCACCGCCGCAGCCAGCAGCAGCGCGCGGCGTGCGCCGAGCCGGCGCACCCAGCCGGCGGTGAAGGGCGTGGCCAGCGCCATGCCCAGCCACTGCACCGCGCCGAACAGGCCGATCCAGGCCTCCTCCAGCCCGCGTGCCTTCAAGGTGAACAGCAGCAGCGGGCCGTACATGAACAGCCCGCACAGTTCGAGAAAGGTCGCCGCGAACAGCGCGATCAGCCCTCCCCGCATGGCTCCCCGGGACGATGCAGGCTTCAGAGCGGATCCAGCAGGCGGGGCAGCAGCGTCGCGGCGCTGCCGGTCAGGACGATGTGGGCCTCGTCGTCGATCTCGCTGACCTGGGTGTTGAGAATGACGACATGCGCGCCGGCATGACGCGCACGCGCCGCCAGGCCGGCGGCGGGCCAGACCGCACCGGAGGTGCCCACCACCAGCATCACGTCGCAGGCGCTGGCGGCCTCCTCGGCCGCGGTCAGGTCGCGGTAGTCGAGCGACTCGCCGAACCAGACCACGCCCGGGCGCAGCCGGTTGCCGCAGTCCGGGCAGCGCGGCGGACGGCCGGGCTCGGCGCGGGAGGGCTCGCAGGGACGGCGCATCAGGTCCTCGCCGCGCGGGCAGGCGTCGAGCCAGCGGTCGGTCAGGATCGAGCCGTGCAGCGCGACGATGCGTGCGCCCTCGCCCGCCCGGGCGGCCGCGCGCTGGTGCAGGTCGTCGACGTTCTGCGTCAGGATCGTCAGCCGGCCCGGATGACGCGCCGCGTAGCGCGCCAGCGCGACATGGCCGGCATTGGGTTCGGCCTGGCGCACGCCGTCGCGGCGCATCTGGTACCAGTCCCAGACCCGCTGCGGATCGGCGCGAAAGCCCGCCTCGCTGGCGAGCTGCATCGGGTCGAGGTTCGCCCACAGCCCGGTCTGCGCATCGCGAAAGGTCGGGATGCCGCTCTCCGCCGACATGCCCGCCCCGCTGAGCACGCAGACCGACGCGGCCTGGCGCAGCTTCGCCCGCAGGTCGCGGAACGGGTGGGCATAGCGGCGGTCGCGCATCAGTCCGCTTTCGGCGCCTCGGTCGGCGCCTCGGTCGGCGCTTCGGTCGAGATGTCTGCCGCGGCGGGGGTGTCCGCGGCGGCCGGCAGCGTGGCGGTGCCCGCCTTCAGGCGCTGGCGCAGCGCCTCGTACAGGCACACCGCCGAGGCGACCGAGACATTCAGGCTCTCGACCGCGCCCATCATCGGAATCCTCACCAGCCGGTCGCAGGTCTTGCTGGTGAGATCGCGGATGCCGCGGTCCTCGGCGCCCAGCACGAAGGCCACCGGGCCGGACAGGTCGAGGTCATGGATCGAGTCGGTGGCCGCATCGCTGGTGCCGACGATCAGGATGTCGCGCTCCTTGAGCTCGAGCATCGTGCGCGCCAGATTGGTCACCATGAAGTACGGCACCGTCTCGGAGGCGCCGCTGGCGACCTTGGCCACCGTCGCGTTGATGCCGACCGCATGGTCGCGCGGCACGATCACGCCGTGCGCGCCCACGCCGTCGGCCACCCGCAGGCAGGCGCCCAGGTTGTGCGGATCGGTCACGCCGTCGAGCAGCAGCAGCAGCGGCGGGCCCTCGACGCCGTCGAGGTGGTCGTCGATCGAGTGCGTCACCGGCAGCGGCGACACGAAGGCCATCACGCCCTGGTGGCGCGGGTTGCCGACCAGCTTGTCGATGCGCTTGGCATCGCTCTCGACGAGGTTGCGGCCGGCCTCGCGGGCGCGGTCGAGGAACTGGCGCATCCGACCGTCGCGGCGGGTCGGATCGAAATGGATCTCGCGGATCGTGTCGGGCGCGGTCTTCAGGCGGACCTGGATGGCATGAAAGCCGAAGAGGAGGGATCGAGACATCCTCGCATTATCCGCCGCTATCCGACCCGCCGGCCGGCCTCGATGCGGATCTGCCGGTCGCAGCGCGCGGCGATGCCCGGATCATGGGTCACCAGCACCAGCGTGGTGCCGGCCTCGCGGTTGAGTTCGAGCATCAGCTGCATCACCGCCTCGCCGGTGGCATGGTCCAGGCTGCCGGTGGGTTCGTCGGCCAGCAGCAGCGCCGGACGCACCACGAAGGCCCGCGCCAGCGCGACCCGCTGCTGCTCGCCGCCCGACAGCAGCTTGGGATAGTGGCCCAGCCGCGCGCCGAGCCCGACCCGGCCGAGCATCTCGGTGGCCAGCGCCCTGGCCTCGCGCACGCCGCGCAGCTCCAGCGGCAGCATCACGTTCTCCAGCGCGGTCAGGTGCGCCATCAGCTGGAAGCTCTGGAAGACGAAGCCCACGCGCTCGCCGCGCACCGCCGCGCGCGCATCCTCGTCGAGCGAGAACAGGTCGATGCCGTCGAGCTTCACCGTGCCGCTGCTGGGCACGTCCAGCCCGGCCAGGATCGACAGCAGCGTGCTCTTGCCCGAGCCCGAGGCGCCGACGATGGCCACCGATTCCCGCCGCGGCAGCGCCAGATCGATCTCGTGCAGAATCGTCAGCTCGCCCGTGGCGTCGCGCACCCGCTTGCTCACGCCCGAGACCTCGATGATCGCCGTGCCTGCCGTGTCCTTCATGTCGCCCTGTCCTGGATTCGCCCCGAATTGGAAGCGTCGCCACTGTATCGCGGCGCTGCTGTCCCTGGCTGTCGCCGGGTCCGCCTCGGCCCAGGCGCCGGGCGCGGCGACGCGACGCGTGCTGATCGTTGGCGACAGCCTGTCGGCGGAATACGGCATCGCGCGCGGCAGCGGCTGGGTGGCGCTGCTCGAGCGCAGGCTGGCGGACCGCAAGATCGCGGCAGGCGTCATCAATGCCAGCATCAGCGGCGACACCACCTCCGGCGGTCGCGCCCGGCTGGCGGCGCTGCTGGCGCAGCATCGGCCCACGCATGTGGTGATCGAGCTGGGCGGCAACGACGCGCTGCGCGGCCTGCCGCTGAAGCAGACCGAGGCCAATCTGGTGGCGATGACACGCGCCGCACGCGAAGCCGGCGCGAAGGTGCTGCTGGTCGGCATGCAGGTGCCTCCCAACTATGGCGCCGCCTATGCCCGCGACTTCGCGGCGCTTTTCGCTCAGGTGGCACAGGCCGAGAAGACCGCGCTGGTGCCCTTCCTGCTGGCCGGCATTGCCGATGATCCGGCCGATCCGCTGCGCTGGTTCCAGCCCGACCGGATCCATCCGGTCGCTGCCGCGCACCCGCGCATTCTCGACAATGTCTGGCCGGTGCTGCAGCGCTGGCTCAGCCCTTCGGGGGCGTGAAGCCGGACATGCCGGGAAAGAAGCTCTCGGCCTGCTTCTGCATCTGCTCCTGCATCTGGTTCATCAGCAGGCGCGACTGGTCGAGGTAGCCGCTCATCATGTTCTGGATCACCGGGTTCTGGCCGGACATGAACTGCGTCCAGGCCTCCGGCGTGAAGGCCTTGCCCTCATACAGGCCGCCGGTCTGCTCGCTCAGGTTGCGGTGCATCTCGACGAAGCCCTGCAGGTTCTTCTCGAGATAGGCGCCCATCAGGCCCTGCATGGTGTGGCCGTAGAAGCGGATGATCTGCGCCAGCATCTGGGTCGAGAACATCGGCATGCCGGCGCTCTCCTCTTCCAGGATGATCTGCAGCAGGATGCTTCGGGTCAGGTCCTCGCCGCTCTTGGCGTCGCGCACCTCGAAGGTCTGGGCCTCCAGCACCATCTGCTTGACATCGCTGAGAGTGATGTAGCTGCTGGTGCGGGTGTCATAGAGACGGCGGTTCGGGTACTTCTTCAGCACGCGCAGCCCGTCGGTGCGACCGGGCTCGGCCTCGGTCTCGGCGGTGCGGCGATTCGATGGCATGCAAATTTCTCCTGTGTGCGTTGCACAAAGATTCTAGGCATCCGGCTGACCGGGCTCCGGTCAGGGTTTGCCCCTGAGTTCATCGAAAGCAGTGGATCGCGGACAGACCGGAAATGCAAGAGTGTCGGACTCGCTTTGCAGGCATGGGTTCCGCGAGGAAGAACGAAGAAAAAAACCGAGCCCGCGAACAGGGCCAGAGAATGGCGAGGCACCAACGAAAAAGGCGCCGGGAATCAGCCGGCGCCTTTTGGGATATCTGGTAGGCACAATTGGATTCGAACCAACGACCCCCACCATGTCAAGGTGGTGCTCTAACCAACTGAGCTATGTGCCTGCACGTCTTTCTGAAGAAACTCGATTCTATCCAGAAAACCTGCCTATCTGCAAACTTGCTGCAGATCAGGGATTCTGGTAGGCGCGATTGGATTCGAACCAACGACCCCCACCATGTCAAGGTGGTGCTCTAACCAACTGAGCTACGCGCCTGAAAACCGCTTTTCATCCAGAAGGACAAAAACCTCTGGTAGGCACAATTGGATTCGAACCAACGACCCCCACCATGTCAAGGTGGTGCTCTAACCAACTGAGCTATGTGCCTGTCGAGCCCTCGACTATAGCACGGTTCGAATTCGCGTCAATCATTTTCTTCGCGCACTGAGCACGCCGCCGATCTGCGCGACCTGCGCCAGCACATGGGCCAGCGCGGCGGAACTGCTGACCTCGATGGTGAAGGTCATCCAGGCCGTGCCGCGCATCGACTGGGTATGCACGCCGATGACATTGGTCTTCTCGCGCGCAAAGACCTCGGAGATGTCGCGCAGCAGCCCCTGGCGGTCGTGGGCCATCACCGAGACATTGACCGGATAGACCGGCGCCCGGCCCATGACCGGCGGTGCCTCGCCCCACTGGACCTCGATGATGCGTTCGGGATGGCGTGCGGCCAGCTGACGGAAGTTGGCGCAGTCCGAGCGATGCACCGCCACGCCCTTGCCGCGGGTCACGAAGCCGCCGATCGCGTCAGGCGGCGCCGGGCGGCAGCAGTGCGCCAGCTGGGTCAGCAGCGACTCCACCCCCACCACCAGCACTGCGCTCTTGCCCGACAGCGCGCCGGTGGCCGGGCGCGAGACCTGGACCTCCTCCTGCGGGGTCAGCGGCACCGGCGCGGGCGGCGGACGCAGCACGCTCTCGATGTTGCGCAGCGAATACTCGTCCTTGCCGACGAGCTCGAACAGCGCCTCGGCATTGCGGAAACCCAGCTGCGCGGCCAGATCGTCGAGCCGGATCGCGGTGCGGCCCTCGCGCTGCAGCAGCCGGTCGACCGCCTCGCGGCCGCGTGCGATCGTGTCCTGCAGCGCCCGCGCGTTGAACCAGGCCCGTGCCTTGGCCCGCGAGCGCTGGCTCTTCAGATAGCCCTGCTGCGGGTTGAGCCAGTCCAGCGACGGGCCGCCTTCCTTCGCCGCGATCACCTCGATGGTCTGGCCGCTCTGCAGCGGGGTGTTGAGCGGCACCATCTGGCCATCGACCCGCGCGCCGCGGCAGCGGTGGCCCAGATCGGTGTGCAGGTTGTAGGCGAAGTCGACCGCGGTGGCGCCGGCCGGCAGCTCGATCAGGCGCGCTGCCGGCGTGAAGACATAGATGCGGTCCTCGAAGAAGCCCTGCGCCGGCATGTTGTGGCCGACGAAGTCGCGCTCCCAGGCCAGCAGCTGCTGCAGCACCGCCCGGCGCGCCTGCGCGACCCGGTCCTCGAAGTCGCCGGCGGCGCTGACGCCCGCATAGCCCTTGGTGCCCGCCTCCTTGTAGGCCCAGTGCGCGGCCACGCCGCTCTCGGCACGATCGTGCATCTCGCGGGTGCGGATCTGGATCTCGATCGGGCGCGCGCCGTCTTCGGGGCCGTCGACCACGACGGTGTGCAGCGACTGGTAGCCGTTGGGCTTGGGCCGGGCGATGTAGTCGTCGAACTCGTCGGGCAAGGCCCGCCAGACCTCATGCACCCGGCTCAGCGCCGCATAGCAGTCCGGCACCGAGTCGACGATGACCCGCATCGCACGCACATCGAAGACCCGCTCGAAGGGCAGCTTCTTGCCCTGCATCTTCTTCCAGATCGAGTAGATGTGCTTCGGGCGGCCGTGCACCTCGGCGGTGATGCCGGCGCCGGCCAGCTCGGCCTCGAGCCGGCGGCGTGCCGCCTCGATGCTCTGCTCGCGCTCGATGCGCTTCTCGTCGAGCAGCCGGGCGATGCGCTTGTAGTCGTCGGGCCGGAGGAAGCGGAAGGCCAGATCCTCCAGCTCCCACTTGATCTGCCAGATGCCGAGCCGGCTGGCCAGTGGCGCGAAGACCTGCTGCGCCTCGCGCGCCAGCGCCGCCGGGCATGGCAGCTTGGTCGCGGCGTAGAAACGCAGCGTCTGCAGGCGTGAGGCCAGCCGCAGCAGCACCACGCGCAGGTCGCGCGAGAAGGCCAGCAGCATCTTGCGCACCCGCTCGATCTGCTCGGCCTGGAGCTCGCGGTCGGTCTCGTCGGTCCAGGCCGCGCGCGCGTTGCGCTGGATGCGCACCAGCTGTCGGGTGTGCGCGACCAGGCTGGCATAGGACGCGCCGAAGGCCTGCTCGACCACCACTTCCGGCTCGGCGAGGAAGTCCCCGGCATAGACCAGGTAGACGGCCGCCTGCATCGACGGCGCCGCGCCGATGCCCCGCAGGATCGCGGCCACGCCGTCGGCATGCTCGAGCGCGTTCTCGCCGGTGTCGAAGCGGCTGCTGGCCAGCAAGGGCTCGGCGAAGCGGCGGGCCCGATCGAGACGCTCATGCTCCTCGGTGACGCTGTCGATGCTCGGGCCGGCGGTGGTGGAGTCCGCGAGCTGGACGATCGCGGCAGGCGCCTCGGTGGGGTCGAGGCCGAAGGTCTTCATCAAGGCAAGGGAATCACGAAGGAAGGAAACACACCGGAGCGGCCTCAGCCGCCGAGCAGGAAGTCGCGCACGCAGTCGACCTGGTCGGGCTGCATCAGCATCGGCGCATGGCCGACGCCGGCGAACTCGACGCAGCGCGCCTGGCGGCCGCGCTGCACCATCGCCTGCGCGGTCTGTGCCGACAGCAGATCGGACTCGGCGCCGCGCAGCAGCAGCAGCGGATCCTCGATCGACGCCCAGGACTGCCACAGCAGCGCCTCGCCGAGGCGGCCGATCTCGGGCGTCCAGCTGCGGAAGGGCACGGCGATGGCCGGGTCGTAGTGCAGCCGCCAGCCGCCCTCGGGCGCCGGATGCAGCATCGGCCGGCCCAGCTCGGCCCACTGCTCGGGCGTGTGCGGACCGAAGCTGGCCGAGATGGTCTGCAGGTAGGCGATGCCCTGCTCGACCGACTCGAAGCGCAGCGGCTGGCCCAGGTACTGGCCGATGCGCGCGATCGCGACCGGCTCCAGCGCCGGGCCGACATCGTTGACCACCATGCGGCGGATCAGCGGCGGCTGGCCGGCGGCGCGCAACCCGGCCAGGCCCATGCCGATCAGGCCGCCCATCGAGGTGCCGACCCAGTCGACCCGCTCGACGCCCAGCCGCGCGATCAGCGTGACCATGTCGGCCACATAGGTCGGAATCTGGTAGAGCGACGGGTCGGCCAGCCAGTCGGAGCGCCCGCGGCCGACCACGTCCGGGCAGATCACCCGCCGGTCGGCGGCCAGCGCGCGCGCCAGCGTGTCGAAGTCGCGGCCCTGCCGCGCCAGGCCGTGCACGCAGACGACCACCTCCGGATTGGCGGGGTCGCCCCATTCGGCATAGGCCATGCGGTGCAGACCGCCGGGATGGGCACAGGTGACGTGGTGCAGTCGGGGTTCTTGCATGGCGGCAGCGTTGAGGTTCGACATCGACGATGGGGCTGTCAGGCGAAGCAGGAACTTCGCGTCCGATAATGCATGTTAACCAACCCGCTCCCCAACCCCCATTCTTCGGAGGAAGACAGATGCTGAAAGGCAAGACCGCGCTGGTCACCGGATCGACCAGCGGCATCGGCCTGGGCGTGGCCCTGTGCCTGGCACGTCAGGGTGCCAATGTGATTCTCAACGGCTTCGGCGATGCCGAAGGCCCGAAGGCCGAGGTCGCCGCGCTGGGCGTGAAGGCCGGCTATCACGGCGCCGACATGAGCAAGCCCGCCGACATCGAGGCGATGATGGCCTACGCCGAGGCCGAGTTCGGCGGCGTCGACATCCTGGTCAACAACGCCGGCATCCAGCATGTCGCGCCGGTCGAGGACTTTCCCGTCGAGCGCTGGGATGCGGTCATCGCGATCAACCTCAGCTCGACCTTCCACACGACGCGGCTGGCGCTGCCGTCGATGAAGGCGAAGAACTGGGGCCGCATCATCAACATCGCCTCGGTGCACGGCCTGGTGGCCTCGACGCAGAAGGCCGCCTATGTCGCGGCCAAGCACGGCGTCATCGGCCTGACCAAGGTGACCGCGCTGGAGAACGCCACCACCGGCGTGACCTGCAACGCGATCTGCCCGGGCTGGGTGCTGACGCCGCTGGTGCAGAAGCAGGTCGACGCGCGTGCCGCCAAGGACGGCGTCGACAACGACGAGGCCGTGCGCCGGCTGCTCGGCGAGAAGCAGCCCTCGCTGCAGTTCACCACGCCCGAGCAGCTCGGCGAGCTGGCGGTCTTCCTGTGCTCTTCCGCGGCCAGCAACGTGCGCGGCGTGGCCTGGAACGTCGATGGCGGCTGGACGGCGCAGTGATGCCGTGAGGCGTCGTGCCTGACGCGCTCAGCGCGTCATCGTGACGGTGCCCTGCACCGTCACCCCGAGCGTGGCCTGGCCGCCTTCGGTCGGCAGCGGGGCTGCCGCCTCGGCTGCGGCCATCGACGGGGACATGCGCGCCATCACCATCGGCGGGCGCATGCCGCCGTCGACCTCGGCATCCTGCACCGTGACCTCGCGCACCGTGTAGCCGCCGTAGCCGAAATGGCGCGACATCTCGGCCGCCCGCTCGCGAAAGCGCCGGATCGCCTGCTCGGTCAGCGCCGATTCGTGGCGCTCGCGGGCCTCCCGCGACAGGCTGTAGCCGGTCGAGACGATCGCCATGCCCGGCAGCCGCCCGGACAGCGCGGCGATGCGTGCGGCGTCACGCCCTTCCAGCGTCAGCCCGGCGCTGCCGCTCCAGCCGGAAATGCGACCGTCGCGGCCATGGCGGGGCTGGATCGAGAAGCCGCTGGTGCGCACCGTCATCTGCTGGCCTTCGGCCGCGCGGCGCGCCTCGTTCAGGGCGGTGTCCAGCACCTGCTTGAGTGCGGTCTGCACCTGGGCGGCATCGCTGCCCTCCCGGGTGACCTGCAGCATGACGGCGAGCTGGTCGCGGGCGACCTCGGTCTGTGCGCTGGCCGACAGGCTCAGCTGATGCGCCGGCCCACTCGCGATGGGCGGCGTCTGCGCCTGGGCGGCCATGCCCAGCAGCAGCGCGGGCAGCAGGGCCAGCAGCCATGCGCGCGACGAAGTGCGAAGAACAGAGGACATGCAGCTTTCCGTTCGATGAGGACGATGAAACCCTGTCAACGGCACAAACCACCGGACCGCTGACAGACATCGTGAATAATTCAACGGCAACCCCCTGGAAAGCTGCATTCCGTGCCGCACTACACCAGAGCGCAATAGATGTAACAGGGGGTCAGACTGGATGAAAAGCCGGTCCGACCTGCGCAGAATCGCCACTGTTACAAATCCGGAGCCCCTGATGAACACCGCCAACGCCCAGCGCACCGACCGCATCGTCGTCGTCGACGACGACGCGCGCATTCGCGACCTGCTGCGCCGCTACCTGACCCAGGAAGGCTTCGAGGTGCTGCTGGCCGAGGATGCCAAGGCCCTCAACCGCATCCTGACCCGCGAGACCATCGACCTGATCGTGCTCGACCTGATGCTGCCGGGCGAGGACGGCCTGTCGATCTGCCGCCGGCTGCGTGCGGCCAACGATCTGACCCCGATCATCATGCTGACCGCCAAGGTCGAGGATGTGGACCGCATCGTCGGCCTGGAGGTCGGTGCCGACGACTATCTGCCCAAGCCCTTCAATCCGCGCGAGCTGCTGGCGCGCATCCATGCGGTGCTGCGTCGCCGCCCGGTCATGGAGGCGCCCGGCGCGCCCTCGCGCGAAGCCCAGACCGTCGTCTTCGGTCCTTTCGAGTTCGATCTGGCGCTGCGTCGCCTGACCCGCGACGGCGAGGTGATCTCGCTGACCACCGGCGAGTTCTCGATGCTCAAGGCCCTGGTGCGCCATCCGCGCCAGCCGCTGAGCCGCGACAAGCTCGCGCAGCTGGCACGCGGTCGCGAGTTCGAGCCCTTCGACCGCAGCCTCGATGTGCAGGTCTCGCGCCTGCGCAAGATGATCGAGCCCGATCCCTCGCAGCCGCGCTACATCCAGACGGTGTGGGGCGTCGGCTATGTCTTCGTGCCGGATGGCGCGGCATGAATTCACAATCCTGATACATTTCGTTTCAAATAGCCTGAAGAGTTGTCTGAGACGCTGAAATGCATCAGGGGAGTTCATCGAGCCGCAGCCCCGGGCCGTGGTGACCGACAGACGCTGCCGACCTGATTCCATGGCCTCCACCACCCCATCGTCCACCTATCCCGTGCCCGAGCGCGAGCCCCTGTCTCGGGTTCTGCTGCGGGGTCTGGGCATGCTGGTCCGGCGCTACATGCCGATGAGCCTGTTCTGGCGCACCTTCCTGCTGCTGTCGCTGATGCTGGGCGCCGGCATCCTGGGCTGGGTCTACACGCTGCGCTTTCTCGAGCTCGAGCCGCGGGGCGTGCAGGCGGCGCAGCAGATCGCCAGCCTGGTGAACCTGTCGCGCTCGGCGCTGCGCTACACCGACCAGGTCAACCGGGTCGCGCTGGTCAAGAACATCGCCGAGCAGGAGGCGGTCAAGCTGCAGCCGCGCGAGCCCAACGACCGCTGGCAGCCCTTCGAGGTCGACCGCTTCACCCGGGCCATCGGCTCGGAGCTGCGCAGCCAGCTCGGACCGCAGACCATCGTGGCCAGCAGCGTCAACGGCCAGCCGGGGCTGTGGGTCGGCTTCCTGATCGAGACCGACAACTACTGGCTGCAGGCCGACCGCAACCGGGTGCAGCCGGCGGTCACCGGCAAGACCACCTTCGTGGTGATGAGCCTGACCTTCGTGTTGACGCTGGGCGGCTCGGCGCTGATCGCCGGGCTGATCAACCGGCCGCTGCGCCAGCTCAGCTTTGCCGCCAGCCGCATCCGCGATGGCGAATATGCCGAGCGGCTCGACGAAGACACCACCACCCGCGAGATCCGCGAGGTCAACCGCGGCTTCAACCGCATGGCGCGCGAGCTGGCCAAGATCGAGGACGACCGCGCGGTGATGCTGGCCGGCATCAGCCATGACCTGCGCACACCGCTGGCGCGCATCCGGCTGGAAACCGAGATGAGCGTCTACGACGAGGAGGCCAAGCGCAACATGGCCGCCGACATCGACCAGCTCGACGCCATCATCGACAAGTTCATGGACTACGCGCGGCCGACCGAGGTCAAGCTCGCGCCGATCGTGCTGGCGGTGCTGCTCGACACGGTGATCCGCCGCGTCAACGGCGAGCATCTGAAGGTGGTGGCCCGGGTGACGACCGATGTGCGGGTCATGGCCGACGAGACCGATCTGGACCGCGTCTTCGCCAACCTGTTCGAGAACGCGCGCCGCTACGCGCAGGGCGAGGACGGGGTGGCGCGGGTCTCGGTCACCTTCGCGCGTGCCGGCGAGTGGGTGCTGGTGAGCGTGCGCGACGAGGGCCCCGGCGTCAGCCCGGAGCAGCTTGCCCGGCTGACCACGCCCTTCTACCGCGGCGACAAGGCCCGCACCCACACCCACTCGACCGGTGCCGGCCTGGGTCTGGCCATCGTCGACAAGACGGTGACGCGCATGGGCGGCCAGCTCGAGCTGGGCAACGCGCCCGGCGGCGGCTTCGTCGCCTACGTCAAGCTGCGCCGGGCTCCTGCCTGAAGACGACTGCGGGCAGCGTCAGCACGAAGGTCGCGCCCTCGCCGGGGCGGCTCTCGGCGCGCACCGTGCCCCCCATGCGCTGCATCGCCTTGCGCACCAGCGCCAGGCCGATGCCGGTGCCGGGATAGTCCTCCATGCGGTGCAGGCGCTGGAAGATCTCGAAGATGCGGTCGTGATAGGCCATGTCGAAGCCCACGCCGTTGTCTGATAGCCGCAGCTCGATCGCGGCCGAGGCCTCGGGGCCGAGCCGGCGAACGGCGATGCGCACCCGTGGCGGCTGGCTGGCGGCGCTGAACTTGATCGCGTTGGCCAGCAGGTTGCGCAGGGCCAGCATCAGGCCCTCCCGGTCGACCCGCACGCCCAGCGGCGCTTGAGGCACCTCCAGCTCCAGCACCACGCCGCCGCGCTCGAGGTCGGTGCGGGCGTCCTCGATCACCTGGCCCAGCACCGACGCCAGCTCCACATCCTGCACCGAGATCGCACGGCGCTCCATGCGCGCGTAGGCCAGCAGGTCGTCGATCAGCTGCCCCATGCGCAGCGTGCCTTCCTGGATGCGCTCGGCGAACAGCCGGCCCTCCGCATCGAGCTGCTGCGCATGCTCCTCGAGCAGCAGCCGGCCATAGCCCTCGATGCCGCGCAGTGGCGCCTTCAGGTCATGCGAGACGGTGTAGACGAAGCTCTCGAGCGACTGGTTCAGCTCGGTCAGCTCGCGGGTGCGTGCCTCGACCCGCTGCTCCAGCTCGATGTTGATCCGGCGCAGCGTCGCCTCGGCCTGGCGGGTCTCGGTGACATCGAGCGTGGTGCCGACGAAGCGCTGGATGCGGCCCTCCGCGCCCATCTCGGGAGAGATGGTCGCGCTGAACCAGCGCGCCGGGCCGAGATCCGGATGGCGACGGAAGACCTCGACGTTGCGCTCGGGCGTCACGCCCTGGGCGAAGCTCTGCAGCATCATCCGCACCGCCGGCTGGTCGGCCTCATGCACCCGGGCAATGAAGTCCTCGAAGCTCGGCACGCCGGCGGACGGGTCGGCGTTGAACAGCGCATACATCTGCGCCGACCACCAGCCCCGGCCCTGCCCGACGTCATAGGTCCAGCTGCCCAGCCGGGCGTGGGCCTCGGCCTCGTGCAGCCGGCGCACCTGGATCGCCAGCTCGGCCCGCGCCGCATGCAGCTCGCTCACGTCGAGCAGCACGCCGTGAATGTCGACCACCTGCCCGGCCACATCCCGCACCAGCCAGGTGCGGTCCTCGATCCACATCCAGCGGCCATCGCCATGGCGGATGCGGTATTCCTGCCGGTACTCGTCCGGCCCCTGTGCCAGATGCCGTGCCACCTCGCCGGCAATGCGCGCCAGGTCCTCGGGATGCATCAGGTCGGCGTAGCGGAGGCGGCCCGACAGCAGATCCTGGCGCCGGTAGCCCCAGAGCGCGATGCTGTCGCTGACATAGCGCGCAGGCCAGCCCTCGGCGTTGCGCCAGGTCATCACCACCACCGGCGAATGCGAGATGCGGTCGGCCAGCTGCTGCAGCTCGGTCTGGCGCTGCTGCAGGTCGGAGGCCATCAGGTCGACCGCCCGGCCGATCAGGGCCAGCTCGTCGGCGCCCCGCAGCCCGGCCCGCGCCGACAGGTCGCCCCGACCGAGCTGCACCGCGGTGTGCCGCAGCTGGTCCGCACGCCGGAACCACAGCAGATGCAGCAGCAGTCCGAACAGGCTCACGCTCAGCAGCGTCAGCAGCAGCTGCTGCAGCAGGTCGGAGCGGGCCTGGGCCTGCCGCACGGCCAGCGCATGGCTGATGTCGACACGCACCAGCAGCAGACGCGCCGGCTCGACGCCGACCGCGCCGAACAGCAGTCGCGCCTGCCCGGGCCCGTTGGTGGTGCGCAGCCGCAGCTCGGACGGCCCCGCCTGCTGCAGCGACATCAGGGCGTCACGCTCGGCCGGTGGCAGCGCGATCAGCACCGTCGAGAGGCGCCGCCCGATCTCGGCACGCGAGAGTGCGGCAGCAATGCGCCCATCCTCTTCGATCAGCCAGGCCTGCATCAGCCCTTCGTGCAGCGCCAGGCCGGCCACCAGCCGGCGCGCCTGTCCCATGTCGCCCTGGCCGGTCGCCAGCGTCAGCCGGCCCTGCTCGAGGGCCAGCCGCTCGCGCAGGCGCTGCTGCTCGGTCTGCAGCACGCTGGCATCGAGTTCGCTGACACGCAGGCGATGGCCCAGCAGGCTGACCGCCAGCGCAAAGAGCAGCATCAGCACCGGCAGCAGCAGCCGGGCCGGCCAGCGCAGCAGCCAGCTGCCGCGTCCCGGCGATTCCACGGACTTCTTCTTCTCGCCGTTCATGGCTGACCCTTCGTGGCCGCACCGGCCTGCCACAGGCGCAGCGCCCGGTCGTCGATCAGCGTCTTCCAGTCGACCGGCCGGCTCAGCAGCTGCAGGCGCTGCAGCGTGTGCTCCATCAGCCGGCCATGCGCGGCCAGCGGACTGTGTCCATGCTCGTCCTGCCGCAGCTCCTGCAGGCTGATGTCCAGCGGCAGCAGCTTCAGCCCCTTCAGCGTCTGCAGATAGTCCGTCTCCGACAGGTCGGTGCCGATGGCCAGCAGCGCGACCGCAGCCGCGGGATCATGCTCGAGCGCCTGACGCCCGCGCTCCCAGGCCTGCAGCAGCGGCAGCAGCCGCTGCGGCGCGATGCCGCGGCGCACCACCAGCACATCGATGATCTCGCCCGGCATCTGCCTGCTGTCGAAGATGCGGCGCATGCCGACCTGCTCGAGCTGGCTGGCCATCGGCTCGAAGGTGATGACCGCGTCGACGCGGCCCGCGCGCATCATGTCCGCATGCTGGGCCGCCTCGACATGCAGGGTGCTCACCTCGTTCGGGCGCAGCGATCCTTCCTGCAGCAGCTGCTCCAGCACCACCGCCCCCAGCGCGGTCTTCTCCAGGCCGATGACGCGCCCGCGCAGATCGCTGGCCTGCAGCACATCCGGGCGCGCCAGCACCGCGTCTGCCCCTTCCGACTGGTTGATCATCGCGATGATCACCACCGGCAGGCCGCCGTCGGCCAGACGCAGCGCCTCGTCGAGCGTCAGCGCCGCACCATCGAGCAGGCCGTTGCGCAGCGCGCGCAGGCTGTCGGTGTTGGAGAACATGTCGATGATGCGCAGCACCTGGGCATCGACGCCGCCCTGGTCACGCGCCAGCACCAGCGGGTCGTAGCCGACCCAGGCATTGATGCCGATGCGCAGCGGCGCCAG
This sequence comes from Sphaerotilus sp. FB-3, assembly GCF_023706025.1. Lineage (NCBI taxonomy): Bacteria > Pseudomonadati > Pseudomonadota > Betaproteobacteria > Burkholderiales > Sphaerotilaceae > Sphaerotilus > Sphaerotilus sp. FB-3. Next base: position 282,761 of record NZ_BQWE01000006.1, on the reverse strand, counting down.
CGGCATCTCGACGCATCCGCCCAGCAGCGCTGCGGCCAGCGGCGCGGCAGGGACTCGGAACAGGAAACTGCGTCGGTTCAGGGTCATGGCGGTGAAGGCTGAAATTCATCTTAGAACGTGTTCACGATCTCCTGAGAAGCAAGGCCAGGAAGGCGAGATGGACGAACTGCAGGCTGGTGTTGAGCCAGCGCTCGCAGTTCTTCCACAGGCGTCGGTTCTTCTCCAGCCAGGCGAAGCTGCGCTCGACGATCCAGCGCTGGGGCATGACCGCAAAGGTGTGCAGTTCGCTGCGCCGAGCAACCTCCACCGTCACGGACTCGCCCAGGATCTCGCGCACGCCGCGCTCGAACGGCCGGCCCGTGTAGCCGCCATCGACGAGCACCCGGCGCACCCCCGCCAGGGCCGCCTTGCCGTGCTCGAGCGCCTGCAGCGCTCCCTTGCGATCGGTGACCTCGGCCGTGGTCACCGCCACCGCGTGCGGCCAGCCCTGCGTGTCGACCGCGATGTGGCGCTTGATCCCCGAGACCTTCTTGCCCGCGTCATGGCCCTTGAACCCGGCCGTGTCCGCGTTCTTCACGCTCTGCGCGTCCACGATCAACAGTGTCGGCGTGGCGCTGCGCCCCTGTCTCATGCGGGCCGCGCCAACCTGATTTTTTTAAAGCCCGCTCCAGCGTGCTCACACCATCCGCATCGGGCTCGCTCCACTTGCGCCACCACGCGTAGACCGTGCTCCACTTCGGAAAATCCGCCGGCAGGAAGCGCCACTGGCAGCCCGTGCGCAGCAGGTACAGCACGGCGCAGAACACCTCGTACAGGTCCACCGTCGTCGGCTTGGTGCGCCGGCGCACTCCCCTCAGCAGCGGTTCGATCTCCGCAAACCGCTCTCGGCTGATGTCACTCGCGTAGGCTTTTCTCGTCGGCATCCCGGTATTTTCAGGGCAGTCGGGATCGTGAACACGTTCTTAGCAGCGCCACCGCAGCGTTCTTGTCCGGGCAGGCCCGCAGCTGCGGGCTTCTCCGTAGAATCCGGGCCCTTCTTTCCGTCGTCCGTCATCCGTCACCGCGAGCCGCCGCCATGCCCCTGCGTCCCGACATCGAACTGCTCTCCCCCGCTCGCGACGCCGACATCGGCATCGAAGCGATCAACCACGGCGCGGACGCGGTCTACATCGGCGGCCCGGCCTTCGGCGCGCGGGCCTCGGCCGGCAACCCGGTGGCCGACATCGAGCGGCTGGTGAAGCATGCGCACCGCTTCGGCAGCCGCATCTTCGTGACGCTCAACACCATCCTGCGCGACGACGAGCTGGAGCCCGCACGCCGCATGATCCGCCAGGTGCACGAGGCCGGCGCCGACGCGCTGATCGTGCAGGACATGGGCCTGCTGGAACTCGACCTGCCGCCGATCGACCTGCACGCCTCGACGCAGACCGACATCCGCACGCCCGAGAAGGCGCGCTTCCTGCAGGACGCCGGCTTCTCGCAGATCGTGCTGGCACGCGAACTCGCGCTGGAACAGATCCGCGCGGTGGCGGCACAGGTCGACCGCGCGACGCTGGAGTTCTTCGTGCACGGCGCGCTGTGCGTGGCCTATTCCGGCCAGTGCTATGTCAGCCACGCCCAGACCGGCCGCAGCGCCAACCGCGGCGACTGCTCGCAGGCCTGCCGCCTGCCCTACACCGTGACCGACACGCTGGGGCGCATCGTCGCGCACGACAAGCATGTACTGTCGATGAAGGACAACAACCAGAGCGCCAACCTCGAGGCGCTGGTCGACGCCGGCATCCGCAGCTTCAAGATCGAGGGCCGCTACAAGGACATGGGCTACGTGAAGAACATCACCGCCCATTACCGCCAGCTGCTCGACAGCCTGTTCGAGCGCCGCCCGGAGCTGCACGCCGCGTCGGCCGGCCGCGCCAGCTTCACCTTCACGCCCGACCCGGACCGCAACTTCAACCGCGGCAGCACCGACTATTTCGTCAACGGCCGCCAGGACGACATCGGCGCCTTCGACACCCCGAAGCATGCCGGCCTGCCGCTGGGCTGGGTGGTGCGCGTCGGCAAGGACCATCTGGACGTGCAGCTCGACGCCGGGGTCGATCCGCTCAACAACAACGACGCCCTGACCTACTACACGCTGCAGAAGGAGCTGACCGGCCTGCCGATCGACACCGCACAGCAGCTCGACGCGAAGCAGCGCCTCTGGCGCGTGGTCCCGAAGGAGCCGCTGGACACCTATCCCGACCTGCGCCGCGACACCCAGCTCAGCCGCAACCGCGACATGAACTGGGTGCGGCTGCTGGAGAAGAAGTCGGCCGAGCGGCGCATCGGCGTGACGATGCGGCTCGACGACACGCCGGACGGGCTGGCGCTGACGGTGAGCGACGAGACCGGGGTGACGGTCTGCGCCGAGATCGCGCTGCCGAAGAAGGAGCCTGCACGCGATCCCATCAAGGGCGAGGCCGCGCTGCGCGAGCACCTGGGCAAGCTGGGCGCGACGATCTTCCGCGCCGACGCCGCCGACATCGTGCTGGCGACGCGCCGGCCGTGGTTCGTGCCGCCGGGCGTGCTCAACGCGCTGCGCCGCGACGCCTTCGATCAGCTGGAAGCCGCACGCCTGGACGCCCATGTGCGCCAGACGCGCTGGCCCGAGGTCACGCCGCCCGTGCCCTATCCCGACGACACGCTCAGCTACCTGGCCAATGTCTACAACTCGAAGGCACGCGACTTCTACGCCCGCCACGGCGTCAAGGTCATCGAGTCCGCCTACGAGAGCCACGAGGCGCTCGGCGATGCCAGCCTGATGATCACCAAGCACTGCGTGCGCTTCTCGCTCAGCCTGTGCCCGAAGCAGGCCAAGGGCGTCACCGGCGTCCAGGGCACCATCCGCGCCGAGCCGCTGACCATCACGCACGGCGACGAGGTGCTGCAGCTGCGCTTCGACTGCAAGCCCTGCGAGATGCATGTCGTCGGGCGCATGAAGAAGAACGTGCTCAACCGCGCCGCGCGCGAGGAGAAGGCCAGCCTGGCCACCGGCGTGCCGATGCAGTTCTACCGGACGCGGCCGGCGGCGGCCGGGCGCTGAAGCGCCCCCCTCCCGGCATCCCCGCGCCCGGCTCAGCGTGTGCAGTCCAGCAGCAGCTTCACCAGCGCCTCGGGCGCGCTGATCATCGGATCGTGGCCAGTGGCCAGCTCGACCACTTGCCAGCCAGGCTCGCGGCGCACCCGCTCGCGCATCACCGCGATCGTCGGCAGGGCCGGCGCGGTGCAGTCGATGAAGGTGCGCGGCAGCGTGGCGATGCGCGCGGCGTCGAAGTCCAGTCGGTCCTGGTAGACGCCTGCCGGCTGCGGCGTCTGGCGGCGGTTGACCCAGTCGCGGTCGGCGCCGTCCAGGCCGAAGACGGCCGCATCCGGCGGCGGCATCGCGCCGTCGGGGCGCTGCGCGGCGGCCTCCAGGCGGGCCCGGACCGTTTCCGGCGCGTGCTGGCTGGACCAGGATTCGCCCGGATGCGGCGTCACCGCGTCCACATAGACCAGATGGCGCGGCTTCAGCCCGCGGGCCAGCAGCGCATCGGCCACGCCGGTCATCACCAGGCCGCCGTAGCTGTGGCCGACCAGCACCAGATCGTCGCCCAGCTCCTCGGCATCGATCAGGCCGAGCACGTCGGCGATGTGGTCGCGCAGGCGCAGGTCGGGGCGCAGCAGATGTGCCCGCTCGCCCACGCCGGTGAGCGTGACCGCATGCGCCTCGTGCCCCGCCGCCCTCAGCCCCGGCAGCACCCGCCGCCAGCACCAGGCGCCGTGCCAGGCCCCGTGGATCAGCACCAGCGCGCTCATCGCGGGGCTCCGGTGCCGGCGCGGGCCATGTCCACGCCGCGGTTCGCCAGCTCGTCCGCCTTCTCGTTGCCCGGATCGCCTGCATGGCCCTTGACCCAGCGCCACTCGATCCTGTGCAGCTGCGACAGCGCGTCCATGCGCTGCCAGAGTTCGACGTTCTTCACCGGCTGCTTGGCGGCCGTCTTCCAGCCGCGCGCCTTCCAGCCGTGAATCCAGGTGGTGATGCCGTTCTTGACGTACTCGCTGTCGGTGTAGAGCACCACGTCGCAGGTGCGCTTCAGGCTGGCCAGCGCCTCGATCACCGCGGTCATCTCCATGCGGTTGTTGGTGGTGCCGTTCTCGCCGCCGCACAGCTCCTTCTCGTGGCCGTCGCTGCGCAGCCAGGCGCCCCAGCCGCCCGGGCCGGGGTTGCCCTTGCAGGCGCCGTCGGTGTAGATGATGACCTGGGGCCGGCGGATCGGCGCCCGCACCGGGGGCGCGCTGTCTTTGCTGTCGTTCATCGGTCCTCGCAACGCGGCACGGGTCGGCCGCGGGTGACGACGGCCGGAGCGGCCGCCCGGCGTCGTCGGTTGATCTTCCACTGCGGCCCGCCGAGCAGGCGCACCGCCCTCACCCGCTTGACCGCCACCATCAGGTACACCGAGCCCAGCACCGGCCACCAGCGCTCGCCCGCCGCATCGCACCAGGCGCTGCGCTCGAGCCAGCGCTGCGTGCTGAACGGCGGCCGGTAGCAGCCGAAGCGCCCCGATTCCACCTCCAGCCCCAGCAGCCGCAGCCAGTCGCGCAGCCGGCGCCAGCCGATGAGCTCGCCGGTGCCATGCGCCGGCAGTCCGGTGCGGCCGCGCCAGCCCGGCACGCCCAGCCGCTCCAGGCCATGCGCGGCGCCCCACAGGCTGAGCGGATTGAAGCCGACGATGACCACCCGGCCTTCGGGCATCAGCACCCGCTCGACCTCGCGCAGCGTCTGGTGCGCGTCGCCGCTCATCTCCAGCGTGTGCGGCAGCACCACCAGATCCAGGCTGCCGGACGGAAAGGGCAGCGTCTCGAAGGCGCTGAGCACGCTCACCGCCAGCGCGCCGCCGCCCTCGGGCGGACTGCCGCCCGCGCCCAGGCCGCCCGGCGGCAGCAGCGCCAGATCCGGCCCGGCCTCCAGCGTGCCGTCGTTGAGCAGCCAGCGGTGGCTGATGCGGCTGGCCCGCAGGGCCTGCACCATCGGCCAGCCCAGCTGCACTGCGTGATAGCCGAAGATGTCCGCCACCACATGGTCGAGCTGGCGCTGCTCCCAGGCCAGCAGATAGCGTCCGGCCGGAGATTCCAGCCAGGGGGCCATCTCTATAATCAGCGAATCCTGTGCCATGAATCTGATCGCGCTGCCCGCCTTTGCCGACAACTACATCTGGATGCTCCACGACGGCCGGCAGGCCCTGGTGGTGGATCCGGGGGATGCCACGCCGGTGCTCGAGACGCTCGAGCGGCTGGGGCTGCATCTGAGCGGCATTCTAGTGACTCACCATCATGGCGATCATGTCGGCGGTCTGCAGGCCCTGGCCGGCTCGGCGCACGGGTGCACCGCGCGCATCCTGGGGCCCTCCGACGAGCCGATGCCGGTGCCGGTCGAGCCGGTGCATGACGGTGACCGTTTCGAGATCGGCCCCTGGTCGATCACGGTCTTCGAGGTGCCCGGCCATACCCGCGGTCATCGGGCCTTCGTGATTCGCCCGATCTGCGAAAATCATGGCATGACTCCCGTGCTCTTCTGTGGCGACACCCTCTTCTCGGCCGGCTGCGGCCGGCTGTTCGAGGGCACGGCCGCGCAGATGCACCGCTCGCTCGTGCGGCTTTCGGCGCTGCCGGAGGACACGCAGGTATGCTGTGCGCACGAATACACGCTGGCCAACCTGCGCTTCGCACGCGCGGTCGAGCCTGACAATCTGGCCGTGGTCCGCCACGAGACGCAGTGCAAGAGCCTGCGCGAACGCGGTCTCCCGACGCTGCCGAGCACGCTCGGCCTCGAGCGGGAGATCAATCCCTTCCTGCGCTGCGAGCAGCCCGGGGTGATCGAGAGTGCGGCTGCGCAAGGTGCGGCCGCCCTGGATCCGGTCTCGGTCTTCGCTGCGATCCGACAGTGGAAAGACACCTACCGATGAACCGCTCTCCCCGCCGTGCCACCTTTGCCCTGTCGACGCTGATGATGGCGCTTGCCGGCTGCGCCACCGTCGACGACGGCGTGCAGCCGCCGCCCCAGATCACCACCGTCGGCTCGCGCGATCTGCCGGCCCAGGGCCGCAGTGCGGAAGGCCCGCTGGCCCCGCTGCCCGTACAGGTCGCGGCCGCGCCGGCCGCCGCACCGGTGCTCGAGGATCCTCGTGATGCCGCCGGCATGCCGGTCGATCCGCTGTCGCCGGATGGCCAGGGCGTGATCGATGCCGAGAAGGCACGCAAGGATCTCTGGGTGCGCGTGCGCACCGGCTTCGGCATGCCGGATCTGGACAACGAGCTGGTCCGCCAGCACGAGCGCTGGTATGCCAGCCGTCCGGACTATGTGCAGCGCATGACCGACCGCGGCTCGCGCTACCTCTACCACATCGTCGAGGAAGTCCAGCGCCGCGGCATGCCCACCGAGCTGGCGCTGCTGCCCTTCATCGAGAGCGCCTTCAATCCGCAGGCACTGTCCTCGGCCCGCGCCTCGGGCATGTGGCAGTTCATGCCGCTGACCGGCAAGGACTACGACCTCAAGCAGAACCTCTTCCGCGACGATCGTCGCGACGTGCTGGCCTCGACCCGCGCCGCGCTCGACTACCTGAGCCGGCTCAACAAGATGTTCAACGGCGACTGGCAGCTGGCGCTGGCCGCCTACAACTGGGGCGAAGGCAACGTCAAGCGCGCCATCGCCCGCAACGAGCGCGCCGGCCTGCCCACCGACTACGAGAGCCTGTCGATGCCGGCGGAGACGCGCCACTACGTGCCGAAGTTCCAGGCGGTCAAGAACATCGTGCTGGCACCGCAGAACTTCGGTCTGGCGCTGCCCAAGCTCGAGAACCATCCCTATTTCCTGAGCGTGCCGATCCGTCGCGACATCGACGTGGCGGTGGCGGCGCGACTGGCCGGACTGCCGCTCGAGGAGTTCAAGGCGCTCAATCCGCAGATGAACAAGCCGGTGATCCTGGCCGCCGGCACGCCGCAGATCCTGCTGCCCTACAGCAGCGCCGACACCTTCGTGAAGCGCCTGGCCTCGCACCAGGGGCCGCTGGCGAGCTGGACCGCCTGGGTCGCGCCGAGGACGATGAAGACCGCCCAGGCGGCCGAGCTGGTCGGCATGAGCGAGGCAGAGCTGCGCGAGATCAACCGGATCCCGCCGAAGATGCTGGTCAAGGCCGGCTCCGCGCTGCTGGTGCAGCGTGCCGAGACCCGTGCGGCCGATGTGCCCGAGCATGTCGCCGACAACGCCCACATGGCGCTGGCGCCGGACGTGCCGCCGCTGCGCAAGGTGGCCATCCAGGCCCGCAAGGGCGATACCGTGGCCGCGCTGGCCAAGCGCTACCGGGTGAGCGCGAACCAGATCGCTGCCTGGAACCGCATCGACGACGGCACCCGCTTCCGCAAGGCGCAGGCGCTGGTCATCTGGGTGCCGACCGGCAGCAGGATCGCACCGGTGGCCGAAGGCCGTGCGCTGGCCAAGGCCAAGGCGGGCAAGCCGGTGCGCATGGCGGCCGCCAGCCCGAACCGGGGCGGCGCCGCCAAGGGCATGAAGATCCGCCCGACCCGCCTGGCGCGCAAGTAAGCCGGAGCCTTCGCGTTCAGCGCCTTTCCGAGAAGGCGTGCGCGATGGTGCCGAGATCGACGTACTCGAGCTCGCTGCCGATCGGCACGCCACGCGCCAGGCGCGTCACCCGCACGCCTTCCAGCGGACGCAGCGCCTCGGCCACCGCATGGGCGGTGACCTCGCCCTCTGCAGTGAAATTGGTCGCGACGATCACTTCGCGCACCTCGCCCTCGCGCACCCGCGCCAGCAGCTCGGGCAGGCCGATGTCCTGCACGCCCACGCCGTCGAGCGGGCTGAGCCGCCCCATCAGCACGAAATAGAGCCCGCGGTAGGTGCCGGTGCGCTCGACCGCGGCCTGGTCGGCCGGGGTCTCGACCACGCACAGCAGCCGGGTGTCGCGCGCCGGATCGAGGCAGGTCGCGCAGACCGGCTGCTCGGTGAAGGTGTGGCAGCGCTCGCAGTGGCGGATGCCGTGCACCGCATGGTCGAGCGCCTGCGACAGCCGCAGCGCGCCGTCGCGGTCATGCTGCAGCAGGTGATAGGCCATGCGCTGCGCCGACTTGACGCCCACGCCGGGCAGCCGGCGCAGCGCCTCGACCAGCGCAAGCATCGCGTCGGGCGGTGCGGCGGAGCCTGTCATCGCGGAGCGCGCGGTGCGGTGCGGCTCAGAACGGCAGCTTCATGCCCGGGGGCAGCGGCATGCCGGCGGTCAGCTTGCCCATCTTTTCCTGGCTGAGTTCCTCGGCGCGGCGCACCGCGTCGTTGAAGGCCGCGGCCACCAGGTCTTCCAGCATGTCCTTGTCGTCGGCCAGCAGGCTCGGGTCGATGGTGACGCGCTTGACATCGTGCTTGCAGGTCATGACGACCTTGACCAGGCCGGCGCCGGACTGGCCCTCGACCTCGATCAGCGCGAGTTCCTCCTGGGCCTTCTTCAGGTTGTCCTGCATGGCCTGGGCCTGCTTCATCAGGCCGGCGATCTGTCCTTTGAACATGGATGTTCCTTTCTTGGAGGGAGCGAGAAAAAAGATCGGATCCGCAAGGATCGAAGCGTCGTTCAGTCGTGCTGGAGTCGATGCTGCCGGCCGGTTCAGTTCGGTCGGATCGAGCCGGGCACGATGCGCGCGCCGGGATAGCGCGCGAGCAGCTCCTGCACCATGGGGTCGTCGGTGATCGCCCCTTCGGCCTCATGCTGGGCACGCTCGCGGCGCTGGGTCTCGCGCCGCGACGGGCTGTCGGTGACCGCACCGGGCGTGATCTCCAGCATGACCGGCTGGCCGACCAGCTCGGTGATCGCCGCCTGCAGCCGGTCGCGGTGACCGCTCTGGCGCAGCGACTCGCGCTCGACCCGCAGCACGCAGCGCAGGCTGCCCGCACCGGGCTCGATGGCGATGCACTGCGCCTGCCAGGCCAGCTCGCGCACCAGGCCGTTGACCAGGGCACGCTCGCTCAGGCGCTGGAACAGATCGCACCAGCGGGTGACCAGCGGGTCGTCGAGCACCTCGTCCATCTGCACCGGGCGCGGGCGCAGCGACGCCGGCGCAGCCGTCGGCTCGGACGCCGGGCGCACGGGCTCGTCCTGAGACAGCACCGCCGCCGGTGCGTTCTCGTCGGCGGGCGGGATGTCGTCCCAGCCGGGCGGCTCGTCCTCCCACGGCGGCACCGAGGCGCGGGCCGCCGGGGCCCGGACGGGCGCCGGCGTGGCCTGCGGCTCGACCGGCATGCGGGCTCGCGCCTCCAGCGGCCGGCGCAGCTCGCGCGAGACACGCGGTGCTTCCTGCGCTGCGGGTTCAGGCGCAGAGACGGGCGCAGGTGCAGGCAGGGGGGCCGGTGCCGGCGCGGCCACAGGCGCAGGGCGAGCCACAGGCGCGGAAGGCGCGGCGGGCGCCGGTGCCACCTCGGCGGGCAGCTCGACCCGACGCGGCGCGGCGCCCTGCGGCCGGAAGGCCAGCAGGCGCAGCAGCACCATCATCAGGCCGCCGTATTCGTCGGGCGCCAGGGAGAGCTCGGCGCGGCCGTGCAGCGCGATGCTGTAGAGCAGCTGCGTCTCGTCCGGGTCGAGCAGCGGCGCCAGCGCATGCACGGTGGCGGTCTCGGGGTCGGCCGGATCGAGCGCGGCCGGCACCGCCTGCGCCAGCGCCATCTGCTGGGCCAGCGTGGCCAGATCCTCGAGCGTGCCGGCGGCCGACAGACCCAGGCCCCGCAGCTCGTCGACCGCACGCACCAGCGTCGCGCCGTCAGCGGCGCCCAGCGCCTGCACGATGCGCACGACATGGCTGCGATCGACCGAGCCCAGCATCTGCCGCACCGCCGCCTCCTGCAGCGCGCCGCCGCCAAAGGCGATGGCCTGGTCGGTCAGCGACAGCGCGTCGCGCATCGAGCCGCGCGCGGCGCGCGAGAGCTGGCGCAAGGCGCCGGCCTCGGCCTCGATGCCTTCGGCCTGCAGCACGGTGCCGAGGTGGCGCTGGACCGTCTCGGGCGCCATCGGGCGCAGGTTGAACTGCAGGCAGCGGCTCAGCACCGTGACCGGCACCTTCTGCGGATCGGTGGTGGCCAGCACGAACTTCAGGTACTCGGGCGGCTCCTCGAGCGTCTTCAGCATCGCGTTGAAGGCGGTCGTCGAGAGCATGTGCACCTCGTCGATCATGTAGACCTTGAAGCGCCCGGCCACCGGCTTGTAGACCGCCTGGTCGAGCAGCTGGCTGATCTCGTCGACGCCGCGGTTGGAGGCGGCGTCCAGCTCGACATAGTCGACATGGCGGCCGGCGTCGATGTCGCGGCAGGCGTTGCAGACGCCGCAGGGCTCGGCGGTGATGCCGCCCTGCCCGTCCGGACCGGTGCAGTTCAGGCTCTTGGCGAGGATGCGCGAGACGGTCGTCTTGCCGACGCCGCGGGTGCCGGTGAACAGGTAGGCATGGTGCAGTCGCTGGCGGGTCAGCGCGTTGCCCAGGGCCTGCACGACATGCTCCTGCCCCACCATCTCGGTGAAGCGGCGCGGCCGGTACTTGCGGGCAAGGACGATATAGGACATGGGGGCGGATTGTAGGCGGCCCGGCTGACCGATAATCCCGCCCCATGAATCAAAACGCCGCTCCCTCCCACGACCCGAACGGCACGCTCAGCTACGAGCAGGCCGGCGTCAACTACGACCTGATCGATCCGCTGAAGGTCACCGCGCAGCGCGCCGCTGCCGCCACCGCCCGCCATCTGGCCGCGCACGGCTTCACCGAAGTCGCGGCCTCGCGCGGCGAATCGGCCTATGTCGTCGACGTCGGCCCCTTCTACCTGGCCTCGATCGTCGAGTGCCTGGGCACAAAGACCCTCGTCGCCGACGAGATGGCGAAGCTCACCGGCCGCAGCTTCTACGACGGCATCGCGCAGGACACCATCGCGATGGCGATCAACGACCTGATCACCGTCGGCGCCACGCCGCTGGTGGTGCAGGCCTACTGGGCCGCCGGCGGCTCGGACTGGTTCGGCGACAACCAGCGCGCCCAGGCGCTGGTGGCCGGCTGGAAGCGCGCCTGCGAGGTCTGCAGCGTCGCCTGGGGCGGCGGCGAGACCCCGGCGCTGGCCGGCATCGTGGAAGAAGGCCGCATCGACCTGGCTGCCTCCTGCACCGGCCTGATCAACCCGAAGGAGCGCCTGTCGGTGGGCGACCAGCTCGGCGCCGGCGACGCGATCATCCTGCTGGAATCCAGCGGCATCCACGCCAACGGCCTGTCGCTGGCGCGCAAGCTGGTCGAGCGCCTGCCCCAGGGCTACCTGACCGAGATCGCCCCGGGCGTCACCTATGGCGAGGCGCTGCTGGCGCCGACCGTGCTGTACTCGCCGGTCACCGAAGCGCTGTGGAAGGCCGGCGTGGCGCCGCGCTACTGCGCCAACATCACCGGCCACGGCTGGCGCAAGCTGCTGCGCCACCCCAGCGAGCTGACCTACCGCATCCACACCGTGCCGCCGGTCACGCCGGTGCTGAAGTTCATCCAGGAGCAGGCCAAGCAGGACGACCGCGAAGCCTACTCGACGCTGAACATGGGCGCCGGCTTCGCGATCTTCGTGAAGCCTGAGGACGCCGAGCGCACCGTCGAGATCGCGCGCACCCAGGGCATCGCCGCCTGGCACGCCGGCACCGTCGAGGCCGGCCCGAAGCGCCTGCTGATCGAGCCGCTGGGCATCGAGTTCGGCAACGACGACCTGCAGCTGCGCTGAACCGACAGGCACGCGATCGATGATCGACTGGCTGCCCGACGACGACGACGGCAGCCTGCCGTTCCCGCCGCTCGAACGCGCGCTCGGCCCCGACAGCGAGGCGCCGGGCCTGCTGTGCGCGGGCGGGCGCCTGACGATCGCGCGGCTGCGCCAGGCCTACCGGCGCGGCATCTTCCCGTGGTACAGCCGCGGCGAGCCCATTCTCTGGTGGTGCACCGCGCCGCGCATGGTGCTGAAGACGGCCGACTTCCGGCTGCACCGTTCGCTGCGCAAGACGCTGCGGCGCTTCATCGCCACGCCGGGCTGCGAGATCCGCATCGACGCGGCCTTCGACCGGGTGATCGCCCATTGTGCAAGCACGCCCCGGGACGGCCAGGTCGGCACCTGGATCGTGCCGGAGTTGATGCGCGCCTACCGCCAGTGGCATGCCGCCGGCGAGGTGCATTCCTTCGAGACCTGGATCGACGGCGAGCTGGTCGGCGGCCTCTACGGCGTCTGCCAGGGGCGGATGTTCTACGGCGAATCGATGTTCGCGCGCAGCACCGACGCGTCGAAGATCGCGCTGGCTGCGCTGGTGGCCTTCTGCCGGCGGACGGGCATCGACTGGATCGACTGCCAGCAGCAGACCCGCCATCTGGCCTCGATGGGTGCGGCACCGGTCGCGCGCGAGGTGTTCGTCAGCCATCTGGATCAGGTGGTGGAGCTGCCATCACCCGGCCAGTGGACCTATCATCGCGAACTGTGGCGGCAGCTGCCGCTCGAGGCCGGCCCCGAGGCCGATCCACTGATGAACCGTCTGCCCGATCCCGCGTGACGCACCCTCAGGATCTTCCCCTCGCCGAACTGCAGTTCTACGCCACCGCGCCGTATGCCTGCAGCTATCTGGCCGACCGCATGGCGCGGTCGCAGGTGGCCACGCCATCGCACCTGATCAACGCCGACACCTACTCCGGTCTGGTGGCCGCGGGCTTCCGCCGCAGCGGCCTGTTCACCTACCGGCCGCACTGCGATGGCTGCCGCGCCTGTCTGCCGCTGCGCATTCCGGTGAACGATTTCCGCGCCAGCCGCAGCCAGCGCCGCGCCTGGCGCGATCATGCCGACCTGCAGGTGGCGGTCACCCGGCTGCGCTTCGTGCCGGAGCACTACGCGCTCTATCTGAAATACCAGACCGCCCGCCACAGTGGCGGCGGCATGGACCAGGACTCGGTCGACCAGTACACCCAGTTCCTGCTGCAGAGCCGGGTCAACTCGCGGCTGGTGGAGTTCCGCGCGCCGCCACTGGCCGATGGCCGGCCGGGCGCGCTGAAGATGGTCTCGATCCTGGATGTGCTCAACGACGGCCTGTCGGCGGTCTACACCTTCTACGACCCGGACGACACCGGTGCCAGCTACGGCACCTTCAACGTCATGTGGCAGATCGAGCAGGCGCGCGCCCTGAAGCTGCCCCATGTCTATCTCGGCTACTGGATCGAGAGCAGCGCCAAGATGGCCTACAAGGAGCGCTTCCGGCCGCATGAGCTGCTCAGCGCCGGACACTGGATCCGGCGCGGCTGAGCCCGCCCGTTCAGTTCAGTTCAGATCAGGTCAGATCAGCGGCACGCCGGTCTTCGACTGGATCTCCTCGCGGGTCACGCCCGGTGCCAGCTCGACCAGCTTCAGACCTTCGGGCGTCACGTCCATCACGCCCAGATCGGTGATGATGCGGTCGACCACGCCCTGGCCGGTCAGCGGCAGCGTGCACTGCGGCAGGATCTTCAGGTCGGTGGTGCCATCCTTCTTGCGGGCGACATGCTCCATCAGCACGATCACGCGCTTGACGCCGGCGACCAGGTCCATCGCGCCGCCCATGCCCTTGACCATCTTGCCGGGAATCATCCAGTTGGCGAGATCGCCCTTGTCGGTGACCTGCATCGCGCCCAGGATGGACAGATTGATCTTGCCGCCGCGGATCATCGCGAAGCTCTCGTGGCTGCCGAAGATCGACGAGCCCTTGAGCGTGGTGACCGTCTGCTTGCCGGCGTTGATCAGGTCGGGATCGACCTCGTCGTCGTACGGGAAGGGGCCGATGCCCAGCATGCCGTTCTCGCTCTGCAGCCACACCTCGATGTGGTCGGGCACGTGGTTGGCCACCAGCGTCGGGATGCCGATGCCGAGGTTGACGTAGAAGCCGTCCTGCAGTTCCTGCGCCGCACGGGCGGCCATCTGGTCTTGGGTCCAGGCCATGATGAATGCTCTCCTAGGGGGCTTCGAATTACTTGCGATCGCGAATGGTGCGCTTCTCGATGCGCTTCTCGGGCGTCGGGTTGTGCACGATGCGGTGCACATAGATGCCCGGCAGATGCACGTCGTCCGGCTCGATCGCGCCGGTCGGCACGATGCGCTCGACCTCGACGACGCAGATCCTGCCGGCCATCGCCGCGGCCGGATTGAAATTGCGGGCGGTCTTGTTGAAGCGCAGATTGCCCGACATGTCGGCGACATCGGCCTTGACCAGCGCCACTTCGGGCGTCAGCGCGCGCTCCATCACATAGGTCTCGCCATCGAACTGGCGCAGCTCCTTGCCCTCGGCCACCAGCGTGCCCACGCCGGTCTTGGTGAAGAAGGCCGGAATGCCGGCGCCGCCGGCGCGCAGCTTCTCGGCCAGCGTGCCCTGCGGCGTGAACTCCAGCTCCAGCTCGCCGGCCAGGTACTGGCGCTCGAACTCCTTGTTCTCGCCGACATAGCTCGAGATCATCTTCCTGATCTGGCGCGTCTCGAGCAGCTTGCCCAGACCGAAGCCGTCGACGCCGGCATTGTTCGAGATGACCGACAGGTCCTTGACGCCGCTGTCGCGCAGCGCGTCGATCAGGGCCTCGGGAATGCCGCACAGGCCGAAGCCGCCGACGGCGATCAGCTGACCATCGCGGACGATGCCTTCCAGCGCCGCTGCGGCGCTCGGGTAAACCTTGTTCATGCGCTCTGTCTCCGGAAAATTCGGACGGGCAGACTGTAATGCGTAATGCCTTACGTAGGGGCTACGTAGAATTGAGTAATGGTTGAGCTGGATTACCGGATTGCCTTCGATCTCGCCCCTGTCGGCCTGGTGCTGTCGCGCCATAGGCTGATGGTGGACTGCAACCGCCTGGTGCTGGACATGTTCGGTGCGCGCCGCGACGAGCTGATCCACCAGAGCTTCGAGGTGCTCTACCCGAGCAGCGCCGAGTTCGAGCGCACCGGCCAGCGCATCGTCGCCAGCCTCGATGCCGAGGGCCGCTATGCCGACGACCGGGTGATGAAGCGCCTGCATGCCGCGCCCGGCCAGCAGGAGCTGTTCTGGTGCCATGTCAGCGGCCGCGCGCTCGATCCGCAGGATCCGCATGCGGCCGGCATCTGGACCTTCGAGGACCTGTCGCAGAAGCGCCGCATCCAGTCCGACCTGACCCCGCGCGAGCGCGAGATCGCCGCGCTGCTGGTCGAGGGGCTGACCAGCAAGCTGATCGGCCGGCATCTGGGCATCAGCCCGCGCACCGTCGATGTCTACCGCGCCCGGCTGATGCGCAAGTACGAGGCGGCCACCACGCCGGAGCTGGTCAATCGGCTGCTGAGTCGATAGCGGCCCAAGGCCGTCTCAGTCCGGCAGCGCGAACATGCGCGAGGCGTTGTCCCAGGTCGCGCGCGCGACCGTCTCCAGCTCCAGCCCCTTGATCTCGGCGAGCTGCCGGGCCACGAAGGGCACCAGCGCCGGGGTGTTGAGCTTGCCGCGGTGCGGCGCCGGCGCCAGATAGGGGCTGTCGGTCTCGATCAGGCAGCGCTCCAGCGGCACCAGCGCGGCGATGTCGCGCAGGTAGGCGGCATTCTTGAAGGTCAGGATGCCCGAGAAGGAGATCGAGAAGTTCAGGTCCAGCGCCGCGCGGGCGACCTCGAGGGTCTCGGTGAAGCAGTGGAAGACGCCGCCGACCTCGGCCGCGTTCTCCTCGCGCAGGATGCGCAGCGTGTCCTCGGCGGCGCTGCGGGTGTGGATCACCAGCGGGCGACCCAGCTCGCGCGCGGCGCGCACATGGGTGCGCAGGCGCTCGCGCTGCCACTCCATGTCGGCCAGCGTGCGCTCGCCCAGGCGGTAGTAGTCCAGGCCGCATTCGCCCACCGCCACCACCCGGTCGCGCCGACCCAGGCGCACCAGCTCGGCCACGTCGGGCTCGTGCACATCCTCGTTGTCCGGATGGACGCCGACGGTGCACCAGAGAAAGTCGTGCTGCGCGGCCAGCGCGTGCACGGTGTCGAACTCCTCGATCGTCGTGCAGATGACGATGGCGCGCTCCACCTGCGCCGCGCGCATCGCCGCGCGGATGTCGTCCCAGCGCTCGCGCAGCTCGGGGAATGTCAGGTGGCAGTGGGTATCGATGAACATGGGAACAGGGATGGAGACGAAGTTCGGCTTCAGATGGTCTGCGTCGGCTTGGGCGAGTGGATCGCGGTGCCGAGGATTTCCTCGATGCGCACCCGCAGCACCCGGGTCTTCTCGTCGACGGGAAAGCGCACGCCCACGCCCTGGGTGCGTCCGCCCGAGGCATTCGGCGGCGTGACCCAGGCGACCTTGCCGGCCACCGGATAGCGCTGGGGATCCTCGGGCAGCGTCAGCAGCAGGTAGACATCATCGCCCAGCCGGTAGTCGCGGGTGGTCGGCACGAAGAGGCCGCCTTCGGCGAACAGCGGGATGTAGGCCGCATAGAGCGCGCCCTTTTCCTTGAAGACCAGCTGGATGACGCTGGGCCGCGGTGCGGGTGGCGGATTGGCGCCAGCGGCGGGCTGAAACGGCATCGAGCCGGACCGGGAATTGAATTCGCTGCTCATGGGTGTGCTTGATCGGGGGAGTGCGCAGGAGGGTAATGCATCGTTCGGCGCAACGGCGGTCCGCTTGCGCTCAGAGCGGCCGTGACCGTGCGTCCAGCGCGCTGCGGGTGCGCTGCAGCAGCGCCTCGATCGCCAGCGGCGCGCTCCACGGGTGATCGGCCTGGGCGGCGCGGGTGCGCAGCCAGGCGGCGGTCTCGGTCAGCGTGGCGATCATGCGCGTGGTCGCCACCGGTGCCTTCAGCGGCTCGAGCTGCGGGAAGGAGCGCGCCGGCAGACCGAGCGCCTGACGCAGCCGGTCCTCGCACAGGCGCTGCAGCGCCTCGACCAGCACCGGCAGCGGCCAGCCGGCCAGGCCCGCACCGTCGCCCTGCATCACCTGCGACGGAAAGCGCCGCCACGCCTCGGCATCGCGGCCCTCGCGGGCCTGCTCGAGCGCGCGCAGCGGCTCGCCACCGCAGGCATCGAGCACGATCGCCGCATCCTGCAGCCCTTGCGCCTGCAGCCAGGCCAGCGCGGCCTCGCGGTCCGGGCGCGGCAGCACCACGCTCTGGCAGCGGCTGCGCAGGGTCGGCAGCAGCGTCTGGGGCGCACCGCAGCCCAGCACGAAGCGCATCGGGCCGGGCGGCTCCTCCAGCGTCTTGAGCAGCGCATTGGCCGCGACCAGATTGAGCTCCTCGGCCGGATGGATGAGCAGCACCTTCAGGCCCGCCCGCGACGGGGTCAGACCGATGAACTCGAGCGCCGCGCGCACCGCGTCGACCTTGATCTCGCGGCTGGGCTTGCGGGTCTTGGCGCTGCTGCTCTCGCCCGCCTCGTCGGCCGGCAGGCCGGCGGCGGCCCGCAGCGACTCCGGCACCAGCAGACGCAGGTCCGGGTGCGAGCGCTCGTCCACCAGATGGCAGCCGCCGCAGCGGCCGCAGGCCAGTCCGCCCGGCCGCTGGCGGGCCGGGGTCTCGCACAGCCAGGCCCGGGCCAGCGCGATCGAGAAATCCAGCGGCCCGCGGTCCTGCGCGCCCTGCACCAGCAGCGCATGGGCCTGCTGATGCGACAGCGCCTCGCGCAGCGGCGTGTCCAGCCAGGGATGCAATGCCGAACTCACCACCCGCGCGCCTCCAGCGCGGCATCGATCTGCGCGGCGACCGCTTCGGGCGTGCATTCCGCGTCGATGCGGGCGACACGCTGCGGCGTGGCGTCGAAGCGCCGCGCATAGCCCTCGCGCACCGCGGCGAAGAAGGCGATGTCCTCGCTCTCGAAGCGGTCGGGCGCGCGGGCGGCAGCGCGGCGGCGCGCGGCGATCTCGGGCGCCAGATCGAACCAGAAGGTCAGGTCGGGCTGACGGCCCTGCTGGACCCAGTGCTCGAGCTGCGCCAGCACCGCCAGGTCGAAGCCGCGCCCGCCGCCCTGGTAGGCGAAGGTCGCATCGGTGAAGCGGTCGCACAGCACCACCGCGCCGCGCGCCAGCGCCGGCTCCACCACCTCGCGCAGATGGTCGCGACGTGCGGCGAAGACCAGCAGCGTCTCGGTCAGCGTGTCCATCGTGCGGTGCAGCACCAGCTCGCGCAGCGATTCGGCCAGCGGCGTGCCCCCGGGCTCGCGGGTGCGCACCACCTCCAGGCCGGCCGCACGCCAGCGCGCGGCCACCCGCTCGACCTGGGTGGACTTGCCGGCACCGTCGATGCCCTCAATGGTGATGAAGCGTCCGGCCAGCAAGGCGGGATCGGGAGCGGCACAGGACTGGGACATGAAGCGGTCAAGTCGGCGGAAAACGACGGAAGAAGATGGAGCCGCACCGCCTCAGCGGGCGGCCGCGCCGCGCTGGTAGCGGTCGACGGCGCGATTATGGTCGGCCAGCGTCTCGCTGAACTGGCTGCTGCCGTCGCCACGGGCGACGAAGTAGAGCGCCCGGCTGCTCGCCGGCCAGATCGCCGCCTCCAGCGACTGCTGGCCCGGCATCGCGATCGGCGTCGGTGGCAGACCCTTGCGGGTGTAGGTGTTGAACGGGGTGTCGGCCTGCAGATCGCGCTTGCGCAGATTGCCGTCGAAGGACGGCCCCAGGCCGTAGATCACCGTCGGATCGGTCTGCAGCGGCATGCCGATTCTCAGCCGGTTGATGAAGACGGCGGCGACCAGCGGCCTGTCCTCATGGCGGCCGGTCTCCTTCTCGATGATCGAGGCCAGCGTCAGCAGCTCGGCCGGATCGCGCAGCGGCGAGTCGGCCGGGCGCTGGGCCCAGACCGCCTGCAGCCGGCGCTCCATCGCCGCATGCGCGCGGCGCAGCACCGCCAGATCGCTGCTGCCCGGCGCATAGGCATAGGTGTCGGGAAAGAAGCGGCCTTCGGCGGCGGTGCCGGCCGTGGCGCCGATCGCGCTCATCAGCTGCTCGTCGCTCATCGCGCTGCTGTCGGGCCGCAGCGCCGGCGCGCGTGCCAGCTCGGCGCGCAGCTGGCGCAGCGTCCAGCCCTCGATCAGTCGCACCCGCGCCAGCGTCTGGTCTCCGTCGACCAGCTTGCGCAGCAGCTCGCGCGGGCTGGTGCCGGGCTCGATCTCGTAGCTGCCGGCGCGGATCAGCCGGGCATCGCCCGACCAGCGGAACCACTGGTAGAGCAGCCAGGGCGAGACCTGCAGACCGGCCTCGACCGCATCGGCGGCGATCTGGCGCGGCGAGCGCCCGGGCTGCACATCCAGCTCGACCGCAGCGCCCGACTGGCCCGGCGGCGACACCTGAGGCATCGGCGACAGCACCCAGCTGGCGGCGGCGGCCAGCGCCAGGACCAGGGCGATGGCCAGCGCGGCCCCGCCGATCACCCAGCGACGAAACCGTTTCATGACAGATCGCGGGCCGCCATGACAGCCGGGGATGACAGAGTGACAGCACGATGCATAGCCGCTCATCATAATGACGCTCATGGACACCTCGACCCCGAACTCTCCCCTGCCGTCCGGCGGTGCCTGCCGCCTGACCGACCGTGGCGTCATTCGCGCCGTCGGCGCCGATGCCGCCAGCTTCCTGCATGGCCAGCTCAGCAACGATGTCAGCCGGCTCGGCAGCGCCCAGGCGCGTCTGGGCGCCTACTGCAGTCCGCAGGGCCGCATGCTCGCCAGCCTGGTCTTCGCCCGCAGCGGCCCCGAGGAGCTGTGGCTGAGCCTGAGCGCCGATGTGCTGGCGCCCACGCTCAAGCGCCTGTCGATGTTCGTGCTGCGCGCCAAGGCGAAGCTGTCGGACGCCAGCGCGGAGCTGGCGGTGGTCGGCCTGGCCGGCGCCCGTGCCGCCGCCTGGCTGGGCGAGAGCGCACCGGCCGCGCCCTGGGACAAGGCCGATCGCGACGGCGCGATGGTCATCCGGCTGCAGCCGGCCCGGCTGGACGGCGCCGACGTGCCGGTCTGGCTGTGGATCGGCCCGATCGCGCAGGCCGAGGCGGTGCTGGCCGCGCTGCCGGCGCTGCAGCCGTCGCAGTGGGCGCGTCTGGAGCTGGCCACCGGCGTGGCACAGGTGAACGCCGCGACCTCCGGCCAGTTCGTGCCGCAGATGCTGAACTACGAGCTGGTCGGCGGCGTCGACTTCCGCAAGGGCTGCTATCCCGGCCAGGAAGTGGTGGCGCGCAGCCAGTACCTGGGCAAGCTCAAGCGGCGCGGCTTCCTGCTCGGGGCCACCGTGCCCATGCAGCCCGGCCAGGAGATCTTCTGGAGCGAGGATGCCGGCCAGCCCGCCGGCGTGATCGCCGCGGCGGCGCCGGAGCTGTCCGGCAGCAGCCATGCGGCGCTGGCCGAGCTGAAGATCGCGGTCACGCAGTCGGGCACGCTGCATCTGGGCGCGGCCGACGGCCCGCTGCTGGCGCTGCTGCCGCTGCCCTACGCGCTGCCGCACGAGGCCGCTGCCCCGACATCGGCCTGACAACCATCGACCCGCGTTGCCGCGTGGAGCTCTACATCTACTACCGCATCGCCGAGGCGGATGCCCAGGCCTTCGCCTCCGAGCTGGACGAGCTGGTACCTCGGCTGGCGGCTCGCTGCCCGGGCCTGCGCAGCCGGTGGTTGAGAAGGCCGGAATCCCGTGATGGAATGCTCACCATCATGGAGATCCACCACCATCCGGACGGCTTGCAGGCGGCGATGGTGACGGATATTGAGGAACTGCTGTCGTCGTGGCCCTCCACCCGGATCGGTCCGCGGCATGTCGAAGTCTTCACCGAGCTGTTCACCGAACTGCCCCACCCCGATGTGCATCGCCGTTCTTGCGATTGACCACAGCCGGCGCTTTCCGCTGGTGCTTGTCTCGAACCGCGACGAGTTCTTCGACCGACCGGCGACGCGCATGGGCTGGTGGATGCCGCCCGCCAGCGAGACCGAGGTGCTGTCGGGGCGCGACCAGTCCTCGGGCGGCACCTGGCTGGGCCTGAGCTCGGCCGGCCGGCTGGCGCTGCTGACCAATGTGCGCAACCCGTCGCGCCATGAGGACACGGCGCCCTCGCGCGGTCGCCTGGTGCCGGAATGGCTGACGACCGAGAGTCCACCCGACCGCTTCTGGGTGCGCAGCGCGCTGCGCGGCCACAACGGCTTCAACCTGATCGCGGCCGACTTCGCGCGCGGCGACTGCTGGTGGATGAGCAACCACGCCCGCTCGCCGGTGCGTCTGGAGCGCGGCCTGTTCGGCCTGTCCAACGGCGGTCTCGACGAGCCCTGGCCGAAGGTGTCGCGGCTGCGCGCCCAGGTCGATGCCGCGATGGCCGCAGCCACCGCCGAGGCGGCTGGCAGCGCCGCCGCCGCCCCGGCCGCCGACCTGCTGGCCCAGCAGCTGCTGGCGCTGCTGGCCGATCGCCAGATCGCGCCCGATGCGCAGCTGCCCTCGACCGGCGTGCCGCTCGCGCTCGAGCGCGAGCTGTCGTCGATCTTCGTGCGTACCGCCGACGGCCGCTACGGCACCCGCTGCTCGACGGTGCTGATCACCGAGCGGGTCGGCCGCCATCTGCTCACCCAGGTGTACGAGCGCAGCCATCCGGCCGGCCCCGGCCTGGCGCTGATGCGCCGTGCCACGCTGAAGGACTGGCCGCCGCGCTACCAGACCGAGCCGGTGCTGGTCGAGACGCGCATGCGTGCGCACCGCGGCAGCCTCGACTCGCCGGTGCGCGACGAGGCGCTCGACGAGCGCGACAGCGCCGAGACTGCCGCCGCACCGACCGCCCGGGTGGTCATGCCCCGGGTGCGCGGCCTGCTCAAGCCGGCCCGCCCGAGAGCACCGGCGAGCCCCTCCCGGCGCTGAGATCATCCAGGCGGCGCACCATCGTCACATGCACGATGCCCGCTTCCTCATGGTGCGGTCCGGTTTCGACAAAACCGAAGCGACGGTAGAACGGCACCGCCGACTGCTGGGCATGCAGCAGCACGGTGTGGTCGCCCTGATCGTGCGCGGCCTGCAGCAGCGCGCGCACCACCCGGCTGCCGACCGAGCTGCCTCGCATCGACGCCACCACCGCCATGCGCCCCATGCGCGAGACGCCCGGCTCCAGCCGGGTCAGCCGGCCGGTGGCCAGCGGCATGCCCAGATGGTTGATGACCAACGCATGCACCGCGGTCTGGTCCGCCTCGTCGAGCTCCAGATCCTTCGGGATGCCCTGCTCGCGTACGAAGACCTCCTCGCGGACCTCGCGAGCTGACAGCCCGAGCTGCGGCCAGGGGCCGACCTGGATGTCGAGCATCTCGGCGCCGGCCTCGAAGTCGAGCACCAGATCGCGCAGGCTGGTCGGGATCGGCCGGCTCTGCTGGGTCTGCGGATCGGCGAAGACATAGACCAGCTCGCCGCTGACCAGCAACGTGTCGGCGCGGTAGGCCACGCAGTGCATGCGCATCGAGGTGTTGCCGATGTGCTCGCAGCGCACATGGATGTCGAGCAGCTCGTCGTAGCGTGCGCTGGCGTGGTAGTCGAGCGTGGTCTTGCGCACATAGAGATCGCCGCCGAGCCGCGCCATCGCCGATTCGTAGGGCAGCCCCAGCGCGCGCCAGTACTCGCCCATCGCGGTGTCGAAGTACATCAGATAGTGCCCGTTGAAGACGATGCGCTGGGCATCGACCTCGGCCCAGCGCACGCGCAGGCGGTGGGTGAAGCGGTGGTGTCGTCGCAAGGTCATCGCGGGCCTTCCAGTCTGCTGGCGTCCAGGGGCCAGCTGTCGTCCATTTGTATCAGATTTGTTCGCGCTTAAGCCAAGGCTCAGCATGAATGTCGATCGCCGGCGATCCGGGAAAACCTTAATTTTTGCTCTCCAGACTGCAATGAAACAGACATGCATGGAGGCCGGTTCTGAAAGATTCGCCAAGCACCCGGGAGTATCGCCGAGCGGCACCGCATTCACGGCGGCGCATGCAGGCCCGGTCCATCCTGAGCGGCCTGTTCGTCATCGCCCAGACCTTCGGTGCGGCCAGCGCTGCCCTGGCCTTCGGCTTCGACGAGGTCGCGGCCGAGGCCCGCGCGCTGGCGCTGCAGCCCTGGCGAGACGCGCCGCCCAGCCGCCACCGCGCGCTGCTCGACCTGAGCTATGACGACTACCGCGACATCCGCTTCCGCCCGGAGCGGGCGCTGTGGCAGGACCGGCCCTTCGAGCTGATGTTCTTCCATGCCGGACGGGGCTTCTCGCAGCCGCTGCAGATCGAGGAGATCGACGCGCAGGGCCGGGTGCAGCCGCTGCAGGTGCCGGCCTCCGCCTTCGACTACGGCCGCAATGCCGCAAAGCTGCCGGCGCTGGTCCGCCCGGGTGCGGCGGCCGAGGTCGCGGGCTTTCGACTGCACACCGCGCTGAACCGTCCGGACTACCGCGACGAGCTGATCGTCTTCCTGGGCGCGAGCTATTTCCGCGCGCTGGGGGCCGGCCAGCAGTACGGCCTGTCGGCCCGCGGCCTGGCGGTGGACACCACCGGCGGCCAGGGCGAGGAATTTCCGCGCTTCGACCGCTTCTGGCTCGAGAAGCCTGCGCCCGACGCGACGCGCATGACGCTGTATGCGCGCCTGGTCGGGCCGCGGGTGACCGGCGCCTACCGCTTCGACATCACGCCGGGCCGCCGCCCCGAAGGCACGACCCGGGTGGAGGTGCAGGCGCGGCTGTTCCTGCGCGGCCGGGTCGCCACGCTGGGTCTGGCGCCGCTGACCAGCATGTTCCTGTCCGGCGAGAACCAGCCACGTCCTGGCGACTTCCGCCCCGAGGTGCATGACTCCGACGGCCTGCAGATCCTGACCGGCCGCGGCGAGTGGATCTGGCGGCCGCTGAACAATCCGCGCGCCGGCGCCTTCGTCACTTCCTTCATGCTCGACGGGCCGCAGGCGCTGCGCGGCTTCGGCCTGCTGCAGCGCGACCGCCGGTTCGCCAGCTACGAGGATCTGGAGGCGCACTACGAGCGCCGCCCGAGCGCCTGGGTCGAGCCCCGCGGCGACTGGGGCCCCGGCCGCGTCGAGCTGCTGCAGTTCCAGACGCCCGACGAGACGCACGACAACATCGCCGCCTACTGGGTGCCCGAGACGCTGCCGGCGCCGGGCGCGCCGCTGCAGCCGATCGATCTGGCCTACACGCTGCACTGGTTCAGCGAGCAGCCGCCGGCGCGTCCGGGCGGCTGGACGGTGCAGACCCGCCGCGGCCACGGCTACGACACCGCCCAGGGCGACGAGCTGCAGTTCCATGTCGACTTCGCCGGTCCGGCGCTGGACGCGGTGCGCACCGGCGCCGGTGCCGAGCCGGTGCGCCCGCAGGTCGAGGCGCTGGCCAATGCCCGCATCCGCGAGGTGCGGGTCCAGCCGCACCCGCAGGCGGGCGGACAGGCTGGAGGACAGACGCCGGGCTGGCGCATGACGCTGCGCGCCGAGCGCCTGCGCGCCGACCGGCCGGTCGAGCTGCGCGGCTACCTGATGCAGGGCCGCGACGTGCTGACCGAGACCTGGAGCCTGGCGCTGCCACCCGAGGGAGAACAGAAACGATGACAAAGCACTTCAGGACATCCGTCATGCCATCCGCCATGCCGGCGCTGGTGCGCGGCCACATGACGCCGCAGCCGTGGCAGGGCTGGCGCCGCGGGCTCAAGGGGCTGGCCGGCCCGGCCCGCGACCTCGGCCCGCCGCCGGCCTGGCAGGGCGCGGCGCAGCGCCGGCGCGGCGCGCTCGGCCTGGCCATGCTGGCGGTCACGCTGCTGGCGCTGGGCCTGCAGTGGTCGCATCGCTCTCCGGCCGAGATGGGTCTGGCCGAGCTGGCCCGCTCGGCGCTGCTGGCGCTGCTGTTCGCCTGGGTCTCGGCCGGCTTCGTGACCGCGCTGATGGGCTGGCGCCGGCTGCTGACGGGCGATGCGCAGGCGCTGTCGGTCCGCACCGACGGTGTGCCCGACCCAGCCGCACGCACCGCCATCATCATGCCGATCTGCAACGAGGATGTGGAGGCGGTCTTCGCCGGCCTGCGCGCCACCGCCGAGTCGCTGGCGCGCACCGGGCGCAGCGCGGGCTTCGAGTTCTTCGTGCTGTCGGACACCCGCGACGCGGGCCTGCTGGCCGACGAGCAGCAGGCCTGGCAGCGTCTGGCCGCGCAGGCACGCCAGGACGGTCTGCCGCCGGTGCACTACCGCTGGCGCCGGCGCCGCAGCGGCCGCAAGGCCGGCAATGTCGCCGATTTCTGTCGGCGCTGGGGCCGCGCCTTCCGCTACATGGTGGTGCTCGACGCCGACAGCGTCATGACCGGCCGCTGCCTGACGCAGCTGGTCGACCTGATGGAAGCCCACCCGCAGGTCGGCATCGCCCAGACCGCGCCGGTGGGCTGCGGCCAGCAGAGCCTGCATGCCCGTGCGCAGCAGTACGCCAGCCGGGTGCTCGGCCGGCTCTATGTGCATGGCCTGCAGTTCTGGCAGCTCGGCGACTCGCACTACTGGGGCCACAACGCCATCCTGCGCGTCGAGCCCTTCATGAAGCACTGCGCGCTGGCGCGGCTGCCGGGCCGCGGCGGCCTCTCGGGCGAGATCCTGTCGCACGACTTCGTCGAGGCGGCGCTGATGCGCCGCGCCGGCTTCGAAGTCTGGCTGGTGCCCGAGCTCGACGGCAGCTACGAGCAGCTCCCCGGCGACCTGCTCGACGAGCTGCAGCGCGACCGCCGCTGGTGCCAGGGCAATCTGCAGAACGCCCGCCTGATCGCCGAGCCGGGGCTGCGCCCGGTGCACCGCGCGCTCTTCGCCACCGGCGCGATGTCCTACCTGAGCGCGCCGCTGTGGCTGGCCTATGTGGTGCTCGGCCTGACCGGCGGCGACGCTGCGCTGCTGCCGGGCAGCAGCGAGAACCCCGCGATGCTTGGCCTGTGGCTGATGACCGGCGTCATGCTGCTGCTGCCGCGCCTGCTGGGCGTGCTGGCGGTGTGGCAGCGCGGCGAGACGGCGGCCTTCGGCGGGCGGCGCGCGCTGCTGGGCGGCGCACTGCTCGAGGCGCTGCTGGCCACGCTGCAGGCGCCGGTGCGCATGGTCGCGCACTCGCTGTTCGTGCTGGTGGCGCTGGCGGGCTGGAAGCTGGAATGGAAGTCGCCGCTGCGCCGCAGCCATGCCATCGACTGGCGCGAGGCCTGGCAGCGTCTGGGCCCGTGGACGCTGGGCGCGACCGCACTGACCGCCGTGCTGGTGCTGATCGAGCCGGCGATGGCGCTGCGGCTGGCGCTGCTGACGGTGCCGCTGATGCTGGCGGTGCCGCTGGTGGTGGCCACCAGCCAGGCGGCGCCGGGCCGCTGGTTCGGTCGGCTCGGTCTGTGGCGGGTGCCTCAGGAGCGGCGGCCGCCCCAGGTGCTGCGCCGCTCGGCGGGCCTGCAGGGGCTGCGGCTGGCGCCGATCTCGTCCGCGCCGCGCCGTCTGGCCGAGCCGCCACGGCAGCGCGCCCGCTACCGTCTGCACCGCCGCCTGAACCGGCTGCCCGCCCTGGCGCTGGGTCTGCCGATGCTGGCGCTGGCGCTGGGCACGCCGGCCACCAGCGATCTGTCCTCGGTCCTGGTGCCGGCTGCCGCACCGGTCGAACTGCTGCCGACCGCAGTCGGCGCGGCCACCGCGGTGCGGCAGCTCGATGTCCGCCTGGCGCGACAGGCCGCGACGGCGACTGCGGGGGGCAAGACACGCAAGAACCGGCCGATGCGCTCAAGCCGCAGCAGGGCCTGAGCCCGCCGCGTCAGCCGCGCATTTCAGGCACCGGCGTCTTCGCGCCCTGCCCGGTCGCCAGCAGGCCGATCAGGTTGTCAGCGGCCAGGTTGGCCATCGCGCGGCGGGTGGGCTCGCTGGCACTGGCGATGTGGGGCGTGAGCACGGTGTTGGGCAGGTCCAGCAGCGCCGGATGCACCGCAGGCTCGCCCTCGAAGACATCCAGGCCCGCTGCGCCGATGTGGCCCGAGCGCAGTGCCATCGCCAGCGCGGCATCGTCCACCACGCCGCCGCGCGCGATGTTGACCAGCACCGCGCCGCGTCTCATGCGCGCCAGCTGGGCCGCGCCGATCACATGGTGGGTCGCCGGGCCGTAGGGCACGACGATCATCAGATGGTCGCTGCGCTCGAGCAGCGCGTCCAGCTCGACCCGCTCGGCCCCGCCCAGCGCGGCCTCGGTGTCCTGCGGCAGGCGCGAGCGGTTGTGGTAGATCACCTTCATGCCGAAGCCCAGCGCGCCGCGTCGGGCGATGGCCTGGCCGATGCGGCCCATGCCGAGGATGCCCAGCGTCGCGCCATGCACGTCGGCGCCGGCCATGAAGTCGACCGACCATTTCGTCCACTCGCCGCGGCGCAGCAGCCGCTCGGCCTCGCCGACGCGGCGCGCGGCCGCCAGCAGCAGCGCGAAGCCGAAGTCGGCGGTGGTCTCGGTCAGCACGTCGGGCGCGTGGGTCACCATCACGCCGCGCGCCCGGCAGGCGGCCACATCGATGTTGTTGTAGCCCACCGCCATCGAGCAGACCGCGCGCAGCTCCGGGCAGGCCGCCAGCAGACCGGCGTCGATCGGCTCGGACGTGGTGACGAAGACGCCCGCCTTGCCCTGCAGCCGCGCGATCAGCTCGTCGCGGCGCCAGACGGCGTCGGCCTCGTTGGTCTGCACCTCGAAATGCTCGCGCAGGCGCGCGACGACCTCGGGAAAGATGCGGCGGGTGATCAGCAGGGCTGGGCGTTGCTTCATGGCATGGGCGGTGCGGCGTGGACGACAGGCCCGCGTGATGCGACGTGATGCGCTCAGCGGAACCAGATGAAGGACATCAGCACGAACAGAGGCACCAGGATGCCGAAGCTCCAGACCATGTAGCCGAAGAAGCTGGGCATCTTCACGCCGCGATCTTCCGCGATCGCCTTCACCATCAGGTTGGGTGCGTTGCCGATGTAGCTGTTGGCGCCCATGAAGACCGACCCGGCCGAGATGGCCGCCAGCACCGGCGCCAGCGTGGTCATCATCACCTGCGGATCGCCGCCGGCCAGGTTGAAGAAGACCAGATAGGTCGGCGCGTTGTCCAGGAAGGACGACAGCAGGCCCGAGGCCCAGAAGTACATCAGCGGCAGCGGCTGGCCGTCCGGCCCGGTGACCGCGCGCACGACTTCTGCGAACGCGCCTTGCTCGCCGGCCTTGAGCATCGCCAGCACCGGCGCGATCGTCAGGAAGATGCCGGCAAAGAGCTTGGCGACCTCCTCCATCGGCGCCCAGTTGAACTGGTTGGCCTCGCGCACCGCCTGGGTGGTGAGCTTCAGCGACAGCACCGTCACCACCACCAGACCGAGGTCGCGCACGATCTGCTCGAGACCCAGTCGGGCGCCCGCCACCTCCAGCCCGGTGCCCGGCTTCCACAGGCCGCTCATCAGCACCAGCGCGACCACCGCGCCCAGCAGCGCCAGGTTGATGCCGCCTTCGAGGCCGAAGCGCGGATCATCCGGCGTCGGATCGGCGCGGGTCACGCCTTCGCGGCGGTAGATCACCGTGTCGATCGCCAGGAAGATCGCCAGCAGTGCGCCGACCAGGAACAGCGTTTCCGGGAAGATGTGCTGTGCGGTCCAGAAGAAGTCCACGCCCTTCAGGAAGCCCAGGAAGAGCGGCGGATCGCCCAGCGGCGTCAGCGAGCCGCCGGCATTGCTGACGATGAAGATGAAGAAGACGAAGACATGCGCGTTGTGGCGGCGGTTGTCGTTGGCCCGGATCAGCGGACGGATCATCAGCATCGAGGCGCCGGTGGTGCCCATGAAGCTCGCCAGCACCGCGCCGATCACCATCAGCAGCGCATTGAAGCCGGGGCTGCCATGGAAGTTGCCCCGGATGTGGATGCCGCCGGCCACGGTGTAGAGCGCGGTCAGCAGGATGATGAAGGGGATGTACTCGGCCACCAGCGCATGCACCAGCGTCACGCCGGCCATGCCGGCGCCGAAGACCGCCGCAAAAGGCAGCAGGAAGGCCAGTGCCCAGCCCGCGGCGATCTTGCCGTAGTGGTGATGCCAGACCGAGGGCACGATCAGCGGACACAGCGCGATCGACAGCAGCAGCCCGGCGAAGGGCACCGCCCAGGCGGCCGAGAGCGCGGCGCCGTCGATCTCGGCCGCATGGGAGAGGGTCGGCAGCGACAGCGCGGCCAGCAGAAGCAGTGTGCGCGGCAGCGCACCGCGCAGGAAGGACAGGAGACGCATGGCAGGGATTCCGGTTCCGATCGGCAATGGCGCGCGATGGTAGCGGCTGGATCCGTCGGCGCCGATCGGCTCCGTCCCGTACGTGTTGTTGACGTGCCGTAGCGCTTCAGCGCGGAAATTCAGTCGTGGAAGCGCGTGAACTCGGCCACCGGCGCACGCTCGGTCACCAGGCGGTTCTCGATCGCGTCCGGATCGGCCCGGCCCAGCGCCATGCCGCAGACCACCATTTCACCCGCACCCAGGCCGAGTTCCTCGGCGATCAGGCGGTGGTAGGGCGTGAAGGCGGCCTGCGCGCAGGTGTCGAGGCCGCGCCCGCGTGCGGCGATCATGATGTTCTCGAGGAACATGCCGTAGTCGAGCCAGGAGCCCTGCGCCATCACCCGGTCGATGGTGAAGATCAGGCCGACCGGCGCGTCGAAGAAGACATAGTTGCGGCCGTGCTGCGCGTGCATGCGCGCCTTGTCGGTCTTGGCGATGTCCAGCAGACCGTAGAGATCCCAGCCGACCTTGCGGCGGCGGTCGATGTAGGGCGAGACCCACTGCGAGGGGTAGTAGGCGTATTCCTCGGTGTGCGGGCCGCTGGCCTGCGGGTCGTCATGCGCGGCCAGCAGCCGCTCGCACAGGCGCTGGCGCGCCGCGCCGGTCAGCACATGCACCTTCCACGGCTGGGTGTTGGTGCCCGACGGGGCCCGCGCGGCCACCTGCAGGATGGCCTCGATCGTCTCGCGCGGCACCGGCTCGGGCAGGAAGGCGCGGATCGAGCGGCGCGAGGTGATGGCCTGGTCGACCGCGGCGCGGCGTTCATCGTCGGTGAGCATCGGGAACGGTCCTTTCCTGGATTCATTGAGGAAACCTCAGGACGCATCATTGACGCACCGCAGCATCCAGGGCAACTGGGGTTTGCAGGAATGGTCGATGATGGTCGATGTCCGTTTCGAGGAAGGCTCAGATCGGCCCCGGATCAGACGGGCCGCCAGGCCTCCCAGGTCTGGAGCGCGGCGCGGAAGGTGCCCATCTGCACCTCGACCGTCTCGGCAATCACATGGCCGTAGCCGCCGCCCATCGTCAGCACCACCGGAATGCCGCGCTCGCGGCAGGCCGCGAAGACGCGGCGGTCGCGCTCGGCCAGGCCGGCGGCGCTGATCTTCAGCCGCCCGAGCCGGTCGCCCTCGAACGGGTCGGCGCCGGCCTGGTAGAGCACCAGGCCCGGCGGCGTGTCGCCGTGCGCCTGCCACATCGCCTCCAGCGCGCGGTCGAGCGCCTCCAGGTAGGGCGCGTCGGTGCAGCCGTCGGGCAGGTCGATGTCGAGGCACGAGGGCACCTTGCGGAAGGGATAGTTCTTCTCGCCGTGCATCGACAGCGTCCAGACGCTGGCGTCGCCCCGGAAGATCGCAGCGGTGCCGTTGCCCTGGTGCACGTCCAGGTCGACCACCGCCACCCGCAGCGGCTGGCGCGGATGCAGGCGCAGCCACTCGGCCTGCATCAGCCGCGCGGTCACCGCCAGATCGTTGAAGACGCAGTAGCCGCCGCCAGCGTCCGCGCTGGCATGGTGCGTGCCGCCGGCGAGGTTGGCGGCGATGCCCTCGGCGAAGGCCGCGCGGGCCGCCTGGATGGTCGCGCCGACCGAGCGCCGGGCGCGCTCGGCCATCATCGGCGTCCAGGGAAATCCGATCTCGCGCTGCGCGGCCGCCGGCAGCGTGCCTTGAAAGACGCCGTCGATGTAGGCCGGCGCATGCGCCAGGGCCAGCTCGCCGCGGCTGGCCGGCAGCGCCTCGGCCAGCCGCACCTGCGGCAGCTCGGCGGCGATGCGGTCGCGCAGCATGCGGTACTTCTCCATCGGGAAGCGGTGCCCGGCGGGCAGAGGAAGCACGAAGTGATCGGCATAGAAGGCTTGCATGCAGGAATTGTCAGCTCTGTCACGAATGATCGCCTCCTGAAGGCTGATGCAGGTCAGCCAGAGCGGCGACCCGACTTGCCAGCCGGTCACTCCGGGCCTACAGTGCGCCGCATTCCGGCGGTTTGCTGCACGGCAGCATGGCGCCGCCCCGTCGTGCCCTGCATGAACATCCTCAGCCGGAGTGCTTCGCCATGTTGACCCCCGAACAGCTGGCCGCCGCCAA
This sequence comes from Sphaerotilus sp. FB-3, assembly GCF_023706025.1. Classification (NCBI taxonomy): domain Bacteria; kingdom Pseudomonadati; phylum Pseudomonadota; class Betaproteobacteria; order Burkholderiales; family Sphaerotilaceae; genus Sphaerotilus; species Sphaerotilus sp. FB-3. Next base: position 251,381 of record NZ_BQWE01000006.1, on the reverse strand, counting down.
CAAGGCCGGTCTCGACGCCTTGGTCGAGCTGACCCGCAAGAGCTTCGAAGGCATCGAGAAGCTGGTCGAGCTCAATCTGCGCACCATGCGCGGCACGATCGGCGACAGCCTGTCCCCGAACGCAGCCGGCCGCATGCCCGCGATGGCCGAGACGGCGGGGGCCTACAGCCGCGAGCTCTGCGAGATCGCGCTCGGCACCCAGAAGGAAGTGCAGCGGCTGGTCCATGCGCAGCTGGCCGCGGCGCAGCAGACCATCCTGGTCATGGTCGACACCGCGGTGAAGAACACGCCCGAGGCCAGCGACTCGACCGAGATGGTCCGCACCGCCGTCAGCGCAGCCAGTGCCGCGATGGAGCGGGTGCAGCAGGCCGCGCGTCAGGCGGTCGATCGCACCGGCGCCCAGGTCGACGCGATCGTCCAGCCCCCTGCCCCGCCGAAGACCCCGGCCCGGTCCGAGGCGGTCGGGCCTTGAACTTTTTCCAACCGGGCGCATCTGTCCTGGGCATGCTCCTCTCCGGGAGCATGTGACTGGTTGTCTCCTCGGTACCCCGGCTTCCTGTTTCCAGGTTGGCTGACCGGTACCTTGTTCCCCGGTGGAGGTTCGCTTCCACCGGTTTTTTTTGCCCGTTTTTTTCCTGTTTCAGATCTCTTCGCGGGTGCGACTGCGGGTCATGCCGCGCGGCATCTCGCCGGCCACATAGACCAGCTGGGTGCTCAGGCGCACCCGACGGCCCGCCTCACGGGCGATCATGCCGGTGCGGCGCATGCTCGAGATCACCCGAGAGACGGTCTCGGGCGCGATGTCGGTGAGCGCAGCCATGTCGGACAGGCGCGGCAGCTCGCAGCTCATGCGGTCGTCCTCGGCCCCGGTGGGCTGCTGGGTCGAGCGCAGCGGACCATAGGTCGCCCGGCCGGCCAGCAGCAGCAGCAGCGCGCGAATGCGCTCCGGCGCCGGACCGAAGCGCAGCCGGCCGAGCTGCGCCGCATGCTCCTGGCGCACGATCAGCCGGTTGACCAGCAGTTCGCGCCAGGCCGCGTCCGGCATCGGACCCAGCGGCGCGATGATGGTGTCGACGATCGCCCGGCCGAAGGTCGACTGCGGCCGGCCATGCAGCTGCTCGAGACCGAGCAGATCGCCGGGCAGCGCAAGCAGCACCGTGCTGTCGTCCGCGGTGGGATGGTCGAGCCGGATCGCGCCATCGACGATCAGGAAGGGAGTGACAAAGCGGCCCGGCCGAAAGATCAGCGCGCCACGGGCATGGCGCTCATGCGCGGGCGAGTTCGTCTCGCGCAGCACACCCTCGACCGCCGACGAGGCGGGGGCCAGATCCAGAGCGTCGATCAGGTTCATCGTAGACTAGCGGAATACCCTAGGTGGCGGATTCTATCTTCTTGGTGTTCAGAAATTTCTGAAATTCAAGTACACAATTGACGAACATCACCTCCTTCAAAGGCAGTTCGTGTCATGCCCGCCCCTTCCGAGCCTTCCGACCTGATGAGCCCGCTGGTGCGCAGCTTCGTCGCCCACTTCGGCGAGATGGGCAGCCGCTGGGGCATCAACCGCACGGTCGGCCAGATCTACGCGCTGATCTATGTCTCGCAGCGGCCGCTCAACGCCGACGAGATCACCGACGCGCTGCAGATCAGCCGCTCCAATGTCAGCATGAGCCTGAAGGAGCTGCAGTCCTGGCGTCTGGTGCAGATGCGCCATCAGCCCGGCGACCGGCGCGACTACTTCGAGGCCCCGGCCGACACCTGGGAGATCTTCCGGCGTCTGGCCGAGGAGCGGCGCCGCCGCGAGGTCGAGCCGACGCTGACCATGCTGCGCAACGCGCTGCTGGAGGTGCCGACCTGCGAGGCCGACCGCCATGCCCAGGAACGCATGCGTGGCATGCATGAGCTGATCGACATGCTCAGCACCTGGTTCGACGATGTGCAGCATCTGGACCCGCGCACGCTGTCGCAGCTGATGCGCATGGGCTCGCGGGTCGGTCGGCTGCTGGAACTCACCTCGGCGCTGCGCGGCCAGGGGCAGAGCCGGAACCAGGAAAGCAGTCTGGATTCATGAAATTTCAATTAGGGTTTGCAACCTAATAATGTTGCGGCGCAGCATCTGGTCTTGAATTCGCCGGAGCGGCTCCTATACTGCGATCCATGCTGCACCGCAGCAAAAATCTGGGATCGCGATCAGAGACGACCTGACCCCGGTTCTGACCTGATCGTGCACTCCGCCCGGTCACCGCTCGCTTCACCATCACGACCAAGGACACGCTCATCATGTTCAACACCGAACAATTCACCGCTGCTGGCAAGGCCAACCTGGACGCTGCTGTCGAGATCGGCCAGAAGGCCTTCGGTGGCATCGAGAAGCTGGTCGAACTGAACCTGCAAGTCACCCGCGCCGCGCTCGACGAGTCGGCTGCCCACGCCAAGGCGCTGCTGGCCGTCAAGGATCCGCAGGAACTGCTGGCCCTGCAATCGGGCGCGCTGCAGCCGGCCGCCGAGAAGGCCACCGCCTACGGCCGTCAGGTCTATGAAATCGCCTCCAGCACCCAGGCTGACATCAGCAAGCTGCTGGAAGCCCAGGCCGCCGGCGCCCAGGAGAAGTTCCAGGGCTTCGTCGAAGCCGCGATGAAGAACGCCCCGGCGGGCAGCGAGAACGCCGTCGCGATGATGAAGCAGGCGATGAGCGCCACCAGCGCCGCCGTCGAAAGCGCCCAGAAGGCCGCCAAGCAGGCCGTCAGCAGCGCCGAAGCCAACATCCAGTCGATCACCAAGGCTGCCAAGGCCGCCTGAGTCCACGGATTGTCTCCTCGGTACCTTGCGGGGTACCTTTCCATTGACCCGGCTCTCGCCAGAGACGCCGGGTCTTTTCTTTGTGGCTTCTTTGTGGCCTCTTTCTGGCGGGCGCTGACGGGCTCCTGGCGCTTCAGCGCCGCGCCAGGCCGCGACCGACGACCGAGGCCGACACGATGCCCAGCACCATCGCCGCCGCCGCGCCGAAGAAGATCGCGCCGTCCAGATGGTGGTCGAGCAGCAGGCCGAAGACCGGCGCGGCCAGCGCGAAGCCGGTGTCCAGGCCCGAGTAGACGGTGCCATAGACGCGGCCGGTGGCGCCCGGGGGCGCGGCGCGCTTGATCAGCATGTCGCGGGACGGCCCGGCCAGGCCGGTGCCGAAGCCGGCCAGCGCGACGGCGGCTGCGGCCGCCAGCCCGGGCAGCCAGCCGGTGCCGGCCAGCATCAGCAGCAGTCCGGCCAGCGCCATCGCCGCGGCGATGGTGCGCTCGAGCCGCTCGACGCGCGCCACCAGGAAGCCGCCGATCACCATGCCGACCGCACCGCACAGCATGTAGCCGGTCACCACGAAGGCGGTCAGCGATTCGGGCAGGCCGTACATCCGGTTCAGCGCCGGGCTGGCGAAGCTCTGCACCGCGCTCAGCGCGGCAGTCGTCCAGAAGAAGAACGAGAAGCACAGCCAGACCGAGGGCAGCTTCAGGAAGGCCATCGGATGCTCTTCGGCCGTGGCCACGGTGCCGGCAGCGCCGGCCGTGCGGGGCGGCGCAGCGCCTGCAGCCGCACTGACTGCCGGGCTGGCCCGGTCATCCAGATCGGCGCGCCGCAGCCACAGCACCGCCAGCACCACGACAGCCACCAGCGCCGAGCCCAGATAGGCCGCACGCCAGCTGTCGAAGGCGCCGCTCAGGCCGATCAGGAAGACCGGCGCCAGCGCCCAGCCCAGATTGCCGCTGATGCCATGCACCGAGAAGGCATGGCCGAGCCGCTGCGGCGAGACCCGCCGGTTCAGGATGGTGAAATCGGCCGGATGAAAAGGCGCGTTGCCCAGGCCGGCCAGCGCGGCGGCCAGCATCAATCCGCCGTAGCCCTGCGCCAGCGAGCCCGCCAGCGAAGCCAGCAGGAAGCTGATCAGTGCGCCGAACAGCACCGGCCGGGCGCCCACCCGGTCGACCAGAAAGCCGGACAGCGCCTGGCCCACGCCGGAGATCACGAAGAAGACCGTCACCAGCAGGCCCAGCTCCGAATAGCTCAGCCCGAAGTCGCGGATGAAGGCCGGGAACAGCGGCGGCAGCAGCAGATGGTGGAAATGCGAGGTGCCATGCGCCAGGCCGATCAGGCCGATGGTGGTCGCGTCGCGGCGCAGCTGCTCGCGCTCCGGGTCGGGCCGAGTGGCCGCCGGCGTGGGAATCGTGGTCGTCGAGTTCATCACCACACTGTACGGAGGCGTGAGGCGGCATACTTTCGCCAGCCAGCCAAGTTCTGTCGAGATCACGCCAAAGCGCAGGCCGCACCGAACCTTCCGATGAGCCCGATCTTTCCGACCATTCCCCCGCTCGATCCGCAGCGCTTCGCGCCGCGTGCGCACTGGCCGGTGCGCGCCAAGCTGCGCCCGCTGCGCGCGAGCTCGCGGGTCGAGCCGCACCGCCATGGCTGGGCGCAGATGTCCTTCTCGCTGACCGGCGTGTCGCGCATCCTGACCAGCCAGATGACCTGCATCGTGCCGCCGACCCGCGCGGTCTGGATTCCGCCGCAGGTCGAGCATGCGGTGGCGGTGCTGCGCGATGCCGACATGCTCACGCTCTATCTGCATCATCCGCCGGATGCGGCGCCGCACTGGCAGCGCTGCCGGGTCGTCGAGGTCTCGCCGCTGCTGGCCGAGCTGGTGCGCCAGCTCGCCCGTGACGATCCGGCCCAGGCCGGACCGGCCACGCTGCCGGCCGCGATGCCGGCACGCGCCCGCGCGATGGCCGAGCTGATCGGCGACGAGCTGCTGCGTGCGCGCTCGCTGCCGCTGGGCATCGCGCTGCCGCAGGACAAGCGGCTGCGCACGCTGTGCGAGGCGCTGATCGAGGAGCCGACCCGCCATGCCCGGCTGGCGGACTGGGCCGCCGGCTCGGGCGCCAGCGCGCGCACGGTGGCGCGGCTGTTCCGCGACGAGCTGGGCACCAGCTTCCAGCAATGGCGCCAGCAGGTGCTGCTGGCCCGTGCGCTGGTGCTGGCCACCGAGGGCCGGCCGATGGGCGTGATCGCCGCCGAGCTGGGCTATGCCAGTCCGAGCGCCTTCAGCGCGATGGTCACCCGCACCGTCGGCATGGCGCCAGGCCGCTTCTTCGCGCCGGGCGGCGCCATCGCCGAGGCCGCGCTCAGCGCAGCAGCCAGCCCGCTGCGGTGATCGCGCCGATCATCACCGGCTGATGCAGCATGTACCAGGACAGCGCGTGCCGGCCCATCCAGACCAGCGCATCGGCGGGCCGCCCGGCCGGCAGCGGCCCCTGCAGCAGCGCAGGCCAGCGCGCCAGAACGCCCAGCCCGATCGCCTGCCCCCAGGCGGCCACGCCCAGCCAGGGCAGCAGCGGCACATAGTCCTGCGTCACCGGCAGCCGGGTCACCAGACCGATCCAGTTCGTCCAGCGCCCGTCGAACCCGGGATGCGCGACAAAGGCCGGCAGCAGCAGCGCCACCGTGCCCAGCACCGCCCAGCCGATGGCACCCAGCGGCAGCCAGCGCAGCAGCGGCAGCATCACCGCCACCGCATGCAGCACGCCGAAGCTGATCCAGCTGTTCGGGAACATCCACATCGAGCCCAGGCTGACCAGCACCGCACAGCCGGCGATCTGCAGCCAGCGGCGCAGAAAGCGCCGCGTCGGCACCTGCGCCTGACGCGCCACCGCCTGCGACAGCCCGACGCACAGCAAAAAGATGCTGACGATCACCAGCCGCTGCCCGGTCCAGAACGGATCGTCGGTGAAGCTCTGGCGCGGCTGCAGCCAGCCGGCCTGGTTCAGGTCGAAGCAGAAATGAAAGACGGTCATCCAGACCATTGCCAGCCCGCGCAAGGCGTCGAGCCTCAGGAATCGGGGCGCTGAAGTCATGATCGTGCTCAGCACGGGGCCAGCGCCGCCCTCACCGCCTCGCCCAGCGCCTGCTGCGCCCGCCGCGCCTCGGGAATCGCCCGGCCCATCTTGATGAAGTCGTGCGTGACGCCGCGCCAGATCTCCAGATCGACCGCCACGCCCGCCAGCCGCAGCCGGTCGCCGTAGGCCACGCCCTCGTCGACCAGCGGATCGCACTCGGCCAGGCCGATCCACGCCGGCGCCACGCCCTCCAGATCGTCCGCCTCCAGCGGCGCGAAGCGCCAGTCGCTGCGCTGCGCGCGGTCGATGTACTGGTCGAAGAACCAGTCGATGCCGGCCTTCTCGAGCAGGAAGCCCTCGGCGTAGACCGCGTGCGAGGCGGTGTCGGCGTGGGCGGTGGTGCCCGGCGTGATCAGCGCCTGCAGCGCGAGCTTCAGGCCGGCGTCGCGCGCCAGGATCGCCGCCACCGCCGCCAGCGTGCCGCCGGCGCTGTCGCCGGCGATCGCCAGCCGGGCGCCGTCCAGACCCAGCGCCGCCGCGCCCGGCCCGGCCAGCCACTGCAGCCCGGCCCAGGCATCCTCGACCGCAGTCGGAAAGCGGTGCTCGGGCGCCAGCCGGTAGTCCAGCGCCACCACCGCCGCGCCGCTGTGCAGCGCGATCTGGCGGCACAGGCTGTCGTGCGTCTCCAGGCTGCCCACCGTGAAGCCGCCGCCGTGCAGGTAGAGCAGCACCGGCAGCCCGGCCTCGGTCGACGCGGCATAGAGCCGCGCCGCACGCGCCACGCCCGGCGCCACGGGAACATGCAGGTTCTCGACCCGCGCCAGCGGCGCGCGCGGCAGGTCCAGGATCTCGGCCGAGGCGTCGTAGTGGCGGCGCGCGTCGGCAGCGTCCATCAGGTGCATCGGCGTGCGGTTGGCGCGGCGGATGCGCTGCAGCAGGTCGCGCATCGCCGGGGTCAGGCGGTGAAAAGGCATGTCTGGGGGTCAGGGAGAGTCGGATTCCAGCGCTTCGACCCGGTCGGCCGGACAGCCGTCGTCGAGCCATTGCGCGAACTCGTCGGCCAGGCGCCGGCTTTCGGCCACCGCGGTGCGCCAGGCACGCATGCGACTGGCGACATCATGCTGCCAGACCTTGAAGTCCTGCCGGTCGGGCAGCTTGGCGCCGGGCAGCGTCGCGATCCAGGCGGGGCTCGGCGCCAGCACGACGAGATTGTCCAGCGCCGGCGTCGGCCGGTGGCGCCAGCGCAGCGCCTTGTCCAGCCAGCCCGGCACCAGCCGCGACTGGAAATGCGGATAGAGCACCAGCCCGGCCGAGTCCGGCTGCGCGGCGATCTGCTGCCAGGGCCAGTGCAGGTGGTAGTCGGTGATGCCGCCGTCCCAGTAGGCGCCGCGCGGCGCGCCCTCGATGTCGTGCACCGCCTCGAGCCAGAACGGAATCGAGCCCGAGCCGACGATGCTCGGCTGCAGATTGGCCGGTGTCAGGGCGACCCGGCGGGTGGGCAGGTCGGACAGCGTCAGCGGCAGCGCCTCGCGCGGGTCCGAGAACACCACCCGCTCCAGCCACAGCCCGAGCGCGCGCCGACTCAGCAGATTGCAGCCGAAGGCCGCCAGATAGCCCGCATGCGTGATCCCGGGACGCTCGCGCCGCAGCAGGTGGCGGCCGCGGCTGGTCAGCACATGCAGCCGCAGCCGCGGGTGCGCCAGCAGCTCCGCCTGACGCCCGTCGAGCTGCGCCTCGAGCAGCGCCGCGAAGCGCGCACTGATGTTGCGCGCCGACTGGCGCTCGCCGGTCGGCGGCGCGTAGCTCTCGGCGATGTAGTCCTCGGCCAGTCGCGCCAGCGCCGCATCCGCATCGGGCAGACAGGCGCAAGCCAGCCGCCACGCGCCGATGCTCGCCCCGGCCAGGTGCACGCTCGGTCCCGGCCCGGTCAGCCAGTGGCCGAACAGGAAGCGGTCCAGCGGATTGAGGATCAGCCCCTTCGGGCCGCCCGCCGCGGCAGGGACGGCCCGGATGTCGGCCGCGCGCAGGCCGTGACGCGCCACATGCGCCCGGGCTCTCGGGCCGGCCAGCAGTCTCAGGGCGCGCATGGAATCAGGCCGAATGCCAAATTTTTCACGGATCTTGAAATGGAAAAATGTGATCTATTCACATCGATGCTATGGCCGCCGCGATTCACACCAAGAATTTCAGAGATGTCAATTTCGGCATCGGCAATTTTCCGGATTTTCGCGATAAATCCGGGAGCAAGGGGTGGATGATGGCAACAAGGACAGGCACGGCAGGCAACGACTCGCTGGTCGGCACCACGGGTGCGGATATTTTCGACGGTCTGGGCGGCAACGACACGCTGGTGGGTGGTGCAGGCGACGATATCTACTACTTCGGCCGTGGGGGCGGCAAGGACATCATTGCTTCATCGTATGACTCGCGGGCGACCCGGTCGGAAAAGCTGATCTTCAAGGCCGGCGTGCTGCCGACGGACATCCAGGCGTCCTTCGTGGGCAAGGATCTGGTGCTGGCGATCAAGGGCACCAGCGACTCGATCACGATCCAGGACTTCAAGTTCGGCGATACCCCGGCCAATGTCTGGAATCCGGTCCAGCAGGTGAGCTTCACCGGCAGCACCACGGTGTGGAACACCACTCAGATGATCACCGAGGCGCTGCGGGGCACCGCAGGCGCGGACAGCCTGGTCGGCACGAGTCTGAACGACACCTTCTCGGGCAGCGCCGGCAACGACACGATGGTGGGTGGCGCGGGCGACGACACCTACTACTTCGGCCGCGGCGAAGGCAAGGACATCATTAGCTCCTCGAACTACGATCCGCGGGCAACCCGGTCGGAAAAGCTGGTCTTCAAGGCCGGCGTGCTGCCGACGGACATCCAGGCGTCCTTCGTGGGCAAGGATCTGGTGCTGGCGATCAAGGGCACCAGCGACTCGATCACGATCCAGGACTTCAAGTTCGGCGATACCCCGGCCAATGTCTGGAATCCGGTCCAGCAGGTGAGCTTCACCGGCAGCACCACGGTGTGGAACACCACCCAGATGATCACCGAGGCGCTGCGAGGCACCGCAGGCGCGGACAGCCTGGTCGGCACCGACCTGAACGACATCTTCTCAGGCAGCGCTGGCAACGACACGATGGTGGGCGGTGGGGGCGATGACACCTACTACTTCGGTCGGGGTGAAGACAAGGACATCATCGCCTCGACCTATGACACGCGGGCAACCCGGTCGGAAAAGCTGGTCTTCAAGGCCGGCGTGCTGCCGACGGACATCCAGGCGTCCTTCGTGGGCAAGGATCTGGTGCTGGCGATCAAGGGCACCAGCGACTCGATCACGATCCAGGACTTCAAGTTCGGCGATACCCCGGCCAATGTCTGGAATCCGGTCCAGCAGGTGAGCTTCACCGGCAGCACCACGGTGTGGAACACCACCCAGATGGTCACCGAGGCACTGCGGGGCACGACAGGCGCGGACAGCCTGGTCGGCACCGACCTGAACGACATCTTCTCGGGCAGCGCCGGCAACGACACGATGCTGGGCAATCGTGGTGATGACACCTATTACTTCGGCCGCGGCGAAGGCAAGGACCTCATTGCCCAGGGCTACGACACGCGAGCGACACGAGCGGAGACACTGATCTTCAAGACCGGTGTGCTGCCGACGGACATCCAGGCCAGCCTGTCGGGCAGCAATCTGGTGCTGGCGATCAAAGGCACGACGGACTCGGTCACCATCCAGAACTTCAGCAGCAGCGCCTGGAACCCGATCCAGCAGGTCCGATTCGCCAATGGAACCACCTGGAGCCTGGCCACGCTGCGCTCGAAGGTCGGCCTGTCGACGACCGCAAGCGGTGCGTCGGCGGCAATGAGCACCCAGATCGATCAGCTGGTCAGCGCGATGGCGACGATGGCGCCGGGTGGGCTCGCTGCCAGCGCGATGCAGCTGCGCCCGAGTGCCGAGGCCTCGCCCTTGCTGCTGGCGGCCTCGACCTGAGCCCCTTCGCTCAGCGCCCGCCCTGCGCGATCACGCCGCAGGCGATGCGTGCGCCCGAGTTCCCGGTCGGCTGCGTCTTGTAGTCGTCCGGGCCGACATGCACGATCACGCCCTTGCCCATCAGGCTGGTCGGGCCGTCCTTCAGCGTGACGCCGCTCAGGTGGAAGGTGACATCGGCCTGGCCGTTGGCATCCGCCTTCAGGCTGGGCATGTCGCCGGCGTGGTGGTCGCCGTCCTGCGGGCCGTGCGGCTTGCCCGTGGGATTGAAGTGGCCGCCGGTGCTCATGCCGTCGCCGCTGGAGCAGTCGCCCTTCTCGTGCACATGGAAGCCGTGCTCGCCGTTCGGCTTCAGGCCGCTCACCTTGGCGTGCACCATCACATGGTCGCCGTGCTCATGGAACATCACCATGCCGCTGACGGCGTTGCCACGGGTGGCCTCGAGCTTGGCCATGGCCATTGGCCCCTTGTGCATGTCGTGCATGCCGCCGTGGTGAGCATGGCCACCGCGGCCCATCATGCCGGCGCAGCCGCCCAGAGCAAGGGCGGCTGCAGCGGTGGCGATCAGCTTGGGAAGGTGGGAAAGCGTCATTCGGAGTCTCCAGGCAGGTTGAGGATCTTTCATCCTAAGCCCTGCCTGGAGGCTGCGCATCCCCGTGAGATCAACGCCCGGACTTCAGCTTCGCGAAGGCGGCGGCCATCGCGTTCTGCGAGGCCGGCGCGGGCGCCCCCCGGCCGCCCTGCCCGCCACGCTGCGGCTGCTCGCCCCGCGCGGCCGGACGGAAGCGGTTGTCCGCGTCCCGCTCGGCGCCGCCGCCCTTCTGGGCCGGCGCGTCGAGCTTCATCGTCAGCGAGATGCGCTTGCGCGCCACGTCGACCTCGAGCACGCGTACCTTGACGATGTCGCCGGTGCGCACCACCTCGCGTGCGTCGCTGACGAACTTGTTGGAGAGCTGGCTGACATGCACCAGCCCGTCCTGGTGCACGCCCAGGTCGACGAAGGCGCCGAACTGCGCGACGTTGCTGACCGTGCCCTCGAGCACCATGCCTTCCTTCAGGTCCTTGATGTCCTCGACGCCGTCGTTGAAGCGTGCGACCTTGAAGTCCGGCCGCGGATCGCGCCCGGGCTTGTCCAGCTCGGCCAAGATGTCGCGCACCGTGATCGCGCCGAACTTCTCGTCGGCGAAGGCCTCGGGCTTGAGGCTTTTCAGCACGTCGCTGCGGCCCATCAGCTCGCCGATCGGGCGGTTGACCGCCTTGAGCATCTTCTCGACCACCGGGTAGGTCTCGGGGTGCACGCCGGTGATGTCGAGCGGGTTGTCGCCGTCGCGGATGCGCAGGAAGCCGGCGGCCTGCTCGAAGGTCTTCGGCCCCAGGCCGGTGACATCGAGCAGCTGGCGGCGGTTGCGGAAGGCGCCGTTGGCATCGCGCCAGCGCACCACGCTGGCCGCCACCGACGCGCTCAGGCCAGACACCCGCGACAAGAGCGGCGCCGACGCGGTGTTGAGATCCACGCCGACCGAGTTCACGCAGTCCTCGACCACCGCATCGAGCGTGCGGGCCAGCTCGCCCTGGTTGACATCGTGCTGGTACTGTCCGACACCAATGCTCTTCGGGTCGATCTTGACCAGCTCGGCCAGCGGATCCTGCAGCCGCCGCGCGATCGACACCGCGCCGCGCAGGCTGACATCCAGATCGGGCAGCTCCTTCGACGCGAATTCCGACGCCGAGTAGACCGAGGCGCCGGCCTCCGACACCACCACCTTCTCGATCGCGCGCTCAGGCGCGAGCTGCTGCAGGCGCTTGATCAGGTCGCCGGCCAGCCGGTCGGTCTCGCGGCTGGCGGTGCCGTTGCCGATGGCGATCAGGTTCACGCCGTGCGCGGCGCAGAGCTTCGCCAGCGTGTGCAGCGAGCCTTCCCAGTCGCGGCGCGGCTCGTGCGGGTAGACGGTCGAGGTGTCGAGCACGCGGCCGGTGTCGCTGACCACCGCGACCTTCACGCCGGTGCGGATGCCCGGATCCAGCCCCATCACCACCCGCTTGCCGGCCGGCGCGGCCAGCAGCAGATCGCGCAGGTTCTCGCCGAAGACCTTGATCGCGGTCGCCTCGGCCGTCTCGCGCAGCCGGGTGAACAGGTCGCGCTCCAGGCTCAGACTGAGCTTGACCTTCCAGGTCCAGGCGATCGTCTTGCGGATCAGGTCGTCGCCGGGGCGCTTCGCATGGCTCCAGCCCAGGTGCACCGCGATGCGCCCTTCGGCGATCGTCGGCTGGCCCGGCACGACCTCCTCGTCGACGACGAGCTTGACGTCGAGCAGATCCAGCGTGCGGCCACGGAACACCGCCAGCGCGCGGTGCGAGGGCACCCGGCCGATCGGTTCGTCGTAGTCGAAGTAGTCGCGGAACTTGGCGGTGTCGGGGTGGTTGGCGTCCTTGCCGTCGAGCAGCTTCGAGCGCAGCAGGCCCTCGCCCCACAGCCACTCGCGCAGCAGGCCGACCAGCGCGGCGTCCTCGGCCCAGCGCTCGCTCAGGATGTCGCGCACGCCGTCAAGGACAGCCAGCGCGTCGGCGAAGCCCGCCTCGGCGTTGATGAAGGCGGCGGCCTCCAGCTTCGGGTCCAGCGTCGGGTCGGCGAACAGCCTGTCCGCCAGCGGCTCCAGGCCGGCCTCGCGGGCGATCATGCCCTTGGTGCGACGCTTGGGCTTGTAGGGCAGGTAGAGGTCTTCCAGCTCCTGCTTGGTCGGCGCAGCCAGCACGGCGGCGCGCAGTTCGGGCGTGAGCTTGCCCTGCTCGTCGATGCTCTTGAGGATCGCGTCGCGACGCGTCTCCAGCTCGCGCAGATAGGCGAGGCGGCTTTCCAGCTCGCGCAGCTGGATGTCATCCAGGCCGCCGGTGGCTTCCTTGCGGTAGCGGGCGATGAAGGGGACGGTGGCGCCGCCGTCGAGCAGCTCGATGGCCGTCTGCACCTGGGCCGGGCGAACCTGCAGTTCCGCGGCGATCTGCTGGAGGATCTTCTGGGCGTGTTCCAAACCGGGGGGACGCCGCAAGGGCGTGGCAGTTGCGGGAGGCGGCGGAGTTTGCCACAGCGGGCGCCAACGTCGCGGCACTCGCGCCCTGCAAGCCCGGCCAGCCCTTCACGGTTTCTTCGCGCCCGGCATCTGGTTGATGTTCATGCGCTGGTTCGTGCCCGGCAGCTCCATGTCGCCGGGCTTCCATCCGGCCGGACAGGCGCCCTTGAAACGCTGTGTGATCGTGGTGCTGGACTGGGCCTGGCCCATCAGCGGCGGATCGTAGCGGGCATCCACGGTCATTCGGATCTCGCTGCCAAAGTCGCCGGTGACGGTGCTGCGGCTGGTGATCGTGGTCTTGCCCAGGGTGCAGACCGACTCGCCCGCCCAGCCGCTGCCCTGGCGCTGCGTCACGTTCTTCGAGCAGTTGCCGTCCATCACGCCCTGCCCGGCCTTCTGCAGCCGCGCGTCGGTCTGCGCGTCGATGCACTGGCGGCTGGTCATCACCGGCTCCTGGTCAGACTTGATCTGGATTTCCCAGAAACCCGGCTTGCGCACGGGCAGGTCCTGGGCGCCCGCAGGCAGAACCGCAGCCAGGGCGAGAAGCCCGGCCAGGCCCTCCCTCAAAGGCAACAGGCCGAAACGCTGAATCGTGAGCACGGACATGGTCGACTCCGGTCGGCAAGGGAACAGGGCACCAGCCTAGCACCGTGAGCCGAGCCCCGGCAGCGCCGGAAGTCATCCGTTCAGCCGTTCAGCGTGGGCCCTCGCCTTCGCGAGGGTGACGACTCTCAGCCGGGTGACAGCGCTCAACCGGGTGAGGGCTCGCCATCTTTCAACGCCTGCCGCAATCGCTCGCCGACCTCCGGGCGTTCGGCGAAGGGGTCGCTCGGGTTGCGGCCCTGGACGATGTCCTCGGCGCGGGTAGCGACGATGCCGACCGCCTGCGGGTGGCTGTAGATGTAGAACTGCCCGGCCAGCACCGCGTCGATGACCTTGCCCGCCACGTCGGCCGCGCTGACCTTGCCGGCGGTGACGGCCTTGGCCGCCATCGCCTGGCCGACGAGCTGGCTGCGGGTGGGCGCGGCGGCGGGCAGCGCGTCGGGGCGCACCCGCTCGCTCTGGTGGATGCCGGTCGGCACGAAGTACGGGCACAGCACGCTCGCCGCCACCTGCGTCGTCACCAGCCGCAGGTCCTGGAAGAGCGTCTCCGACAGGCTCACCACCGCGTGCTTGCTGACGTTGTAGGCGCCCATGTTGGGCATGTTGACCAGCCCGGCCATCGAGGCGGTGTTGACCACATGGCCTTCCCAGTCCGGGTCGGCCGCGGCGGCGGCCAGCATCATCGGCACGAACACCCGCACGCCGTGCGCCACGCCCATCAGGTTGACGCCGATCGTCCAGTCCCAGTCGGCGCGGCTGTGCTCCCAGATCAGGCCGCCGATGCCGATGCCGGCGTTGTTGAACACCAGATGCGGCGCACCGAAGCGTTCCAGTGTGGCAGCGCCCAGCGCCTCGACCTGATCGGCCTTGGACACGTCGAGCCGAAACGCCAGCACTTCCGCGCCGCTCGCCTGCCCGAGTGCGGCGACCTCGGCCGCGGCGCGGTCGAGCGCGTCCTGCTGCACGTCGGCCATGACGATCTTCATGCCCAGGCCGGCGCACCGCCGCGCCAGCTCCAGCCCGAAACCGGAGGCGGCGCCGGTCAGCACCGCGGTCCTGCCCTGCAAGGTCTTCATGACAGGCCTCCCGACTCAGACCAGCTTCACCAGCTGCTTGCCGAAGTTGCGGCCCTTGAGCAGGCCGATGAAGGCCTCGGGCGCGTGCTCCAGCCCCTGGGCGATGCTCTCGCGGTATTTCAGCCTGCCGGTGGCGACGCCCGCGCCCAGTTCCCTGAGCGCCTCCGGCCAGACCGCCATGTGCTCGCTGACGATGAAGCCCTCGATCTTCATGCGGTTCACCAGGATCAGCGCCGGATTGGCCATCGGCAGCGGCTGGCCGTCGTAGCCGGCGATCATTCCGCACATCGCCACCCGGCTGAAGGCATTGGCACGCAGCATCACCGCGTCCAGGATCAGACCGCCGACATTCTCGAAATGGCCGTCGATGCCCGCCGGGCAGGCCGCCTTCAGCGCCGCCGACATCGACTTCAGGTCCGGATGCCGGCGGTAGTCGATGCAGGCGTCGAAGCCGAGTTCGTCGACCACATGGGCGCATTTTTCCGCTCCGCCGGCCAGGCCGACCACCCGGCAGCCGCGCGCCTTGGCCAGCTGGCCCACCGCCGAGCCGACCGCGCCGCTGGCCGCCGACACGGTGATCGTCTGCCCGGGCTGCGGGTCGATGATCTTGACCAGCCCGTACCAGGCCGTGACCCCCGGCATGCCGACCGCGCCCAGGTAGGCCGACAGCGGCACCTGGCGGGTGTCGACCTTCTGCAGCACGCCGCGCTGCGTGGCGTCGACCAGCGCGTGTTCCTGCCAGCCGCCCATGCCCACGACCGCGTCGCCGACGGCGAAATGCGGATTGCGCGACGCGATCACCTCGCCGGCGGTGCCGCCGATCATCACCTCGTCCAGCGGCTGCGGCTGCGCGTAGCTGCGGCTGTCGTTCATGCGACCGCGCATGTAGGGGTCGAGGCTCAGGAAATGGTGGCGCACCAGCACCTGGCCGTCGGCCAGCTCGTCGGGGCCGGGCAGCGCCGTCTCGACCAGGCGGAAGTTGTCGACGCCGGCCTCGCCCTGCGGGCGCGAGGCGAGCACGATCTGGCGGTTCATCAAGGGCATGGGAGACTGCCTTTCTGCAGCGGGAGGGCCGGCCGATAATGGCCGGGTCGAAGGAGAGCCTGATGGGATACGCAGCGCGCCAGCCGGTCATGACCGGCGACGAATACCTGGTCTGGGAGGCCGGGCAGACCGACCGTCACGAACTCGTCGACGGCGAGGTCTACGCGATGGCCGGCGCCGAGGCAGGGCATGTCACGACAGCAGGCAACCTCTACATGGCCTTGCGCCAGCACCTGCGCGGCACGCCCTGCATGACCTTCATCAGCGACATGAAGCTGCATGTCGCGGCGCGCGACAGCTATTTCTATCCGGACGTGTTCGTCACCTGCGCCGAGGCCGATCGCGCCAGCCGGCTCGTCATGCGCGAGCCGGTGCTGGTCATCGAGGTGCTGTCGCCGGGCACCGCCGCCTTCGACCGCGGCGACAAGTTCGCCCACTACCGCCAGATCGCGTCGCTGCAGGAGATCGCGCTGGTGGACATCGGCAGCCGGCGCTGCGACGTCTACCGCCGGCACGGCGAGGGCGAAGGTCTGTGGCTGCTGCATCCGTTCGAGGCGGGCGAAGGGGTGACGTTCGCGAGCGTGGACCTGCGGCTCAGCGCGGCCGATCTGTTCGCGGATGTGGATCCTGAGCCTGCGCCTCGTCCTCGCCCGGCCGGTTCAGCGCCTTGATCGCCCGCCCGCCGTGGCCGGCAGGCAGGCGCTTGACGTACTTGAAGGTGCCGGTGGCGTGCGCGCACAGCTCGCCGTGGCCGCCGTAGACGTGGCCTTCGGTGAAGGCCATCGTCGCGGAGCGGTGCAGCAGCCGGCCGACCGCGCGCAGCCGACCTTCGCCGGGGCGGAAGAAGCTGGTCTTCATCTCGATCGTCACCGCGCCGCTGTCGGGCACGCTGCTGCGCGCGGCGTGCGCCATGACCACGTCGAGCAGCGTCATCGAGACGCCGCCGTGCGCGACCATGAAGGAGTTCAGCAGCTCCGGGCGCAGCTCGAGGTGGATCTCGGCCTGGCCGTCGGCGAAGCGGACCAGCTCGAAGCCGAGGTGGTCGACGAAGGGGATGGGGACGGGGAATTGCATCGGGGCGGGCGGGTGGATTCCCGCTTTCGCGGGAATGACGGATGGGGCACGGGCGGTGCCCGTCACGCAGCGGACGGGAATCAGCCGCCGTGGACGGCGCTGACGCCGCCGTCGACCGCCAGGATCTGGCCGGTGATGTGCTTGCCGGCCGCGCTGGCGAACAGGACGGCGGCGCCCTTGAGGTCGTCATCATCGCCGAGGCGGCGCAGCGGCGCCTTCTCGGCCAGCGCGTCCTCGCCCAGGCGCGCCAGCGTGCCGCGCGTCATCCGGCTCGGGAAGAAGCCCGGCGCCAGCGCGTTGACCGTGATGCCGTGGCGGCCCCACTCGCCGGCCAGCGCGCGGGTGAAGTTGATCACCGCGCCCTTGCTGGTGTTGTAGGCCAGCGTGGTCATCGCCGGGCCGTTGCCCGACAGGCCGGCAATCGACGCGACATTGACGATGCGGCCCGCGCCGCGCGGGATCATGCAGCGCTTGCCGACCGCCTGGCTGATCAGGAAGACCGCGCGCACGTTCAGGTCCATCACCTTGTCCCAGGCCTCGAGCGGATGGTCCTCGGCCGGCGCGCCCCAGGTGGCGCCGGCGTTGTTGACCAGGATGTCGATGTCGCCCAGGCGCTCGCAGGTCTCGTCGACGATCCGCGCGACGCCCTCGGGCGTGCTGGCGTCGGCAGCGACCCAGCGCGCGTCGATGCCGCGCTCGCGCAGCGCACCGGCGGCGGCCTCCAGCTCGTCGGCCTTGCGCGCGGTCAGCATGACCCTGGCGCCGGCGTCGCCGAGCGCCTCGGCGATCTGCAGGCCCAGGCCGCGCGAGCCGCCGGTGACCAGCGCGATGCGGCCCGTCAGGTCGAAGAGCTGATTGATCGGTGTTCCCATCAGAACCACTCCTCCTGCATCGTCAGGCAGGTGTTGTCACGGTCACGGACCACCGCGAGCCAGGCGTCGATGCGCGGCAGCTCGTGGCGGAAGAAGAAGCGGCAGGCGGCGTGGCGCCCCTGCCCCGCGGCGCTGTCGCGGTCGCTGGCCAGCGCCACCTCCAGCCACATCCACGCGATCACCACATGGCCGAAGGCCTGCAGGTAGGGCACCGCGTTGGCCAGTGCCTCCTCCGGCACGCCGGTGGCCCAGGCCGCCTTGGTGGCCGCGCCGAGCTGCTGCAGCGCCTGCGCCAGCCGCGACGCGAAGGGCTGCAGCAGCGCGTCGGGCAGCGCGCGCTCGATCGTCGCGTTGACCGCACGCGCCAGCGCCATCAGCCCGGCGCCGCCGTCCATCGTCACCTTGCGGCCGAGCAGGTCCAGCGCCTGGATGCCGTGCGTGCCCTCGTGGATCATGTTCAGGCGGTTGTCGCGCCAGTGCTGCTCGACAGGATAGTCGCGGGTGTAGCCGTAGCCGCCGTGAACCTGGATCGCCAGGCTGTTGGCCTCCAGGCACCACTCGCTCGGCCAGCTCTTGGCGATCGGGGTGAGCATCTCCAGCAGCAGCGCGGCGTCCTTCGCGGCCTGCGCGTCGCCGGTGTGCTGCTCGTCGACCAGGCGGGCGCAGTACAGCGCCAGGGCCAGGCCGCCCTCGACATAGCTCTTCTGCGCCAGCAGCATGCGGCGCACGTCGGCGTGGCGGATGATCGGCACCTGCGGCTGGCGGGCGTCCTTGCCGGCCGGACCGATCGGGCGGCCCTGCGGACGGCCGCGCGCGTAGTCGAGGCTGGCCTCGTAGCCGGCCGCGCCCAGCATCACCGCGCCGAGGCCGACCGCGATGCGCGCCTCGTTCATCATGTGGAACATGCCCTTCAGGCCCTCGCCGGGCGCGCCGACGCGGTAGCCGATCGCGCCTGAGGCGCCGCGCACCGGATATCGGCCCTCGCCGAAGTTCAGCAGCGTGTTCGGAATGCCGCGGTAGCCGAGCTTGTGGTTCAGGCCGGCCAGCGCCACGTCGTTGCGCTCGCCGGTCAGCGCGCCCTCCTCGTCCACCAGCCACTTCGGCACGATGAACAGCGAGATGCCGCGCACGCCCGGCACCAGCCGGCCGTCCGGGCCGGGAATCTTCGCCAGCACCAGATGGACGATGTTCTCGGCCAGCTCGTGATCGCCGTTGCTGATCCACATCTTGTGGCCGCGCAGGCGGTAGCGGGGGCCGAGCGGGTCGCCGTCGGCGCCCTCGCCGTCCGGCTCGGCGCGGGTGGCGATGTCGGAGAGGCTGGAGCCGGCCTGCGGCTCGCTCAGGCACATCGTGCCGAAGAATCGGCCGGCGAATTCCTGGTGCGCGAAGACGCGCTGCTGCGTCGGCGTGCCGTGCGCCATCAGCAGGTTCGCATTGCCGGAGGTCAGCATGTGCCCGCCCAGGCCGACGCCCGCCTTGGCGAAGAAGCTGTTGGCGGCCATCTCGACGACGCAGGGCAGCTGCAGGCCGCCCAGCGCGGCGTCCTGCGCCGCGGCCAGCATGCCGGACTCGACATAGGCGCGGCTGGCCGCGTGCGTCGAGGCGGGCAGGATGACCTTCTCGCCGTCGAAGCGCGGCTCCTCCAGGTCGGCGGTGCGGTTGGCCGGCGCGAACTTCTCGCGGGCGATGCGCTCGCAGGTGTCGAGCACCGCGGCGAAGGTCTCGCGGCTGTGGTCGGCGAAGCGGGCGCGCGCGGTCAGCGATTCGACGCGCAGCCAGTCGTGGAGCAGGAAGTCGAGGGTGGCGCGCATGGGGCGAACCTCAGAGCACTTCGAACACGCCCGCCGCGCCCATGCCGCCGCCGATGCACATCGTCACGCAGACATACTTGGCGGCGCGGCGCCGGCCTTCGATCAGCGCGTGGCCGACCAGGCGCTGGCCGCTCATGCCGTAGGGGTGGCCGAGCGCGATGGCGCCGCCGTTGACATTGAGCCGCTCCATCGGGATGCCGAGCCGGTCGGCGCAGTACAGCACCTGCACCGCGAAGGCCTCGTTCAGCTCCCACAGGTCGATGTCGTCGACCGTGAGCCCCAGGCGCGCGAGCACCTTCGGCACCGCGAACACCGGCCCGATGCCCATCTCGTCGGGCTCGCAGCCGGCGACCGCGAAGCCGAGGAAGCGCCCCAGCGGCTTGAGGCCGTGGCGCTCGGCGTAGCGCTCGTCCACCACCACGCAGGCGCCGGCGCCGTCGCTGAACTGGCTGGCGTTGCCGGCCGAGACCACGCCGCCGGGCTGCGCGGTGCGGATCGAGGCGACCGCCTCGACCGTCGTGCCCTCGCGCAGGCCCTCGTCGACGCTGACGGTGAGCTGCTGCGTGCGCAGGCCCAGCACCTTGTCGGCCACGCCGGCGGTCACGGTGATCGGCGCGATCTCCTCGGCGAAGCGCCCGGCCGCCTGCGCCGCGCAGGCCTTCTGCTGGCTCTCGGCGCCGAACTGGTCCATGCGCTCCTTCGGGATGCCGTAGCGCTTCGCGACGTTCTCGGCGGTCTGCAGCATCGGCCAGTAGATCTCCGGCTTGTGCTGCTTCAGCCAGGAGTCGACGAACATGTGCTGGTTCATCTCCTGCTGCACGCAGGAAATGCTCTCGACGCCGCCGGCGACCTGCACCTCGCCCTCGCCGGCGATGATGCGCTGCGCGGCCAGCGCGATCGTCTGCAGGCCGCTGGAGCAGAAGCGGTTGACCGTCAGGCCCGAGACGCTCACCGGCAGGCCGGCGCGCAGCACGATCTGGCGGGCGATGTTCCAGCCGGTGGCGCCCTCGGGGTTGGCGCAGCCCATCAGCACATCCTCGACCGCGCCGGGCTCGATGCCGGCGCGGCGCACGGCCTCGGCCACGACATGGCCGCCGAGCGTGGCGCCGTGGGTCATGTTGAACGATCCCTTCCAGCTCTTGGCCAGCGGGGTGCGCGCGGTGGAAACGATGACAGCGGTGGTCATGGGGCGAACTCCGTCGTATTCTGGTTCAGGCCGGGTTGAAGGTCTTGCCCTCGGCGACCAGGCGCGCCAGCAGCGGCGCCGGCTGCCAGAACGCCGCGTCGTCGTGCGGGTTGCGGGCGAAGCGTTTCATGTCCTCGACGACGTTGAAGAGGCCCTGCGTGTCGGCGTAGCACATCGGGCCGCCGCGGTGCAGCGGGAAGCCGTAGCCGGTCAGGTAGACCATGTCGATGTCGCTGGCCTTGGCCGCGATGCCTTCCTCGAGCAGCCGCGCCGCCTCGTTGACCAGCGAATACACCAGCCGGTGCACGATCTCCTCGTCGCTGATCCGGCGCGGCGTGATGCCGAGCGCGGCGCGGTGGTCGGCGATCATCTGCTCGACCACCGGGCTCGGGATCGCGTCGCGCCGGCCGGGCGGGTAGTCATGCCAGCCCGCGCCGGTCTTCTGGCCGAAGCGGCCCATCTCGCACAGCAGGTCGGCGGTGCGGCTGTAGCGCAGGTCCGGCTTCTCGAGGTAGCGGCGCTTGCGGATGTACCAGCCGATGTCGTTGCCGGCCAGGTCGCCCATGCGGAACGGGCCCATCGCGAAGCCGAACTTCTCGATCGCGCGGTCGACCTGGGTCGGCGTGCAGCCCTCTTCCAGCAGGAAGCCGGCCTGGCGGCTGTACTGCTCGATCATGCGGTTGCCGATGAAGCCGTCGCACACGCCGGAGACGACGCAGGTCTTCCTTATCTTCTTGCCCAGCGCCATCACGGTGGCCAGCACATCCCTGGCCGTCTCGGCGCCGCGCACGACTTCCAGCAGCTTCATCACGTTGGCGGGGCTGAAGAAATGCGTGCCGATCACGTCCTGCGAGCGCCGGGTGAAGGAGGCGATGCGGTTCACGTCCAGCGTCGAGGTGTTGGTCGCCAGGATCGCGCCGGGCTTCATCACCGCGTCGAGCTGCTCGAAGACCGCCTGCTTGACCGCCATGTCCTCGAAGACCGCCTCGATCGCCATGTCGGCGTCGCCGATGTCGGCATAGCTCAGCGTGGTCGACAGCAGCGCCATGCGCTGCTCGTACCTGTCCTGTTTCAGCTTGCCCTTCCTGACCTGGGCCTCGTAGTTCCTGCGGATGGTGGCCACGCCGCGCTCGAGCGCCTCCTGCTTCATCTCCAGCATCACCACCGGGATGCCGGCGTTCAGGAAGTTCATCGCGATGCCGCCGCCCATCGTGCCGGCGCCGATGACCGCGACCCGGTCGACCGGGCGCAGCGGCGTGTCCTCGGGCACGTCGGCGATCTTGCTGGCGGCACGCTCGGCGAAGAAGGCATGGCGCAGCGCCTTGCACTCGGGCGTCCACATCAGGCCCAGGAAGGTCTCGCGCTCGAAGCGCATGCCCTCGTCGAAGGAGGCCTTGACCGACTTCTCGACGCAGTCGACGCACTTGACCGGCGCCGGAAAGTGCCGCGCCATCGCCCGCGCGGTGTTGCGCGCGAACTGGAAGTAGGCGTCGGCCTCCGGGTGGGCGGCCTTCAGGTCGCGCACCCGCGGCAGCGGACGCACGTCGGCGATCTCCTCGGCGAAGGCCACCGCGCCGGCGATCAGCTCGCCCTCGATCAGGCGGTCGATCAGGCGCTGGCCCGGCACCTGCGCGAGCTGCTCGCTCCTGACCGGCTCGCCCGAGACGATCATGTTCAGCGCCGTCTCGACGCCGAGGGCGCGCGGCAGCCGCTGCGTGCCGCCGGCGCCCGGCACCAGGCCGATCTTGACCTCCGGCAGCGCGATGCTGGCGCCCGGCGCGGCCACGCGGTAGTGGCAGCCCAGCGACAGCTCCAGGCCGCCGCCCATGCAGGTGCCGTGGATCGCGGCCACCACCGGCTTGGTCGCACGCTCGACCAGCAGGATCAGGCTGAGCAGATTGGGCTCGGCCACCGCCCTGGGCGAGCCGAACTCCTTGATGTCGGCTCCGCCCGAGAACACCCGGCCGGCGCCGGCGATGACCATCGCGGCGATCTGCGGATCGGCCTCGGCGGCGTGCACCTGCGCGGCCAGCGCGCGGCGGGTCTCCAGGCCCAGGCCGTTGACCGGCGGGTTGTCGAGCGTGATGACGGCAACGCGGCCGTGGCGTGCGAGGGAGGCGGTCATGGAAGCAATCTCCATCCAGTCCAGGGGCTGAGAGCAGGGGCTGAGAACCAGTCTAGGAGGCCCGATCCCGCACTTCGTGTCCGATTCGGGACAATCCGAGGGAATGCCCGGGCACGGGACTTCATGTCTTGCAGCCACGCCCAAACAGAAGCCAGAAGCCCCGCAGTGCGGGGCTTCTCGGGGCTTCTTGTGGGAACCAGCCGGATCACACCTCCAGCCACTCCCGCCTCACCCCCGCATTGGCGCGCAGCTCCGCCGGCGTGCCCTCGAAGACGATGCAGCCGTGGCCCATCAGCAGGCAGCGCTGCGAGACTTCCAGCGCGATGGTGAGCTTCTGCTCGACCAGCAGCACCGCGATGCCGCGGCGCTGCAGTTCGCGCAGGTAGTCGGCCACCAGTTCGACGATCTTGGGCGCCAGGCCCTCGGTGGGCTCGTCGATCATGATCAGGTCGGGGTCGCCCATCAGCGTGCGGCACAGCGTCAGCATCTGCTGCTCGCCGCCGGAGAGCACGCCGGCCTCGGTGTGCTGGCGCTCCTTCAGCCGCGGGAACATCGCGTACATGTCGTCGAGCTGCCAGCGCGCGCCGGGCGTGCCGCCGGCCTTCTTCTGGCCGAGCAGCAGGTTCTGATGCACGGTGAGCCGGGGGAAGATGTCGCGGCTCTCGGGCACGTAGCCCAGGCCGTGGTGCGCGATCTGGTGCGCCTTCAGCCCGAGCAGCTCGCGGCCGCCCCAGCGCACCGAGCCGCTGCCCTCGACCAGGCCCATGACGGCCTTGACGGTGGTGGAGCGCCCCGAGCCGTTGCGCCCGAGCAGCGCGACGATCTCGCCGGGCGCGATGCGCATCGTCACGCCGTGCAGGACGTGGCTCTTGCCGTAGTAGGCGTGGAGGTTGTCGATTTCCAGCATGGTGAAGACGCTCAGTGGCCCTGGGCGAGCACGGAGCCGAGGTAGGCTTCCTGCACCCGCGGGTCGGCGCGCACGCGCTCGGGCGTGTCGAAGGCGATGACCTCGCCGTAGACCAGCACCGCGATGCGGTCGGCCAGGCCGAAGACCACGCCCATGTCGTGCTCGACGGTCAGCAGCGTGCGGCCTTCGGTGACCTCGCGGATCAGGCCGATGAAGCGGGTGGTCTCGCTGCGGCTCATGCCGGCGGTCGGCTCGTCGAGCAGGATCACGCGCGCGCCGCCGGCGATCGTCAGGCCGATCTCGAGCGCGCGCTGCTCGGCGTAGGTCAGGTTCATCGCCAGCACGTCGCGGCGGCGGTCCAGATGCAGCCGTTCGAGCAGCGCCTCGGCGCGGGCGTTGGTCTCGTCCAGATCGGCGAGGAATTTCCAGAAGGCGTAGCGGTGGCCCTCGCTCCAGAGCATCGCGCAGCGCAGGTTCTCGAACACGCTCAGCTTCGGGAACAGATTGCTGACCTGGAAGCTGCGCGCCAGGCCGCGCCGGTTGATCTCGTGCGGCGTGCGGCCGTCGATGCGCTCGCCGAACAGGCGGATCTGCCCGGCCGAGGGCGCCAGCCGGCCGCTGATCAGGTTGAACAGCGTCGACTTGCCGGCGCCGTTGGGGCCGATGATGGCCACCCGCTCGCCGGCACGCACCTGCAGGCTGGCGCCCCGGATGATCTCGGTGCGGCCGAAGGACTTGCGCACCGCGTCAAGCTCGACGGCCAGGTTCATGGTCACGGGCTTCATCACAGGCTCTCCCGGCGCTTGATTTCCTTCTCGATCGCTTCCTGCGTCTCGTCCCATTCGCGGCTGAACTGGCGCCGCGCCAGCTCGAACAGGCCGGCGCCGGTCAGCAGCAGCAGCAGCGCACCGATCCAGGCGTCGGGGCTGCGCACATCGAGCGTGGCGCCCAGGAAGCGCATCCGGTCGCCCAGCGCGGCATCGAGCTGGCGGTGGTAGACCATTTCCACCATCGCGCCCAGACCGGCCAGCGCCGCCAGCGCGGTGCCGGCCAGACCGAGCCAGGCGCACCACAGCGTGCGCAGCCGCCCGAAGGCCGCCACCCGCAGGTTCATCATGATCAGGCTGGCCAGCCCGCCGGGCGCGTACACCACCATGAACAGGAAGACCAGGCCCAGGTAGAGCAGCCAGGCCATCGTCAGCTCCGACAGCAGCACCAGCGCGATCACCATCAGGATGGCGCCCAGGATCGGCCCGAAGAAGAAGATCGCGCCGCCCAGGAAGACGAACAGCAGATAGGCGCCCGAGCGGTGCGCGCTGACCACCTCGGCGGTGACGATCTCGAAGTTCAGCGCCGCCAGACCGCCGCCGATGCCGGCGAAGAAGCCGGCGATGGTGAAGGCGATCCAGCGGATGCGGCTGGCGCTGTAGCCGATGAACTCGACCCGCTCGGCGTTGTCGCGCACCGCGTTGAGCATGCGCCCCAGCGGTGTGCGGGTGAAGGCGAACATCAGCGCGGTGCAGACGAAGCAGTAGAGCGCGATCAGGTAGTAGACCTGGATCTGCGGCCCGAAGGTGATGCCCAGCACCGGCGGACCGACGACGCGGTTCGACGAGATGCCGCCCTCGCCGCCGAAGAACTCCGGCAGCATCAGCGACATCGACCAGACCAGCTCGCCCACGCCCAGCGTGATCATCGCGAAGGTGGTGCCCGACTTGCGGGTGCTCACATGCCCGAGCAGCAGCGCGAACAGCCCGCCACCCAGGCCGCCCACCAGCGGCACCAGGCTGACCGGCAGCGCCAGGGTGCCGGCGCCGACCTGGTTGAGGGTGTGGATCGCCAGATAGGCGCCCAGGCCGCTGTAGACCGCATGGCCGAAGCTGAGCATGCCGCCCTGGCCGAGCAGCAGGTTGTAGGACAGGCAGACGATGATCGCGATGCCCATCTGCGACAGCATCGTCAGCGCGAAGCTGCTGCGCCATAGCAGCGGCGCCAGCACCAGCAGCAGCGCGAATCCCCCCCAGACCAGCCAGCGCCCGACGTTCCAGGGCTGGAAGCGGTAGCTGCGCCGGCGCGTGGCGGGCGTCTTCTTCTGCGTCGTCGTCGTTGTCATCGGCATGGCCTCGGAGCGGGCGGAGGTCAGGGAGGTCGCGGCCATGTCTTCAGCCCTCCCGGGTGCCCAGCAGGCCACGCGGACGCAGGATCAGCATCAGCACCAGCAGCAGATAGGGCAGGATCGGCGCGGCCTGCGCCAGCGTGATGCGCAGCAGCGGCCAGCCCGGCGAGTCCGGCCCGATGCCGGCGTCCAGCAGCCGGTTCAGCAGCGTCGCCAGCGAGGCGTCGACGGTCAGCGGCAGGGTCTGCAGCAGCCCGACCAGGATCGATCCGGCAAAGGCGCCCGCCAGCGAGCCGATGCCGCCGACCACCACCACCACGAAGATGATCGAGCCGACCACCGCCGCCATCGACGGCTCGGTCACGAAGGTCACCCCGCCGATCACCCCGGCCAGGCCGGCCAGCGCGCAGCCGCTGCCGAAGACCAGCATGAAGACGCGCGGCACATCATGGCCGAGCGCCTCGGCCATTTCAGGATGGGTCAGCGCGGCCTGGATCACCAGGCCGATGCGGGTGCGCGTCAGCAGCAGCCACAGGGCCAGCAGCATCAGCAGCGCCACCAGCATCATGAAGGCGCGGGTCATCGGAAAGCGCGAGCAGGCGATCTGCACGCCCTCGGCGGCGCGGCACATCGCCTCGGGTGCCGCGCCCCAGACCAGCGACAGCCCGTCGCGCGAGGACTGCACCAGCGTGAAGGCCGGCCCCTGCAGCTCAGGCGGCGGCGTGAACGGCACCGAGCTGCGGCCCCACACCAGCTGCACCAGCTCCAGGATCACGTAGGACAGTCCGAAGGTGATCAGCAGCTCCGGCACATGGCCGTGGTGATGCACCCGGCGCAGCACGCCGCGCTCGAACAGCGCGCCCAGCACGCCCACCGCCAGCGGCGCGAGCACCAGCGCCGGCCAGAAGCCGACCGCGCCGGAGATCATGAAGGCGATGTAGGCGCCCAGCATGTAGAAGCTGGCGTGGGCGAAGTTCAGCACGCCCATCATGCTGAAGATCAGCGTCAGGCCCGAGCTGAGCATGAACAGCAGCAGGCCGGAGCTCAGTCCGTTCAGGAGATTGATGAGGATCTGGTCCACGGTGGATCCACGGTGCGAGGGGGTTGCGTGCCTGGAATCATCGCGCAGGCGCGGCGTGGGCCCTCGCCTTCGCGAGGGTGACGGCTCAGGGCCCCGCCGGTCTTCACCCCGGCCGCTTCATCTGGCACGAGGTCGGCGTGCTGGCGACATAGGGCTCGTAGGTCGCCACCGGGGCCAGCGTGTAGCCGGTGTTCTCCGGCGAGTACGGGAACTTCGCGTCGGCCTTCTGCCAGCGGGTGATGTAGAGCGTCTGCTGCAGCTGGTGGTCGGTGCGACGCATCTCGACCTCGCCGTTGAAGCTCCTGGTCTTCAGCCCCTCCAGCGCGGCGGCCACCTTCACCGGGTCGGTCGACTTCGCCTTGGCCATCGCCTCGCCCAGCAGCGTGTAGATGTGGATGACGCTGCCGGTGTAGAAGTCGGCATTGAACTTCTTCTGGAACTCGTCGCGCCAGGCCGCCATCTGGCCGGGCAGGTGGTAGTGGTTGTAGGAGACCTGGAAGACGCGGCCGTCGCCCTGCCCGCCCAGCGCGGTGGGCGTGCCGGTCACGCCGGTGTAGTAGGTGTAGAACTTCGCCGTCAGGCCGGCCTCGTTGGCGGCCTTCAGCAGCAGCGACAGGTCCGAGCCCCAGTTGCCGGTGATGACGGTGTCGGCGCCGCTGGCGCGGATCTTGGCCACATAGGGCGCGAAGTCGCGCACCTGTGCCAGCGGGTGCAGATCCTCGCCGACGAACTGCACATCCGGGCGCTTGCGGCCCAGGATTTCCTTGGCGTACTTGGCGACCTGGTGGCCGTGCGCGTAGTTCTGGTTCAGCAGGAAGACCTTCTGGATGTCCTTCTGGTCCTTCATGAAGCTGGTCAGCGCCTCCATCTTCATCGAGGTGTCGGCGTCCATGCGGAAGTGCCAGTAGCTGCACTTGCTGTTGGTCAGGTCGGGGTCCACCGCCGAGTGGTTGAGGTAGACGACTTCCTTGCCGGGGTTGCGCTCGTTGTGCTTGTTGATCGCGTCGATCAGCGCAGCCGCCGCGCCCGAGCCGTTGCCCTGGGTGACATAGCGGATACCCTGGTCGATGGCGGCCTTCAGCGCGGTCAGCGACTCGGCCGGGCTGAGCTTGTTGTCGAAGGGCACGATCTCGAACTTCACGCCGGCCGGATTGCCCGCGCCGCTGAACTTCTCGGCGAAGAAACGGAAGCTGTTGACCTGGTTCTGGCCGACCGGCGCCATCAGGCCCGACAGCGGATCGATCCAGGCGATCTTCACCGTCTCGCCCTTCTGGGCCATCGCGCCCGAGCTGGCCGCGGCCAGCAGCGCGGTCAGCGCGAGCGAGCGCACCGTCAAGGACCAGGAAGGGGAGCCATGGGAACAATGGGAAGAAGCGGAAGCGGGGCTGCGAACCATCTCGTCGTCTCCTTTTCATGTCGCCGGACCGGCCGGGCTGGATGTGGAAAGGATGGTGGCCCCGCGTCGTCATCGCCGCGTCAGGGATGTCCATTAGCGGCTGTCGCCGCCGGGACAAGACCGCGACAGCCCCGTCTCAGACCCCGGGCAGCCGGTGCTCGCGGAACATCTCGCGCAGCCGGGCCTTGAGCATCTTGCCGGTGGCGGTGTGCGGGATCTCGTCGACGAAGACCACGTCGTCGGGGATCTGCCACTTCGCGATGCGGCCTTCGTAGAAGTCCAGCATCTGCTCGCGGCTCAGCTCGCGGCCGGGCTTGCGCACCACCACCAGCAGCGGGCGCTCGTCCCACTTCGGGTGATGGCAGGCGATCGCGGCGGCCTCCAGCACGTCGGGATGCGCCATCGCGATGTTCTCCAGCTCGATCGAGCTGATCCACTCGCCGCCGGACTTGATCACGTCCTTGCTGCGGTCGGTGATCAGCATGAAGCCGTCGGCGTCGATCGAGGCGACGTCGCCGGTCGGGAACCAGGCCTTGCCGTCGATCTGCTGCAGCGGCGAGTCGTCGCGGTTCAGGTAGCCGCTGACCACCCAGTGGCCGCGCACCACCAGGTCGCCGGTGCTGCGGCCGTCCCAGGGCTGGGGCTCGCCGCTGGCGCCGATGATCTCCATGTCGATGCCGTAGACCACCCGGCCCTGCTTCTCCAGCAGCCGGTGCTGCTGCTCAGGAGGCAGGTCGCGGTGCTTGGCCTTGAGCCTGGACAGCGTGCCCAGCGGCGACAGCTCGGTCATGCCCCAGGCGTGAATGACCTCGACGCCGAAGTCGTCCTCGAGGGTGCGCATCATCGCCGGCGGGCAGGCGGAGCCGCCAATGACGGTGCGCTTCAGGGTCGAGAGACGCAGGCCGTTCTGCTTCATGTGGTTGATGACGCCCAGCCAGATGGTCGGCACGCCGGCGCTGAAGGTGACGCGCTCGGACTCGAACAGCGCATGCAGCGACTTGCCGTCCAGGTGCGGCCCCGGAAAGACCAGCCTGGCGCCGACCAGCGGCGCGCTGTACGGCAGGCCCCAGGCGTTGACATGGAACATCGGCACCACCGGCAGGATGGTGTCTGCCGAGGAGCTGGCCATCGCGTCAGGCAGCGCCGAGGCCAAGGCGTGCAGCACCGTGGAGCGGTGGCTGTAGACGGCGCCCTTCGGGTGACCGGTGGTGCCGGAGGTGTAGCAGATGCAGGCCGCCTCGTTCTCGTCGAACTCCGGCCAGGCCCAGTCGCCGTTCTCGGCCTCGACCAGCTCCTCGTAGCACAGCAGTGCGGGAATCGTCGTGCTGGCCGGCATGTGGGCGCGGTCGGTCATCAGCACGAAATGGCGCACGCCGGGCAGATGCGGCGCGAGCTTCTCGACCAGCGGCAGGAAGTTCAGGTCGAAGCACAGCACCCGGTCCTGCGCGTCGTTGATGATCCAGGCGATCTGCTCCGGGAACAGCCGCGGGTTGATGGTGTGCAGCACCCGGCGCGAGCCGGAGCTGCCGTAGTACAGCTCGAAATGGCGGTAGCCGTTCCAGGCCAGCGTGCCGATCCGCTCGCCCGGCGCGCAGCCCAGCCGCTCGATCGCCTGGGCCAGCTTGCGGCTGCGCAGCTCCGCGTCCCGGTAGGTGTAGCGGTGGAGGTCGCCCTCGACGCGCTTCGAGACGATCTCGGTGTCGCCGCTGTGGCGGGCCGCATGGACCAGCAGCGAGGAGATGGTCAGCGGCATGGTCATCATGTGCGCGCTCAGGCTCAGTGCAACGGGGGTCGTGTTCATGTCGGTCATGGGGGCGCCATCAGGTGGATCGGTCGCCCCAGTCTAGGAATCTCCCCCGGCGGGCGGGACGCGGTTTTCCCGGGTGAAATGTCGTCTTGGTGACGGCCTGGCGTCGATCTCCGAACGATTTCCGCACGATCTCAGTGCGATCCTCGCGCCGAATTCCCCCGGCCGGCGGCCCCGCAGGCCCCTCGCCTACACTGCCGCGCATGACTGCCGATGCCCCCGCCTTCGATCCGCTCACGCTGCGCTGGATCAACCGCCATGCCCGACTGCAGGCCCCGTTCGCCACGCCACAGGCCGGCGAGGCGCTGCCGGCGCCGCACTGGATCGCCACCAGCGAGGCCGCGGCAGCCGAGCTGGGCTGGCCGGCCGACTGGTGGCAGGCGCCGGGTGCGCTCGAGGCCTTCTCGGCCGGAACGCCGTGGCCGGGCATGGCGCCGGTGGCCACCGTCTACAGCGGCCACCAGTTCGGCCAGTGGGCTGGCCAGCTCGGCGACGGCCGCGCGCTGCTGCTCGGCGAGGTCGACACGCCCGCCGGCCCGCGCGAGATCCAGCTCAAGGGCAGCGGCCGCACGCCCTATTCACGCCGGGGCGATGGCCGCGCGGTGCTGCGCTCGTCGATCCGCGAGTTCCTGTGCTCGGAGGCGATGCACGGCCTGGGCATCCCGACCACCCGCGCGCTGGCGCTGATCGGCTCGCCGCTGCCGGTGCAGCGCGAGCGGGTCGAGACCGGCGCGATCGTCGTGCGCACCGCGCCGAGCTTCCTGCGCTTCGGCCATTTCGAGCACTTCTGCCATCACGCCCGCGCCGGCGACTATCGCGCGCTGCAGCAGCTGCTCGACTTCGTCATCGAGCATCACCACCCCGCCTGCCGCGAGGCGGAATTCCCCGCGGTGGCGATGCTGGCGGAGATCGCCCGGCGCACCGCCGAGATGATCGCCGCCTGGCAGTCGGTGGGCTTCTGCCACGGCGTGATGAACACCGACAACCTCTCGGTCCTGGGCCTGACGATCGACTACGGCCCCTTCGGATTCCTCGACGGCTTCGACCCGCAGCACATCTGCAACCACTCCGACCACCAGGGCCGCTACGCCTTCGCGCAGCAGCCGCAGATCGCCTGGTGGAACCTGCACGCGCTGGCGCAGGCGCTGGTGCCGCTGGCCGGCAGCGTGCCCGAGGAGGCGGCCGAGCGGCTCGGCGAGGCGCTCGGCGCCTATCCGGACACGCTGCAGGCGGCGATGGGCCGGCGCATGTTCGCCAAGCTCGGCCTGAGGACCCGCCAGGACGGCGACCGCGAGCTGCTCGACGACCTGATGCGCGAGATGGCGCGCTACCGCGCCGACCACACCCTGGTCTGGCGCCGGCTGGCCGATCAGCGCGCCGACGGCGGCGCGCCCGACACGCCCGAGCCCGCGCGCGATCTCTTCGTCGACATCGCCGCCTTCGATGCGTGGGCAGTGCGCTATGCCGCGCGGCTGCGCGCCGAGGGCAGCGTCGACGCCGAGCGGCGCGAGCGCATGAACGCAGTCAACCCGCGCTTCGTGCTGCGCAACCACCTGGCCGAGATCGCGATCCAGCGCGCCGAGCGCGGCGACTTCTCCGAGGTGCAGCGGCTGCTCGCGGTGCTGTCGCGCCCCTTCGACGAACAGCCCGACCAGGCCGACTGCGCCGCGCTGCCGCCCGACTGGGCGCAGACGCTGGCGGTGTCGTGCTCGTCCTGATCGCGGCCCCCATCCCGGGAACAGGCGGCGGCGCCGCGCGCAAGCTTCGCTAGACTCCGCCCTGCCCCGGCTCCAGCCGTCCCGTCCTGAGAAAACCGCCTGATGAAGATCCTTCTCGACTTCCTGCCGATCGTCCTGTTCTTCCTGACCTTCAACCAGGCCGAGAAGCGCCCGGACGAGGCCGCCGCGCTGGCCACCGACTGGTTCGGCTTCATGGTCTCGGGCGGCGCGGTCGGCGCCAAGGAGGCGCCGGTGCTGCTGGCCACCGTGGTGGTCATCCTGGCCACCGTGCTGCAGGTGGTCTACCTGAAGCTGCGCGGCCAGAAGGTCGACACCATGCTGTGGGTCAGCCTCGGGCTGGTCACGGTGATGGGCGGCGCCACCATCTACTTCCACAGCGAGACCTTCATCAAGTGGAAGCCCAGCGTGCTGTACTGGGTGATGGCCGCGGCTTTCTGGCTCAGCCCGATCCTGTCGGGCCGCAACCTGCTGAAGATGATGATGGGCGAGCAGGTGGAGCTGCCCGGCTTCGTCTGGCGCAACCTGAACCTGGCCTGGATCGGCTTCTTCAGCCTGATGGGCGTGCTCAACCTCTGGATCGCCTACAGCTACGACACCAGCACCTGGGTCACCTTCAAGTCCTTCGGCGGCATGGGCCTGATGCTGGTCTTCATGGTCGCGCAGGGCATCTACATGAGCCGCCACATGAAGCCGGCCGAAGGCGACAAATCATGAACGCACCGAGAGTCTCCGTTTCCGCCATCGAGCAGGCGCTGCGCGATGCGCTGGCGCCCGAATCCCTGCAGGTCATCGACGAAAGTCACCTGCATGCCGGCCACGCCGGCGCCGCCTCCGGAGGACATTACCGGGTGCTGATCCGCAGCGCGCGCTTTGCCGGATCGAGCCGGATTGCCCGACATCGCCTCGTGTATGATGCCCTCGCCGGGCTGATCCCCCTGGGCATCCATGCCCTGGCCATCGAAGCCGATGCAGCCTGAGCGCCCCGACCGCTGAACAAAGCAAAGGCTCACCCACTCCATGAAGAAGCTCTCGATCGCTGTCTCCGCCGTCGCCATCGCTGCGGCGCTGCTGCCGGCCCTGGCCTCGGCCCAGAACATCGCCATCGTCAACGGCAAGGCCGTGCCGAAGGCGCGCTTCGAATCGTTCATGACCCAGATCACCAAGCAGGGTGGCCAGGAACGCACGCCGGAGCTGGAGCAGCAGGTTCGTGACGAGATCGTCCTGCGCGAGATCTTCGTGCAGGAAGCCGAGCGCC
Source organism: Sphaerotilus sp. FB-3 (assembly GCF_023706025.1). NCBI lineage: Bacteria > Pseudomonadati > Pseudomonadota > Betaproteobacteria > Burkholderiales > Sphaerotilaceae > Sphaerotilus > Sphaerotilus sp. FB-3. The sequence goes on along the minus strand of NZ_BQWE01000006.1, from coordinate 218,357 downwards.
GCGGCCTGCAGCGTGATCCGGAATTCCGCGCGCAGATGGAAGTCGCGCGCCAGAGCCTGCTGATCCGCGAGCTGTTCAACAACTACCAGAAGACCAGCCCGGTCAGCGACGATGACCTGAAGGCCGAGTACGAGCAGATCAAGTCCGCCAACAGCGGCAGCGAGTACCGCGCCCGCCACATCCTGGTCGAGAAGGAAGACGAGGCCAAGGCGCTGATCGCCCAGCTCAAGGGCGGCGCAAGCTTCGCCGAGCTGGCCAAGGCCAACTCGAAGGACCCGGGCTCGGCGCCGAACGGCGGTGACCTCGACTGGGCCTCGCCGGGCAACTATGTGCCCGAGTTCTCGCAGGCGATGACCAAGCTGACGAAGGGCCAGTTCACCGACGCGCCGGTGAAGAGCCAGTTCGGCTACCACGTCATCCTGCTGGAAGACACCCGCTCGGCCTCCTTCCCGTCCTTCGAGGAAGTCAAGCCGCAGCTGGCCCAGCGCGCCCAGCAGCAGAAGCTGGCCAAGTACCGCGATGACCTGAAGAACAAGGCCCGCACCGACTACAAGTTCGGCGCGCAGTGATCCACCCCTGAGATCCTCGGCAAGAAAAGGCCCCGGCCGCGCGAGCGACCGGGGCCTTGTGCTTCAGGGGCGCATCAGACCTTGGCCGCGACCCAGCCCTGAACGCTCGCCAGCGCCTCGGCCAGCTTCGACGCGTCGGTGCCGCCGGCCATCGCCATGTCCGGCTTGCCGCCGCCCTTGCCGCCGACCTGGCCGGCGACGAAGTTGACCAGCTCGCCGGCCTTGACGCGGGCGATGCTGTCGGCGGTCACGCCGGCCGCGATCTGCACCTTGGCGCCATCGACCGCAGCCAGCACGATCGCGGCGGTCTTGAGCTTGTTCTTCAGCTGGTCCATCGTCGTGCGCAGCGTCGCGGCGTCGGCGCCTTCCAGGCGCGCGGCCAGCACCTTGAGGCCGCCCACGTCCACCGCCTGCGCCAGCAGCGCGTCGCCCTGGCTGGAGGCCAGCTTGCCCTTGAGCGCGGCGATTTCCTTCTCCAGCGCGCGCAGCTGCTCCTGCAGGCCGCCGACCCGGGCCTCGACCTCGCTCGGCGCGGCCTTCAGCGCGCCGGCCACGCCATTGACGGTGGCTTCCAGCGACTGCAGATAGGCCAGCGCACCCTCGCCCGTCACCGCCTCGATGCGGCGCACGCCGGCGGCCACGCCGGATTCCGCGACGATCTTGAACAGGCCGATGTCGCCGGTCGCCTTGACATGCGTGCCGCCGCACAGTTCCTGGGTACTGCCGATGCTCAGCACGCGCACCGTCTCGCCGTACTTCTCGCCGAACAGCATCATCGCGCCGGTCTTCTGCGCGTCGTCGATCGACATCAGCTGCGCGACGGTGCCGACGTTGCCGAGGATCTCGGCGTTGACGATCGCCTCGATCTGGCGGATCTGCGCATCGGTGACCGGCGCGTTGTGCGCGAAGTCGAAGCGGGTGCGCTCCGGCGTGACCAGCGAGCCCTTCTGCTGCACATGCGTGCCGAGCACCTCGCGCAGCGCCTTGTGCATCAGATGGGTGGCGCTGTGGTTGCGCACGATGCGCGCGCGGCGCTCGCCGTCGACCTTGGCCGTGAACACGTCGCCGACCTTCACCGCGCCTTCGACGACGCGGCCCTGGTGGCCGAACACGTCAGCCTGGATCTTCATGGTGTCGTCGATGACCACGCGGGTCGTGCCGTTGCGCAGCTCGCCCGAGTCGCCGACCTGGCCGCCGGACTCGGCGTAGAACGGGGTGTGGTCGAGCACGATCACCGCATCGTCGCCGGCGCCGGCCGACTCGACCTGCGTGCCGTCGACATAGACCGCGACCACCTTCGAGGTCTCGCAGACCAGGTGCTCGTAGCCGTGGAAGGCGGTGGCCACGCCGTCATAGGCCAGACCCGCGGCCATCTTGAACTTGCCGGCGGCACGCGCCTGCTCGCGCTGGCGGTTCATCGCCGCCTCGAAGCCGGCGCTGTCGACCGTCACGCCGCGCTCGCGGCAGACGTCCGCGGTCAGGTCGACCGGGAAGCCGTAGGTGTCGTGCAGCTTGAACGCCGTCTCGCCGTCGACCTGCTTCGTGTCGCCGGCCAGCGCGCCTTCCAGGATCTCCATGCCGTTGGCGATGGTCTGGAAGAAGCGCTCTTCCTCGGTCTTCAGCACCGCGAAGATGCGGTCGGCGCTCTGGCGCAGCTCGGGGTAGGCCTCGCCCATCTCGACCGCCAGCGGGTGCACCAGCGTGTGGAAGAACGGCGCGCGCGCGCCGAGCTTGTAGCCGTGGCGGATCGCGCGGCGGGCGATGCGGCGCAGCACATAGCCGCGGCCTTCGTTGCTCGGGATCACGCCGTCGGCGATGGTGAAGGCGCAGGCGCGGATGTGGTCGGCGATCACCTTCAGGCTCGGGCTCGCCGCGTCGCAGCCGGCGCTGCCGTCGGTCACGCCGGCGGCGAAGTCGACCGCGTTCTTCGCTGCGGCCAGCAGGTTCTGGAACAGGTCGATCTCGTAGTTGCTGTGCTTGCCTTGCAGCACGGTGGTGATGCGCTCCAGGCCCATGCCGGTGTCGACCGAGGGCTTGGGCAGCGGGTGCATCACGCCGTCTTCGGTGCGGTTGAACTGCATGAAGACGTTGTTCCAGATCTCGATGTAGCGGTCGCCGTCTTCATCGGGGCTGCCCGGAGGGCCGCCGGCCACGTCCGGACCGTGGTCGTAGAAGATCTCGGTGCACGGGCCGCAGGGGCCGGTGTCGCCCATCATCCAGAAGTTGTCGGACATGTAGCGGCCGCCCTTGTTGTCGCCGATGCGCACGATGCGCTCTTGCGGCACGCCCACCACCTTGTTCCAGATCTCGTAGGCCTCGTCGTCCTCGGAGTAGACGGTGACCCAGAGCTTGTCCTTCGGCAGCTTGAAGTGTTCGGTCAGCAGCTCCCACGCGAACGAGATCGCGTCGTGCTTGAAGTAGTCGCCGAACGAGAAGTTGCCCAGCATCTCGAAGAAGGTGTGGTGCCGCGCGGTGTAGCCCACGTTGTCGAGATCGTTGTGCTTGCCGCCGGCGCGGATGCACTTCTGCGAGGTGGTGGCGCGGCTGTAGGCGCGCTTGTCGAAGCCCAGGAACACATCCTTGAACTGGTTCATCCCGGCGTTGGTGAACAGCAGCGTCGGGTCATCGCCCGGCACGACCGGGCTGGAGGCGACGATCTGGTGGCCCTTCGACTCGAAGAACTTCAGGAAGGTGGAACGGATTTCGGAGGCTTTCATCCTTGGGCTTTCGACGGCTGGCCGGGTGGCCTGGGGTGAGCGGAGCAAAGTTTTCGATTATAGAAGTTCGCCCTCGGGGCGGTCGCCGGAGTCGCCGCCGTCGCGCCCGCCGGCGCGGATGCGCTCGGCCAGGAAGTCGAACAGGCGCTCCTCGCCGCAGAAGGCGACGTTGAAGCGGATCCAGGCGGTGGGCTGCATCGCGGCGGTGAACAGGTGGCCGGGGCCGAGCATGATGTCGCTGCCGGCGGCCTGGTTGGACAGCATGCCGGCGTCGGGCAGCTGCGGATGGCGCGCCCACAGGAACATGCCGGCCTTCGGCTCCGAGAAGATCTCGAATCCCAGGCGCGCCAGCCGACCCGCGACCCGCTGGTGCGCCTCGGCCAGGCGGTCGCGCAGCGCCTTCAGGTGCTTGCGCCAGCGCCCCTCGGTGAGCGCGCCGTAGACCAGCCGCTCGCTGAACTCCGACGAGGTCAGGCCCGAGATCATCTTCAGCTGCGCCAGATCCTCGATCAGGTCCGGATGCGCCACCAGATAGCCCACCCGCAGGTTCGGCGAGATGGTCTTGGAATAGCTGCCGACATAGAGCACCCGCGAGAGCTGGTCCAGGCTGGCCAGCGACGGGCGCGGCTCCGGATCCAGATCGACATAGATGTCGTTCTCGACGACGAGGAAGTCATGCTTCTCGGCCAGCTGCAGCACCCGGTGCAGATGCGCGAGCTGTGCGGTCGAGCCGGTCGGGCTCTGCAGGCGCGGCTGGGTGAAGAAGATCTTGGGACGGTGCTCGATGATGAGCTTCTCGAGCGTGGGCAGGTCGTAGCCGTGCGGCGTGCGCGGCACACCCACCAGCTTGGCGCCTGCGAAGCGCAGCGAGAACAGCAGGTTGGCGTAGCCGGGATCGTCGACCAGCACCGCGTCGCCGGCGCGCACCAGCCGGCGCGCGGCCAGGTCGAGCGCCTGGCTGGATCCCTGCGTCAGCAGCACCTGCTCGGGCGCGATGGCGATCTCCTGCTCGGCCATCGCGTCGCGGATGAACTCGCGCAGCGCCGGAAAGCCCTTGGGGTCGCCATAGCCGCCGAGGTCGATGCTGTCGGCCGCCAGCGCGCGCAGGCTGCGCCGCACGCCGTCCTCGAACAGCCACTCGTGCGGCAGCCAGCCGCAGCCGGCCTTCATCGACAGGTGGCGGTTCTCGAAGATCTTGCGCAGGTACCAGGCCGAATCGAAGCTGTAGCCGCCGCCGGGCACGCCAGGCGGGCCGGACTCGCGGTTCTCGACCGCCGCGCGCTTGCGCACGAAGAAGCCGGAATGCGGTCGCGAGACCAGATAGCCGAGCGCGACCAGGCGGTCGTAGGCCTCGACAACGGTGAAGACGCTGACCTCGTGCGCATGGGCGAACTGGCGGATCGAGGGCACCTTGGTGCCGGCACGCAGGGACCCTTCGTCGATCAGGCGGCGCAGGCCGTCGACGATCTGGGTGACCAGCGGGATGGAGGACTGGGGCTGGAGGGTGAACATGGCTGGCGACAAGTCTAGCGCCGCGCTGCAGCATGATCGCCGAGGCTGTACCGGTGCAGGAACCTGCACAGTGCGCAAGCCGATCACGCTGGCTGTACATGGTCCGTCGCGGAACAGGCCCCTAGAGTCGACGCCTAGTCGAAGCCTGCCACGGCTCACCCTCGCCACCCCGACTTGCCCTCCCCCCCGACCAGGACCTCCCGATGCAACGCGAACCGAACCTGACCAACGCCGCCCTGATGGCCCGCCGCCGCGCCGCCCTGCCCGCCGGGCTGGGCCAGGCCCACGAAGTCTTCGTCGACCGGGCCGAGAACGCCGAGGTCTGGGATGTCGAGGGCCGTCGCCTGATCGACTTCGCCGGCGGCATCGCGGTGCTGAACACCGGCCACCGCCACCCGGCGCTGGTCGAGGCGGTCAAGGCCCAGCTCGACCGCGTCACGCACACCTGCTTCCAGGTGCTGGCCTACGAGCCCTATGTCGAGCTGGCCGAGCGCCTGAACACGATGGCGCCGGGCGCCTTCGCGAAGAAGAGCTTCTTCATGACCACCGGCGCCGAAGCGGTCGAGAACGCGGTCAAGGTCGCGCGCGCCTACACGAAACGCTCGGGCGTGATCGCCTTCGGCGGCGGCTTTCACGGCCGCACGATGATGGGCATGGCGCTGACCGGCAAGGTCGTGCCGTACAAGGTCGGCTTCGGTCCCTTCCCGGCCGAGGTCTATCACGCCAAGTTCCCGTGTGCGCTGCACGGCGTGAGCACCGCCGATTCGCTGGCCTCGATCGAGGCGCTGTTCAAGTACGACGTCGAGCCCTCGCGCGTGGCCGCGATCATCCTGGAACCGGTGCAGGGCGAAGGCGGCTTCTATGAAGCCCCGATCGACTTCGTCAAGGCGCTGCGCGAGCTGTGCGACCGCCACGGCATCCTGCTGATCGCCGACGAGGTGCAGACCGGTGCCGGCCGCACCGGCCGCTGGCTGGCCTGCGAGAGCTGGTTCGAGCAGGCGGGCGTGGCGCCGGACATCATCACGATGGCCAAGTCGCTGGGCGGCGGCTTCCCGCTGTCGGCGATCATCGGCCGCGCCGAGGTGATGGACGCGCCGGCACCGGGCGGCCTGGGCGGCACCTACTCCGGCAACCCGCTGGCCTGTGCCGCCGCGCTGGCGGTGATCGAGACCTTCGAGAAGGAAAGCCTGCTCGCGCGCAGCCAGGCGGTGGGCGAGCGCCTGAAGGCCAGCCTGAAGCAGATCGCCGAGCGCCACAGCGCGATCGGCGACATCCGCGGCCCCGGCGCGATGATCGCCATCGAGCTGTTCACCGACGGCGACCTGGCCCGCCCGGATGCCGACCGCACCCGCCGCATCGTCGCGGAAGCCCTGCGCCGCGGCCTGATCCTGCTGTCGTGCGGCGTGTACGCCAACGTCATCCGCATCCTGGTGCCGCTGACCGCCTCCGACGCGGTGCTCGACGAAGGCATGGCGGTGCTGTCGGACTGCTTCGACGCGACGGCCTGACGGTCCGGGGGACCGCGTGGGTGCCCGCCTGCGCGGGCATGACGGGGATGGATGGGCGTGACGGAGGCGAATTTCGCGTCATGCCGGCATCACATCCCCATGCCGTCATCCTCGCGAAGGCGAGGACCCACGAACACCCCACCGCCCATCCCCGCCTCACCCCTCTTCCCGCCCCCCGCCACGCCACGAGGCCGGCAAAAGCGCTTTTCTTGGTCAAGACTGCCGGCGGAGCCGGAAGGCTCTGGATCGGTTTGCCATGCCTGAGTGAATTGCACGGGTTGTTTCTTGATGGTTTGCAAACCGCTTAGCTGTTAGTATTTAAAATGACCGAAAAGGGTGGGAGCCCGAACCTGTTCCAGACCTGAACAGCAGCGGCGACACCTCGGCACGCTGTCAACTTTCTGCAACACGGCGTGGGAGACGGAAAAATTTTTCTGCCCCTCGCCTGGGCCTGATGGCGCGCATCGGTGCGGATTTCATGCGTTTCTGCCGCATCGTGAACGATTGCGATGGGGTTTCGCCGTGTGATCGCCTCTTTTCGGGGCATGCACCGCACCAGTGCCAGACATGCCGCACCGCTCTTGAACAGAGGGCAAGTCTGTACAGGCAGTACCGCCTGCACAGTGCGTCGGAACCGGGCCCTGTCTGTGCATGTTGTCGCGACAAGCCCCCTCCTACAGTCCGGGCGTCCTGCAGCACGGCCCCCCCAGTCCGCCGCGCCCCGCGTCGAGCCTTTCCCCGATCCACACCCGAGCACCCGAAGACGATGAGCAACCCTGCCCTGGTTCAATTCAAAGGCGTCCAGAAGACCTATGACGGCCTGAGTCTGGTGGTGCGCAACCTCGATCTGGACATCCGCCGCGGCGAGTTCCTGTCGCTGCTGGGCCCGTCGGGTTCGGGCAAGACGACCACGCTGATGATGCTGGCCGGCTTCGAGTCGCCGACCGCCGGCGAGATCCTGCTCGACGGCCGGCCGATCACGAAGACGCCGCCGCACAAGCGCAACTTCGGCATGGTGTTCCAGAACTACGCGCTGTTCCCGCACATGACGGTGGCGGCCAACGTGGCCTATCCGCTGACGGTGCGCAAGGTGCCGAAGGTCGACATCGACAAGCGCGTGGCGCGTGCGCTCGACATGGTCCAGCTCGGCGGCAAGGGCGACCGCTTCCCCTCGCAGCTCTCCGGCGGCCAGCAGCAGCGCGTGGCGCTGGCACGCGCGCTGGTGTTCGAGCCGCAGCTGGTGCTGATGGACGAGCCGCTGGGCGCGCTGGACAAGCAGCTGCGCGAGCACATGCAGATCGAGCTGAAGGAGCTGCACCGCCAGCTCGGCGTGACCTTCGTCTACGTCACCCATGACCAGGGCGAGGCGCTGACGATGAGCGACCGCGTCGCCGTCTTCAACGACGGCCTGATCCAGCAGATCGACATCGTCGACCGCCTCTACGAGACCCCGTCGAACCGCTTCGTGGCCGGCTTCGTCGGCGACAGCACGGTGCTGGAGGGCACGCTCGGCGCCGACGACCACCACGGCCGCTGCGAGCTGGTGCTGCCCACCGGCGAGCGCCTGGCCGGCGTCAATGTCAACCAGGTCCAGCCCGGCAGCCGCGTGACCGCCTCGGTCCGCCCGGAGCGCATCGAGGCGATGCTGACCGCGCCGGCAGCCAACGACAGCAACATCATCCAGGCCGCGATCAACGACGTCATCTACTTCGGCGACCACCTGCGCCTGCGCTGCGCGGTGGCCGGCCAGGCCCAGGCCACCGTCAAGGTGCCGCTGGGCGACCAGGCGCCGCAGGCCGGCCAGCCGGTGTGGCTGCGCATCGCGCCGCAGTTCCTGCGCGTCTACGCCTGACGCCGCCCCGATTCCCCATTCCCCTGATTTTCCCCCGCCCCTTCCGCTCTCACTGAGGAACCCTCGTCATGAAGAACGCTACCGTTTCCCTGGTCGTGGCCGCCGCGGCCTCGCTGCTGGCCGGCTCGGCGCTCGCGCAGAGCCAGCTGACCGTCGTCAACTTCGGCGGGGCCAATGGCAACGCGCAGAAGAAGGCCTATGTCGAGCCCTTCGAGAAGGCCACCGGCACCAAGATCGTCGGCGTCGAATACAACGGCGAGCAGGCCAAGATCAAGGCCATGGTCGAGACGAAGAAGGTGACCTGGGATGTCGTCGAGGTCGAGAGCCCGGACGCGGCACGCGGCTGCGACGAAGGCCTGTTCGAGAAGATCGACTGGGCCAAGGTCGGCAACAAGGCCGACTTCCAGCCGGCGGCGGTGCAGGAATGCGGCGTCGGCATCTTCATCTGGTCGACCGTCATGGCCTACAACGGCGACAAGCTGAAGGACGGCCCGAAGACCTGGGCCGACTTCTGGGACACCAGGAAGTTCGCCGGCAAGCGCGGCATGCGCAAGGGCGCGCGCTACAACCTCGAGTTCGCGCTGATGGCCGACGGCGTGCCGTCGAAGGACGTCTACAAGGTGCTGGCCACGCCGGCCGGCGCCGAGCGCGCGTTCAAGAAGATGACCGAGCTGAAGCCCTCGATCCAGTGGTGGGAGGCCGGCGCGCAGCCGCCGCAGTTCCTGGTCGCCGGCGACGTGGTCATGACCACCGCCTACAACGGCCGCATCGACGCCGCGCAGCGCGAAGGCAAGAACCTGCAGATCAGCTGGACCGGCGGGATCTATGACCTGGACTACTGGGTCATCCCGAAGGGCACGCCGAACAAGGACCTGGCGATGAAGTTCATCGCCTCGGCCTCGCAGCCGGCCGCCCAGGCCGAATACGCCAAGCTGATCTCCTACGGCCCGACCAACAACAAGGCCCTGGGCAGCCTGGATGCCAAGACCCTGGCGCTGCTGCCGACCTCGCCGGCCAACTCGAAGGACGCGCTGAAGTTCGACATCACCTTCTGGGCCGACCAGGGCGAGGCGCTGGAGAAGCGCTTCGCCGCCTGGGCCGCCCAGTAAGCCGCGCGCTCGAGCCGAACGCCCCTCCGCCCCCGCCCGACTGACGCCATGCACAGCCTCGCCCTCGACGAACAGGAAGCCGCCGCCCCGCGCGGCCAGGATCTCGCCCGCGCGCTCCAGCGCGCCGAGCGCCGCCGCAAGCTGACGGCCGCCAGCCTGACGCTGCCGCTGCTGGTCTTCCTGCTGCTGACCTTCCTGGTGCCGATCGGCGCGCTGCTCAAGCGCGCGGTCGAGAACCCGGAGGTGGCCGACGTGCTGGTGCACACCGGCGAGGCGCTGTCGGGCTGGGACCGTCACGGCACGCCGCCCGCGGCCGCCTATGCGGCCCTGGTGCGCGACCTGGGCGCGCTGCCGGAGACCGCGCAGGCCGGCACGCTGGCGCGCCGGCTCAACTCCGAGGTGCCCGGCGCGCGCTCGCTGGTGATGGGCACCTACCGGGCGCTGCCGCTCGGCGAGGGCCTGAGCCCCGAGCAGACGCGCGATCGCCTGCTCGAGATCGACGCGCGCTGGGGCGAGCCGCTCTACTGGCAGGCGATCGCCAAGAACGCCAGCCGCTGGACGCCCGACTACCTGCTCGCCGCGGTCGACCTGCGCCGCGATGCCGAAGGCCATGTCGAGGCCATGCCGGCCGAGCAGGCGGTCTTCGGCAAGATCCTGCTGCGCACCTTCAACATCTCGGCGGTGGTCACGGTGCTGTGCCTGCTGCTGGCCTACCCGCTGGCCTACTGGCTGTCGACGCTCGACGCGCGCCGCGCCAACCTGCTGATGATCCTGGTGCTGGTGCCGTTCTGGACCTCGATCCTGGTGCGGGTCGCGGCCTGGATCGTGCTGCTGCAGCGCGAGGGCCTGGTCAACTCGGCGCTGGTCGGCATGGGCCTGATCGAGGAGCCGCTCGCGCTGCTGTTCAACCGCACCGGTGTGGTCATCGCGATGGTGCACATCCTGCTGCCCTTCATGATCCTGCCGCTGTACAGCGTGATGAAGTCGGTGCCGCCGACCTATCTGCGCGCGGCCATCAGCCTGGGCAGCTCGCCGCTGGCGGCCTTCTTCCGCGTCTATGTGCCGCAGACCTGGTCGGGCGTCGGGGCCGGCGCGCTGCTGGTCTTCATCCTGAGCATCGGCTACTACGTGACGCCGGCGCTGCTGGGCGGCGCCGACGACCAGATGCTGTCGTACTACATCGCCCAGTACACCAACGTCGAGGTCAACTGGGGCATGGCCTGCGCGCTGGGCGCGGTGCTGCTCGCCGCCACGCTGATCCTCTACGGCGTCTACCGCCGCGTGGTCAAGTCCGAGCTGAGCCTGGGCTGAGCGCCGCCCGCAAGAAGCAAGAAGAAGGAAGACGACCGATGAACGCGATCCTGTCCGCGATGAACCCGCAGTTCCCGGCCTACGCCACGCTGGCCGACAAGCTCGGCTGGTGGCTGATGCGCCTGTTCTGCATCGGGATGCTGGTGTTCCTGCTGCTGCCGATCCTGGTGATCGTGCCGCTGTCCTTCTCGTCAAGCTCCTTCCTGGCGTATCCGATGCCGGGCTGGTCGCTGCAGTGGTACGAGAACCTGTTCAACGCGCCGGAATGGGGCCGCGCCGCGCGCAACAGCTTCATCGTCGCGCCGGCGGCCACGCTGATCGCCACCGTGCTGGGCACGCTGGCGGCCGTGGGCCTGTCGCGCACCGACTTTCCCGGCAAGGGCCTCCTGATGAGCATCCTGATCGCGCCGATGGTGGTGCCGATCGTGGTGGTGGGCGTGGCCTGCTACCTGTTCTTCGCCAGGCTGGGCTTCGCCGACAGCTACCTCGGCCTGATCGTGGTGCACGCCGCGCTGGGCGCGCCCTTCGTGCTGACCACCGTGCTGGCGACGCTGCAGGGCTTCAACCACAACCTGGTGCGCGCCTCGCTGAGTCTGGGCGCCGGCCCGGTCGAGACCTTCTTCCGCATCACGCTGCCGGTGATCGCGCCGGGCGTGATCTCGGGCGCGCTGTTCGCCTTCGCGACCTCCTTCGACGAGGTGGTGGTGACGCTCTTCGTCGCCGGCCCCGACCAGGTCACGCTGCCGCGCCAGATGTTCACCGGCATCCGCGAGAACATCAGCCCGACCATCGCCGCGGTGGCCACGCTGCTGACGATCTTCACCACCGGCCTGATGCTGGCGCTCGAATGGATCCGGGGCCGCCGCGCATGAGCCGCCCAGACGCACTGAACCAGCCGCTCGGCGGCAACGAGATGCCGCGCTTCGGCGGGCTGGCCTCGATGATGCGCCTGCCGGTGGCCACCCATGCCGCCGGCCTGGACGCCGCCTTCATCGGCGTGCCGCTGGACATCGGCGCCTCCAACCGCGCCGGCGCGCGCTTCGGCCCGCGCCAGATCCGCGCCGAATCCAGCCTGATCCGGCCCTACAACATGGCCACCGGCGCGGCGCCCTTCGACGCGCTGCAGGTCGCCGATCTGGGCGACGTGCCGATCAACACCTACTCGCTGGAGAAGTCGGTCGGCATCATCACCGACTTCTACCGCGAGGTGCTCGGCCACGGCTGCGTGCCGCTGACGCTGGGCGGCGACCACACCATCGCGCTGCCGATCCTGCGCGCGGTGGCCGAGCGCCACGGGCCGGTCGCGCTGATCCATGTCGACGCCCACGCCGACGTCAACGACGAGATGTTCGGCGAGCGCATCGCGCACGGCACGCCCTTCCGCCGCGCGGTGGAGGAAGGCCTGCTGCAGACGAACAAGGTCTGGCAGATCGGCCTGCGCGGCTCCGGCTACGCCGCCGACGACTTCGACTGGCCGCGCCGCCAGGGCTTCACGATCATCCCGGCGCACGAGGTCTGGTGGCAGTCGCTGGCGCCGATCATGGACAAGGTGCGCGCGATCATCGGCGACGCGCCCTGCTATCTCAGCTTCGACATCGACGGCATCGATCCTTCTTTTGCCGGCGGCACCGGCACGCCCGAGATCGGCGGATTGAGCGTGCCGCAGGCGCTGGAGATCATCCGCGGCTGCCGCGGCCTGAACCTGGTGGGCGCCGATCTGGTCGAGGTCTCTCCGCCCTACGACCCCAGCGGCAACACCGCGCTGCTGGGCGCCAACCTGCTGTACGAGATGCTGTGCGTGCTGCCGGGGGTGCCAGTGCGGTGAGGCCCGTCATCCTCGCGAAGGCGAGGACCCACGCCCCGCCCACGCGCGCTCGCGCAGCGCCTCCCAGAGCTGCCCCGGCCCGAGCAGCACGTCGCGCAGGCCGTCCTGCAGCCGCTCCGAGCCCAGGGCCTGCGTACTCATCGTCTGGTGCGCGTCGAGCGCGTCCATGATGGCGTCGAGCAGCGCCGAGCGCAGGTCGGGCGAGCTGGCGAACTGCTCCTTGCTGTTGCTGGCGGCCTGCTGCACCAGCAGCGCGTTCTCCAGCAGCTTGCCGCGCAGCACGCCGTTGACGTAGACGAGCTGGTCGGTGTCGGACAGCTCGCCCTCGAACAGGCCGTTGACCTTCTCGATGATCTCGGCCAGATAGTCCTTCTGCTTCTCCTGCACCTGGCCGGTGCCGGTGCCGTCCAGACCGGCGAGCGGATAGAGGCCGCCGGCCGTCAGCGCCAGCGGCTGCGCCCCGCGGTTCTTCAGCGTGTGGTGGGTCAGCACCACCTGGCTCAGGTCGACGGTGTCGCGCTCGCGGCCGAAGTCCAGCAGCGGCAGCAGCCGGCGGAAGAAGAGAAAGCGCTTTTCCAGCGCCGTCTGGCCGTAGTCGAAGATCTGGCTGAGGAAGGCATACAGCCGCACATAGGCGCCGAGGTCGCCCTTGAACAGCAGCAGCGCATCGCGCGTGTCCTGGGCCTCGGGGCCTTGCGCGGCCTTGTAGCGGCGCAGCAGCCGGTCGGCCACCGGCGCGATGGCGGCATCGAGCTGCTTCTGCGTGCCGGCCGGATCCAGATCGACGCGCGCCACGCGCTCGACCTCGGCCTCGGTGTAGTGGCCGGCGGCGTCGAGCTTGGCGCGCAGGTCGAAGACCTGGTGCGGATCGGTCGGCATGTCCAGCGCCGCGGTCTGGTAGTAGGTCTGGAAAGCCGCCAGCACCTCGGCCGGGTCGTTGACGAAGTCGAGGATGTAGGTGGTGTCCTTGCCCGGGTGGGCACGGTTCAGGCGGCTGAGCGTCTGCACCGCCTGGATGCCGCCGAGCCGCTTGTCGACATACATGCCGCACAGCAGCGGCTGGTCGAAGCCGGTCTGGAACTTGTTGGCCACCACCAGCAGGTGCTGATCCTCCCGCGCGAAGGTCTCGCGCAGGTCGCGGCCCTGGAGCGCCGGATTGACGTCGGCGCTGGCCTCGCTGACCGGTGCCGGGTAGCTCTCGGCATCGTCCACCTCGCCGGAGAAGGCGGTCAGCACGCCCAGCATGTAGCCCTGGCGGGCGATGTAGGCGCGCATCGCCTTCTGCCAGCGCACGGCCTCCTTGCGGCTGGCCACCACCACCATCGCCTTGGCGCGCCCGGCCAGCAGCGGCTGCACGTTCTCGCGGTAGTGCTCGACGACGATCTGCACCTTCTGCGCGATGTTGTACGGGTGCAGCCGCACCCACTGCATCAGGCCCTTCATCGCGGTGCTGCGCTCGACCTGCTGCTCGTCGAGCGTGCGGCCCTCGTGTGCCAGCCGGAAGGCGAGCTGGTAGCTGGTGTAGTTCTTCAGCACGTCGAGGATGAAGCCCTCCTCGATGGCCTGGCGCATCGGGTAGACGTGGAAGGGCTGCGGCAGGCCGTCGGGCCCGTCGGCCGGGTCGCGGCGGCCGAACAGCTCCAGCGTCTTGGCCTTCGGGGTGGCGGTGAAGGCGATGGAGGTCAGGCCTTTCGGGCTGGCCTTGGCGGCCATCTGCGCGGCCAGCAGCGCCTCGGTGTCGATCTCGCCGCCGTCCTGAAGACTGCCGGACAGGCTGGCCCAGTCCTCGGCCGACAGCAGCTGCTTGAGCCGGGCGGCCGCCTCGCCGGTCTGCGAGCTGTGCGCCTCGTCGGCGATGACGGCGAAGCGCTTGCCCTCGGTGGCGGCCAGCGCCTGCACCGCCGCCAGCGCGAACGGGAAGGTCTGCAGCGTGCAGACGATGATCTTCTTGCCCTCTTCCAGCGCCTGCGAGAGCTGGCCGCTCTTGCTGCCGGACTCGCTGGTGATGGTGGCCACCACGCCGGTGGTGCGCTGGAACTCGAACAGCGCCTCCTGCAGCTGCGCGTCCAGCACATTGCGGTCGCTCACCACCAGCACGCTGTCGAAGACCTTGCGGTGCTGGTCGTCGTGCAGATCGGCCAGGAAATGCGCGGCCCAGGCGATCGAGTTGGTCTTGCCCGAGCCGGCCGAGTGCTGGATCAGGTAGCGCAGGCCGCCGGCATCCTCGCCGCGGTTGACGCTCTGGCGCACGTCGTCCACCAGCCGGCGGGTGGCGTCGAGCTGGTGGTAGCGCGGGAAGATCCAGGTCTGCAGCTGCTGCCTGCGGTCGCGCCTGGGCGTGAGGTAGCGGTGCAGCAGGTCGAGCCAGCTCTCGCGCGCCCAGACCTCTTCCCACAGGTAGGCGGTGGCGAAGCCCTCGGGGTTGGGCGGATTGCCGGCGCCGCCCTCGCAGCCGCGGTTGAAGGGCAGGAAGCGGGTGGCCGGGCCGGCCAGCCGGGTGCACATCATCACCTCGCTCTGGCTGACGGCGAAGTGCACCAGCGCGCCGCCGGGGAAGCCCAGCACCGGCTCGGGCACGCCGCCCTTGGGGTGGGGATGGCGGTCGAAGCGGTACTGGTCGACCGCGTCGTGCACGCTCTGGGTGAAGTCGCTCTTGAGTTCGGCGGTGGCCACCGGCACGCCGTTGAGGCACAGCACCAGGTCGAGCGCGTCGCGCGGCTGGTTGGGCGAGTGGTGCACCTGGCGCAGCACCCGCAGCCGGTTGGCGGCCAGGCGCGCCTGCGTCGTCGGGTTCAGCGCCAGCGCGGGCCGGAACTGCGCCAGCGCCAGCGGCTCGCGCAGGCCCAGCATCTCCACGCCGCGGCGCAGCACCTCCAGCGTGCCGCGCTCGTCCAGCAGCTTGCGCACCCGCTCGGCCAGCACGCGCCCGGCGGCCGCGCCGTGGCTCTTGCTCAGGCGCTGCCAGGCCTCGGGCTGGCTGGCCTCGATCCACGCCAGCAGATCGGGCAGGTAGAGCCCGCGCGCGGCGTCGAAGTCGCGCGCGGCGCCGTCCTCGTGCAGCCAGCCGTGCGCGCCCAGGTGCTGGCAGATCTCGGTCTCGAAGTGGATTTCGCGGTGCAGCGTGCTGCTCATGTCTCGCTCGCCTCCTCGGTCTCTGGCGGGACCGCCTGCGCAAACAATCCTGCCAGCAGATCGAGCTTTTCCACCACTTCGGTGGGCAGGTCCTCGACCGGGGCGAGCGCGACCAGACGGTGCAGTTCCCCCTTGGTCAGCAGCATGGGGCCGCCGAGCCGGGCAGCCAGTTGGCGGAAGAACTCCTCGGCCAGCCGACTGAGCTTGCGGCGCTCGGTCTTGGTGTCCCAGACCAGGCGCGCCACCTCCGGGGGGGACTGTTTCCAGATCCGGAAATCGCTTTCGATGCCGTCGAACACCTGGTCCTGCACCAGTTCGTCGAGCACCGCATCGATTTCCAGGCGGTGGGCGTCGAACAGATCGAGGTCGGCGTAGCACGACAGCGCGTAGCGGCGCAGCAGTTCGGGCGTGACGAAATAGTTTTCGGTCTCGTAGCGGCGCCAGTAGCTGATGGTCAGCCCGCCCAGCCGCACGGATCGGCGGTCGCGGCCGTCGTTGTCGAGGATGGCCAGCCCGCGCAGTTCGGGCAGCAGGTTTCGCAAGCCCATGAAATGGTCCTTGGGCGTGATGCCGAAGCCGCCTTCCACCCGCTCCAGCTCGGCCTGCAGGTCCTGGTCCGGGTAGTTGTTCTGCACGTAGAAGGAATTGACGCGCTCATCCCAGCACGCCGCCGCCGGGTGCTGCAGCCGCCTGGCCAGCGCGCGCAGCATGTCCACGTCGGTGCCGCCCTCCACGTACAGCACATAGCCACGCTCTCGCGCCTTGATGTAGTGGTCGGCGCCGAAGTGCTTGAGGCTGTTGCGGATCTCGGTCTTCCTGGCCAGGTTGTCCGCCTGGCCGTCCAGCAGCAGCGTCAGGTTGGTGTCGAGTGCCTCGTCGAGGATCACCTCGGAGTGCGTCACCAGCACCACCTGCGAGCCGTTCTCGCTGGCGATGTCGCGCAGCAGCACGTAGACCTGCTTCTGGCGCAGGATCTCCAGATGCGCATCCGGCTCGTCCACCAACAGCACGCTGCGCGGGTGCGAGTACAGGTAGGCCACCACCAGCAGCATCTGCAGAAAGCCGCGTCCGGCCGACGACACGTCGAGCAGCTCCTTGGCGCCCGGCTGGCGGTAGTGCAGCGCGATGCTGCCGCGTGCGGTTTCCTTGGGCTGCTGCAGCTCGACGCCAAACAGCCGCTGCATCAAGGTGGTGATGCGCTGCCAGTCGTCGGCGGACGACTTCACCACGCTCAGGCAGAGGTTGCGCAGCACATCGGCGGTGCGGCCCTGGCCGAGCAGCACGTCGATGCGGCCGGGCTGCAGGATCGGCTCCTCGGTGTCGAGGCCCGACATCGGGTAGAGCAGTTCGACGTTCAGCGAGGCGGCGTGGGCGATCAGCTCCAGGTCGCCGATCACGGCCGGGTCGGGCGTGCAGTAGACCAGCTCGTCGCCCTGGTTGCGAAAGCGCATCGACAAGGGCCGCACCTGGCCGCGAAACTCCACGCCGACCGTGATGACCAGCGGAATGTCGCGGTTGCCGGTGCGCACCTGCGTGTTGTGCCAGAAGAAACGCGTGCGCTGCACCGGCACTGCGACGATGTTGAGCCGGTTCAGCGAGGTGGCGGTGCGCTCGCGCGCCGAGGAGGCCTTGCGCACGTCAAACCAGGTCTGCACCGCCTGCGACCACAGCGCCAGCGCCTGGATGGCACTCGTCTTGCCGCAGTTGTTCGGCCCGATCAGCACCGCCGGATGATCCAGCTCGATGCGCTGCAACTCGCCGAAGCGCTTGAAGTTCTGGATCTCAAGATAGTGCAGCAACCGCATCGCGCGACTCCCCGCCGTTCAGGATTTCCGAATTCTGCCGCACGTCAATCTGCCCGGTCACCGCCGCCGCGATGAGCGCCGCGCGGCGCTCCTTGAGCAGGGCGATGGCGCGTTCGGCTTCGTTCTGCAACTGCGCAAGCCTTGTCATTTCCTGTTCAATGAATTGCGCAATCCGTGCCTGCTCCGGAATGGGCGGAACAGGCAAAAGCATCGACGCCCACGCATCCATTCTCAGCGCCTTGGTTCCATGCCCGGCTTCATCCAGTCGCCGAAGGGAATCATCGGACGTGCCACGCAGCAGCCAGGCTAGAAACTCGGAGTCTATTCTTTCGCCTGGAATGACCGCCTTCAAGTCCTGATTGATCGCCATCGGCGTATCCACGATCGACACCGGGAACATCCGAGCCAAGATCATTCCCCGAACCACGACGAGAACCGCACCGCGCGGAACCAGATCGGCCGCCTTTTCCTCAATCGCGACTGCCGTGATGTGATCGATGGTATCGGCCAGTCGATCGGTTTTCATGTCCTTGGCTGAAGCCCAAGGCACATCGCCATTCCAGTAGTTCAGCTTTTCTTTGCTGGGGGTTCCGCCGCTGCGAAAATTCACAAGATGCTTGAGAGGCGTCACAGTCCAATGCGCCGGCACCTCCCCCAGCCACGCCACGCCGGAATCCTTCATCGGCGCGGCGGGGTCGAGGCCGCGCGTGACGGCGTGCGAAATGGTGGCCTGGCGCTTCTCGGCCAGCAGATGGATGAGCTTCTCCTGCTCGGCGATCAGGGCGTCGATCTTGGCGGTTTCGTGGTCGAGGAAATGCGCGATGGCGGTTTGCTCCGCAATACTTGGCACAGTCACTGCAACCACATGAATATCGTTTCTATCAACCCCTGGAACAGCCGCCTTCAAAGAGTTCAAAACAAAATGCTCTGATATGCTTTGAAGCATATACCAAGCCCATCGCGGTGAATTCCCGAAAAGATCGATAGAGTAAAGTGCCGTATTCAGAGGCCAGTAGTCGGTCTCAATGAAAGAGAAATTTCCTATAGAACCATATCGACCAGTAACAATTCCTGGGGCACTCGCAACAGCCTTTGAATGCGTTCCTGTTACACCGCCAGACGAAACAACTGGAATATCTCCCTCTTCACGCTGATCGGATGGCAAGTCATGTCCGCGCTGGAAATAAACCACACGCCTTAAGGCACTCACTTCCCAATGCGCCGGCACGTCGCCCAGCCATTGCACGCCGCTGGGCTTGTAGTGCGGATATTTCGGCAAGCTCATATGGCGTCCTTCTGCCAGACCGGCCGCGTGCGCCAGTCTTGTGGGAATCCTATGGCGGCATGAACCCGCCCCCAAAAGATAAACCCCCCGGTTTGAGCATCAGGGCAGCGCGCTGTCCGAGAGGCTTGGGGGGTGTTGTTGCCGCCCATCCTACCCGCATTTCTTTGCCCACGGCTCATTCCGCCAGCTCCCCCAGCATCTTCATGATGTTGGCCGAGACCGCCTTCAGCTCCTCGTCGATGGCGTGCAGGCTGCGCGGCGGCTCGAAGACGTAGAAGTGGCGGTTGAAGGGGATCTCGTAGCCGACCTTGCTTTTCTCGGTGTCGATCCAGGCATCGGGCGCGTGCGGCAGCACCTCGCGGGCGAAGTAGGCGCTGATGTCGTCAGCGAGGGGCACGTTCTCGGTGTCGCGCAGCGCGCTGTCGGGCTGGGGGCGGCCTTTCTGCTTGCCCTTCTGGCCGAGGACCACCGCGCCGGCGGCGTCGCGCAAGGGGCGCTCGACGGTGATGGTGGTGTAGCCGAACTCCTCGTTGCGGAAAATGCGCGCGATCGGCACGCGCTTCAGGCGCCCGCCCTCGGGCGGCCGCGGCGCGGTGTCGGTGCCGGTGACCAGACTCGGCTCGGCCACCGGCTGGCCCTGGGCGTCGAGCACCGTCACCTGCTCGGCCTCGGCGAAGTCGCCGAAGAGGCGCGTCACGGTGGCGATGTGCTCGTCGCTCATCTCCCGGCGCTTCGAGCCCAGGCTCTTCCTCATCTTCTGCCAGAAGCCGCTGGCGTCGATCAGCTGCACGAAGCCGCGCCGGTCCTCGGGCTTGCGGTTGGAGACGATCCACACATAGGTGGCAATGCCGGTGTTGTAGAACATGTCGGTCGGCAGGCCCACGATGGCCTCGACAAGGTCGTTCTCCAGCAGATGGCGGCGGATCTCGCTCTCGCCGCTGCCCGCGCCGCCGGTGAACAGCGGCGAGCCGTTCAGCACGATCCCGAAGCGGCTGCCGCCCTCGGCGGGCGGGCGCATCTTGCTCACCAGATGCAGCAGGAACAGCATCGAGCCGTCGCTCACCCGCGGCAGGCCGGGGCCGAAGCGGCCGTCGAAGCCCTTGAGCTCATGCTCCTGGCGCACCTGGCGCTCGACCTTCTTCCACTCCACGCCGAAGGGCGGATTGGCCAGCATGTAGTCGAAATGGCGCTGGGCATGGCCGTCGTCGCTGAGCGTGTTGCCGCAGACGATGTTGGCCACGTCCTGGCCCTTGATCAGCATGTCGGCCTTGCAGATCGCGAAGGACTCGTCGTTGAGTTCCTGGCCGAACATGGTCAGGCGCGCCTGCGGGTTGTGCGCCAGCAGATGCTCGGCCGCCACCGACAGCATGCCGCCGGTGCCGGCGGTCGGGTCGTAGACGGTGCGCACCACCGCGCGGCCGGGCGCCAGCACCTCGCTGTCCTCGATGAACAGCAGGTTCACCATCAGCCGGATCACCTCGCGCGGGGTGAAGTGCTCGCCGGCCGTCTCGTTGGAGATTTCGGCGAACTTGCGGATCAGCTCCTCGAAGACGCTGCCCATCGTGGCGTTGTCGACCGCGTCCGGGTGCAGATCGATGCGGGCGAACTTCTCGGTGACCAGATAGAGCAGGTCCGCCTTGGCCAGCCGCTCGACCTGGGCGTGGAAGTCGAAGCGCTCGAAGATGTCGCGCGCCGCCGGCGAGAAGGCCTGCAGGTAGGCGTGCAGGTTCTGGCGGATGTGGTCCTGGTCGCCCAGGAGCGTGGGCAGGTCCAGCGGGCTGGCGTTGTAGAAGCCCACGCCGGTCTTGCGCAGCAGGAAGGGCTCGGGGTTCAGCCCGGCCTGGGTGCGCGCCGCATGCTCGGCCAGCACCGCCGGCTTGGTGGCCTCCAGCACGCAGTCCAGCCGGCGCAGCACGGTGAAGGGCAGGATGACGCGGCCGTATTCGCTTTGCTTGTAGTCACCACGCAGCAGGTCGGCGACCGACCAGATGAAGGACGAGAGGGCTTGGGAATTCATTCAGGGCAGCGGCGATCAGACCGGTCGGCTTCAGGGCCGGGCGATGATAGCCGCGGGCCTGGCGTCTCTGCCGCTCGTGGGTGCCCGCCTTCGCGGGCATGACGGAGGTGAACGGCCCCGCCACACTCGCGGACCATCCCGTCATCCTCGCGAAGGCGAGGAACCACGCCCGCCACCCTGCCCCACCCCTCAGCCCCGCCGGCTCACCACCCGCTGCGGCACCACTGCTTCTCGCACGGCACGCCGTCATGGTTGCCGTCCATCTCCACGCCGGGGCAGTTGGCCAGGAAGAACTTCGCCTCCTCGCAGGAACTCATCTGCGAGCAGTGGCGGCGGCCGTCGCAGCGCCAGCGCGAGGGTGCGGTCGGCAGAGAAGATGTCGCCGTGCCCGCTGCGGTCGGCGGAGGGATGATCGCCGGAGCCGCTGCCGTCGCAGGCAGGCGCCCGGCGGGTACGGCAGACGCTCCAGCGGCGGCGGCCGCAGCGCGCGGCGCCACCGGACGGGTTTCGCGATGCCGACTCTCAGCCGCGGCGCGGTCGCGCTCCAGGCTGCGCGCCGGGCCGGTGCCCGGACAGGGCGTCTGCTGATACGTCACCTGGCCGCCCTGGACGCATTTGTGCAGCGTCTGCGCCGCAGCCGGCAAAGACAGCGCCATGCCCAGCAACACGGCGCCAATCCACGCAGCAGCCCGACTCGCCTGACTCTTGTGCTGCGTCATCGTTTTCAACGCGGGGGAAATCCTCATCCCGGTCCTCCTGATTTTTCGAATCAGGATTATCTACAGGCGCCGTCTCGCCCTCACCTCGGCACGATGAAGGTGCTGCGCTCGCTCACCCGCTCGCCGGTGGGCAGGGTGACGCGCAGCTCGACCGGCAGCGTGCGGCCGGCGCGCTCCAGCGCGGCCTCGGCCGGCAGGCGCACGCTCAGCACCATGTCGGCCGTGCCGGCGGCCGGCAGCGGCGCGATGCGCGCGGGCTCGGCCCCCAGCGCCAGCCCGTCGTCGGTGCGCACCGCGAGCTGTCCGTCGAGCGGGCGGCCGGTGTGGTTGCGCAGCCGCAGGCGATAGACGTTCTCGACCGCGCCGTCCTCGACCGGACGGGCCATCACGCCGCGGTCGCGCAGGATGTCGAAGCCCAGCGGCGCGCGCGCCGCCAGCCCCCAGGCCATCGCCGCCAGCGTCAGCGCCAGCAGCCCGGCGTAGACCGCCACCCGCGGGCGGGCCAGCCAGCCGCGCAGCCCCGCCAGACCGCCGGCCACGGCACGGTCGCGGGCGGCGAAGCGGATCAGGCCGGTGGGACGCTGCAGGCGCTCCATCACCCGGTCGCAGGCATCGATGCACACGCCGCAGCCGATGCACTCGTACTGCATGCCGTCACGGATGTCGATGCCGACCGGGCAGACCTGCACGCACATCGTGCAGTCGATGCAGTCGCCGGCGCCGGGCGCCTTGTCCTTGCCCGCCTTGGCCGGCTGGCGCGGCTCGCCGCGCGGCAGGTCGTAGCTCACCACCTGCGTGCGCGGATCCATCAGCGAGCCCTGGAAGCGCGCGTACGGGCACATGTGCAGGCAGATCTTCTCGCGCAGCCAGCCGGCATTGCCCAGCGTGGCCAGACCGTAGAACAGCACCCAGAAGATTTCCCACGGCCCCGTGGTGCCCGCCGGCACCGAGGCCGCCAGCTCGCGCATCGGCGTGAAGTAGCCGACGAAGGTGAAGCCGGTCCACAGGCTGAAGAGGATCCAGGCCAGATGGCGCCCGCCGCGGCGCAGGATCTTGTCCGCCGTCCACGGCGCCGCGTCCAGCCGCAGCCGCGCGCTGCGGTCACCCTCGAAGCGGTGCTCGATCCACAGGAAGATCTCGGTGTAGACCGTCTGCGGGCAGCTGAAGCCGCACCACACCCGCCCGGCCAGCGCGGTGGCCAGAAAGAGCAGCAGCGCCGAGGCCACCAGCACGCCGGTCAGATAGATCAGGTCCTGCGGCCACAGCACCAGGCCGAACACGTCGAAGCGCTGGCGCTCCAGATGGAAGAGCAGCGCCTGGCGGCCATCGACCTGCAGCCACGGCACACCGAGGAAGAAGGCCTGCGTCAGCAGCACCATCGCCCAGCGCCAGCGGGTGATGCGCCCCTGCGTCGCGCGGGGCTGGATGCGGCGGGCCGGCTCGATGACCGGCTGGATCGGGATCACCCGCGGCGTCACGCGCGCGGGCAGGTCGTCGGGTTTCATGAGGATGGGGTCGGTTCGGGTTGGGGAAGGTGCGGGCTCGCGGCTCAGGCTCGGCTCAGGTCAGTGCGGCGCGCAGCACCCGGTCGACCGCGGCGATCTCGGCCCGGCGCTCGGCGCTCAGGCCGGCGTCGGGCTCGTCGGCGATGTCGAGGATCTCGTCGTCGCGGAAGAACAGCGCCTGCGCCTGCAGCTCGGCGGTGCGGGTGCCGTGCCAGTCGGCCTCGGGCCGGTCGGGACTGCGGCGCAGGCCGTCGTCGTCGCCGCTGAGCAGCACCCGCGCGCGGCGGCCGCCCTCGAAGCAGGCCGGCGCCACCAGCACGAAGCCGGCCCACTGCAGATTGGCCGCCAGGCCGAGCCGCCCCTGCAGCCGCCAGCCGCGCTCGAGCCGGCGCGCCGCCAGCGGCACCGGCGCCGAGGCGGACGGCAGCAGGCAGGCGCCGGCGCGGTGCCCGGCGATCAGGTCCGGCAGCAGGTAGTCGGCCACCGCGCGGTTGTGCGCGGCGTGCAGCTGCTCGATGCACAGCCGCTGCGCCCACAGCACCCACGCCGCGCCGGGCGCATGGCGCGCCAGCGTCCGGGCCGCACGGCCCAGCTCGGCCAGCGTGCCGCCCTGCCCGCCGGCCTCGGGCGGCAGCGCCAGCGCGGTCAGGCCCTCGCGGGCGATCCAGGCAAGCCACAGGTCGCCCTGGATGACCGGGTTCAGATGGGCGGGAACGGCGGCAAAGACAGGATCAGCAAGCATGGCGCCGACTGTGCGCGCACCCCTTCTGATCCGACAGACTCAGAAATCGTCAAAACAGACCGGATCAGATGCTACGCAGCCGGCGCCGCGCCAGCGCGTTGTCCCAGGCGATCAGCAGCCCGGCGGCGACGATGACCAGACAGCCGGTCACCATCGCCGCATCCACCCGCTCGCCGAAGACCAGCGCGCCCACCGTCAGCCCGAACAGCAGCCGGGTGTAACGGAACGGCGTGACGGTGGCCAGATCGCCGGTGCGCATCGCCTTCATCAGCGCCGCATAGGCCAGCGTGCCCACGCCGACCGCGCCGGCCAGCAGCGCCAGCACTGCCGACGAGGGCCGCGTCCAGGCCGCGGGATGCCACAGGCCGTAGAGCGCGCCGGCCAGCGCCAGCGTCAGGAAGCCGAACACGCCCAGATGCAGCGTGCCCAGCGCCGGCGGCACCGCGCGGCTGGCCAGATCGCGCCCGGCAAAGCCGATCATGCCCACCACCGCCAGCAGCGACAGCGCCGAGAAGTCGCCCGCGCCCGGACGCAGCACGATCAGCACGCCGAGCAGCCCCACCCCGACCGCCACCCAGCGCCGCCAGCCCACCCGCTCATGAAAGAACAGGCTGCCGCCCAGCACCACCAGCACCGGCGTGGCCTGCAGGATCGCGGTGGTCGTGGACAGCGGCGTCAGCGCGATCGCCAGCGCGTAGAACAGCCGCCCGACCAGCTCGAACAGCGCCCGGCCCGCCATCAGCCGCGAGCGCGCCGCCGGCTGCAGCAGCCGCACGCCCTGACCCCAGGCCAGGACCGCGAAGACCAGCGCGCCGCCCAGGCCGCACAGCACCAGCACCTCCGACAGCGGCAGCGCCTGCACCGCGCGCTTGACGAACAGGTCCTCCAGCGCAAAGGCGGCCATCGACAGCGTCATCCACAGGATGCCCTGGACATTGGGAGGAAGCGAAGGCTTCAGCGAATGTGTCATCGGGCGATTGTCGTGGCCCCGCGACAATCGCGCCCATGCCCCTCTACACCGATCTGGCCGACGAACTGGCCGACGCGATCCGCCGCGGCGCGCTGCGACCGGGCGAGCGCCTGCCCTCGGTGCGCCAGGCGCGCGCCAGCCGCCGGGTCAGCGCCGCCACCGTCTTCAAGGCCTATGACCTGCTGGAGTCGCGCGGCCTGATCGAGTCGCGGCCGCGCTCGGGCTTCTTCGTGCGGGCGGCCCGCGCGGGCAGCGCCGCCGAGCCGCAGGCCGCGCCCGCCTCGCCCGAGGCCACCGAGGTCAGCATCGGCGACCTGGTGATGCAGGTGCTGGGCTCGACCCGCGACCGCGATGTCGTGCCGCTGGGCTCGGCCTTCCCGAGTCCGCGGCTGTTCCCGCTGCGGGAACTGGCGCGCTGCGGCGCGCGGGCGCTGCGGGCGCTCGACCCGGACCGGCTGCTGGAGGACCTGAGCGCCGGCAACGAGCGGCTGCGCCATCAGATCGCCCGGCGCCAGGCGCTGGCCGGCATCGCGGTCGATCCGGACGAGATCGTCATCACCCACGGCGCGATGGAGGCGCTGGACCTGTCGCTGCAGCTGCTGACCCGGCCGGGCGACATCGTCGCGGTCGAGTCGCCGACCTTCTACGCGGCGCTGCAGGCGCTGGAGCGTCACGGCCTGCGCGCGGTCGAGCTGCCCACCGATCCGCGCGACGGCGTCGATCCGGACGCGCTGGCGCAGGTGCTCGAGCGCCACCGGGTGGCCGCCTGCTGGCTGATGCCCAATTTCCAGAACCCGCTCGGCAGCCTGATGCCCGAGGAGCGCAAGCGCGCGCTGGTGGCGCTGCTGGCACGCCACGGCCTGCCGCTGATCGAGGACGATGTCTACGGCGAGCTGCACCACGGCAGCCGCCGCCCGCTCCCCGCCAAGGCCTTCGATGCCGCCGGCGAGGTGCTGCACTGCACCTCGTTCTCGAAATGCCTGGCGCCGGGCTACCGGGTCGGCTGGGTCGCGGCCGGGCGGCATGCGCCGGGGCTGCGCCGGCTCAAGACGCTCACCTCGCTGGCCACCGCGGTGCCCTCGCAGCTGGCGATCGCCGAATACCTGGCACAGGGCGGCTTCGACCGCCACCTGCGCGGGCTGCGCCGCCAGCTCGCGGCGCAGCAGGCGCGCATGCATGCGCTGGTCGAGGCGCATTTCCCGGTCGGCACCCGGCTGGCGCGACCGCAGGGCGGCTATTTCCTGTGGGTCGAGCTGCCGGAGGGCGGCGACAGCCTGGCGCTGCAGGCGCGGGCCGCCGCGCTGGGCATCAGCCTGGCGCCGGGCGCGCTGTTCAGCGCCTCGGGCGGCGACCGGCGGCTGCGGCGCGGCCTGCGGCTGAACTTCGGCCACGCGCCGGGCGATGCGCGCATCGAGCCGGCGCTGGCCGCGCTGGGCCGGCTGGCCACCGCAGGCGGCACGCCTGGCACGTAAACTTGCTCGCATGACCACCTCGTCCACGCCGCCCCGCCTGAAGCTGCCCCTGGGCCTCCAGAACCTCCGCGAGATCCGCGAGGGCGGGCACTACTATGTCGACAAGAGCGGCATGGCGGTCGACCTGGTCGAGGCGGGCAAGTACTACTTCCTGAGCCGCCCGCGCCGCTTCGGCAAGAGCCTGCTGATCGACACCTTGAAGGAGCTGTTCGAGGGCAACCAGGCGCTGTTCACCGGCCTGGCCGCCGAATCGCGCTGGGACTGGTCGACACGCCATCCGGTCATCCGCATCAGCTTCGCCGGCAGCGTCAGCGATCCCGCCCGCCTGGAAGAGCGCATTCACGAACTGATCGACGAGAACGAGCGGCGCCTGGGCGTGCAGTGCAGCTACCGCAGCGTGACCGGGCGCTTCACCGAACTGATCCGGCTCGCGCACGAGCGCCATGGCGCACCGGCCGTGGTGCTGATCGACGAGTACGACAAGCCCATCCTGGACCGCATCGCCGAGCCGGCGCAGGCCGAGCGCATGCGCGAAGGTCTCAAGGAACTCTACGAGAGCTTCAAGGCGGTCGACGAGCACCTGCGCTTCGTCTTCCTGACGGGCGTGTCGAAGTTCAGCAAGGTCAGCCTGTTCTCCGGGCTCAACAACCTCACCGACATCACGCTCGATGCCCGCTGGAGCGCGCTGTGCGGCTACACCGACGAGGACATCGACACCGTCTTCGCGCCGGAGCTGCCCGGGCTCGACCGCGACGAGATTCGCCGCTGGTACAACGGCTACAACTGGCTCGGCACCGGGGTCTACAACCCCTACGACGTGCTCAACCTGTTCCAGAAGCGGGTGTTCGGTGCCTACTGGTTCGAGACCGGAACGCCCTCCTTCCTGGTCAGGCTGCTGGCTGAGCGCAAGGTCTTCCTGCCGCGGCTGCAGGCACTGCACACCAATGCGGCGCTGCTCTCCAGCTTCGATGTCGACCGCATCGCCCCGGAGGCGCTGCTGTTCCAGGCTGGCTACCTCACCATCCACGATGTGCGCCAGCCGGTGCTGGGCAGGTGGATGTACACGTTGGGCTATCCGAACCGCGAGGTCGAAGCCAGCCTGAACGAGGTGCTGCTGCCCGAATACGGCGTGCAGGGCGACGCCGAGGCGCAGGAGCGGCTGACGGTGATCCTGCAGCGTGGCGCACTCCACGAGCTGGAGACCCTGATCCGATCGCTGTTCGCCAGCATACCGAGCGACTGGTACCGCAGCAACCCGCTCGCCGGCTTCGAGGGCCACTACGCCAGCGTCTTCTACAGCCACTTCGCTGCACTCGGACTGGATGTGCGGGTGGAGGACGCTACCAGCCACGGCCGCATCGACATGGCGGTTCTGCACGCCGGGCGGGTGTTCCTGTTCGAGTTCAAGGTCGTTGACCGCCAAGCGACCGGTGCAGCGCTCCAGCAGATCAAAGCGCGGGGCTACGCCGACAAGTACCGCGCCCGGGGCGAGCCGATCCATCTGGTCGGCATCGAGTTCGGGCGCGCAGAGCGCAATGTCGTCGGCTTCGAGGTGGAGACGATCCAGGGGCTCGCGCCCCTCAGTGCACCGTCCGCCCGAAGCTGAAGCCGCCGTCGGCGCCGACCTCGATCGGAATCACGTCCTTCGGCCCGAACTTGCCCTCCAGGATCAGCCGGGCGACCGGGTTCTCGATGCGCTGCTGGATCGCGCGCTTCAGGGGCCGCGCGCCGAACACCGGATCGAAGCCGACCTTGGCCAGCTCGGCCAGCGCCGCCGGCGACACCTCGAGCTGCATCTCCATCTTCGCCAGCCGCGCCTCCAGGCCCTTGAGCTGGATCTTCGCGATCGACTCGATGTGCGTCTGGTCGAGCGCGTGGAACACCACCGTCTCGTCGATGCGGTTCAGGAACTCCGGGCGGAAGTGCTGCTTGACCTCGCCCCAGACCGCGTCCTTGATGTCCTGCGGCGGCTGGCCGGCCATCGACATGATCAGGTGCGAGCCGAGGTTGCTGGTCATCACGATCACGGTGTTCTTGAAGTCCACCGTGCGACCCTGGCCATCGGTCAGGCGCCCGTCATCGAGCACCTGCAGCAGCACGTTGAAGACATCCGGGTGCGCCTTCTCGACCTCGTCGAGCAGCACCACGCTGTAGGGCTTGCGCCGCACCGCCTCGGTCAGGTAGCCGCCCTCGTCGTAGCCCACGTAGCCCGGCGGCGCGCCGATCAGGCGGCTGACGGTGTGCTTCTCCATGAACTCGCTCATGTCGATGCGGATCATGTGGTCTTCCGAGTCGAACAGGAAGCCGGCCAGCGCCTTGCACAGCTCGGTCTTGCCCACGCCGGTCGGGCCCAGGAACAGGAAGCTGCCCAGCGGCCGGTTTGGATCCGACAGGCCCGCGCGGCTGCGCCGGATCGCGTCCGAGACCGCGACGATCGCCTCGTCCTGGCCGACCACGCGCTCGTGCAGGCGGCCCTCCATCTTCAGCAGCTTGTCGCGCTCGCCCTGCATCAGCTTGGACACCGGGATGCCGGTGGCGCGGCTGACCACCTCGGCGATCTCCTCGGCGCCGACCAGGGTGCGCAGCAGCTGCGGCTTGCCGCCGGCGGCCCTGCCGGCCTCCTTGGCCTGCGCCTCCTTCAGGCGCTTCTCCAGCTCCGGCAGCTTGCCGTACTGCAGCTCGGCGACCTTGTCGAAGTTGCCCTTGCGCTTGAGATCCTCGATCTGCACGCGGATGCGATCGATTTCCTCCTTCACCTGGGCCGAGCCCTGGGCCTGCGCCTTCTCGGCCTTCCAGATCTCCTCGAGGTCGGCGTACTCGCGGCCCAGGCGCTCGATCTCCTCCTCGAGCAGGCCCAGGCGCTTGATCGAGGCCTCGTCCTTCTCGCGCCGGACCGCCTCGCGCTCGATCTTCAGCTGGATCATGCGGCGGTCGAGCTTGTCCATCACCTCCGGCTTGGAGTCGATCTCGATCTTGATCTTGGCCGCGGCCTCGTCGATCAGGTCGATCGCCTTGTCGGGCAGGAAGCGGTCGGTGATGTAGCGATGGCTCAGCTCGGCCGCGGCGACGATGGCCGGGTCGGTGATCTCCACGCCGTGGTGCACCTCGTACTTCTCCTGCAGGCCGCGCAGGATGGCGATCGTGGCCTCGACGCTCGGCTCGTCGACCAGCACCTTCTGGAAGCGGCGCTCCAGCGCGGCGTCCTTCTCGACGTACTTGCGGTATTCATCCAGCGTGGTCGCGCCGATGCAGTGCAGCTCGCCGCGCGCCAGCGCGGGTTTCAGCATGTTGCCGGCATCCAGCGCGCCCTCGCCCTTGCCGGCGCCGACCATGGTGTGCAGCTCGTCGATGAAGAGAATGATGCGGCCCTCGTCCTGGCTGACCTCCTTCAGCACCGACTTCAGACGCTCCTCGAACTCGCCGCGGAACTTGGCGCCGGCCAGCAGGCCCGCCATGTCCAGCACCAGCACGCGCTTGTCCTTCAGGCTCTCGGGCACCTCGCCGTTGACGATGCGCTGCGCCAGGCCCTCGACGATCGCGGTCTTGCCCACGCCCGGCTCGCCGATCAGCACCGGATTGTTCTTCGAGCGGCGCTGCAGCACCTGGATGGCGCGGCGGATCTCGTCGTCGCGGCCGATCACCGGGTCGAGCTTGCCCAGGCGGGCGCGCTCGGTGAGATCGAGCGTGTATTTCTTCAGCGCTTCGCGCTGGCCCTCGGCCTCGGCCGAGTCGACGTTCTGGCCGCCGCGCACCGCGTCGACCGCGCCTTCCAGCGCCCGGCGGGTCAGACCGCAGGCACGCACTGCATTGCCGTAGTCGGTCTTGGCGTCGCTCAGGGCCAGCAGCACCATTTCGGTGGCCAGGTACTGATCGCCGCGCTTCGAGGCCTCCTTCTCGGCGGCCTGCAGCAGCGCGACCAGGTCCCGGCCGGGCTGGAGCTGCGCGCCGTCGACCTTGGGCAGGCGCGAAAGCGCCGCGTCGGTCGCCTCTTCGAGCGCGCGCAGGCTGACGCCGGCGCGCTGCAGCAGCGAGCGCGGGCCGTCGTCCTGGTTCAGCAGCGCCTGGACGAGATGGGGGGGTTCGATGTAGGCATGGTCGGCCGTGTTGGCCAGGCTCTGCGCGTCGGCCAGGGCCTGTTGCAGCAGCGTGGTGAGCTTGTCGAGTCGCATGGGGATGGCTCCTTCCAGTTGAGCTGCACTTGGGGAGGCGACGGAGGCATTTCAAGAGGCGAAGCGGCGCGAGGCCCTGCGGCCCGGATTGATCCATCGCAAGGGCGGTCACGGGCGCATGGCAGACTTGCGGCTCATGCAATCCGACCTTCCTGCCCGCCTGGAGCGGCTGCGGCGGCAGACAGAGCGCGAGGGCTGGGATCCCCCGGAGAATGCGCCCGGCGCACCGCCGCCTCCGGTGACGATCGACGAGCCCTGCCGCAGCCTGCTGCGCGCCAACGACTCGCCCGATGTCGACATGCCGCTGTCGATCAACCCCTACCGGGGCTGCGCGCATGCCTGCCTTTTCTGCGAGGCGCGCCCGGACGGGACCGAGGCCCGCCTCTTCGCCAAGACCCATGCCGCCGAGCGGCTGCGCGAGGAGCTGCGCCGTCCCGGCTACCGGCCACGACCGATCAATCTCGGCGCGGCCACCGATGTCTACCAGCCGGCAGAGCATCGGCTGGGCATCACCCGCGCGCTGCTGGAAGTGCTCGAGGAGGCGCACCATCCGCTGGCCATCGTCACCCGCTCGGCCGGCATCGTGCGCGATCTGGACCTGCTGGCGGCGATGGCCGCACGCGGCCAGCTGCTGGTGCTGATCAGCCTGATGACGCTGGACGTGGCGCTGGCGCGCCAGCTCGAGCCGCAGGCCTGCGCGCCGGCGCAGCGCCTGGCGGCGATCCGGGCGCTGGCACGGGCGGGCGTGCCGGTCGGGGTGAACCTGTCGCCGCTGGTGCCGCTGCTGAACGAGCCGGAGATCGAGCCGATCATCGCCGCGGCCGCGCGGGCCGGCGCGCGCACCGCGCACGGCACGGCGCTGCGGCTGTCCGACACCACCGCGCCGCGCCTGAGGCGCTGGCTGCAGGACCACCGGCCCGAGCTGGCCGCGCAGGTGCTGGTGCAGGTTCAGGTCGACGACAGCCCGGACATGACGGCCGACCCCGGCACCGCGGCAGCCGCGGCCGACCGGATGCGCCACCGCCTCGAGGCCGCCGCCGCACTGCACGGCCTGGCCCTGACACCGCCCGCGCTGGACCTGGGCGGCTTCCGCCCCCCGCGTGCACCGCTGCCCCGGCATGCCGCGCACTTCGAGCACCGCACCGGGCAGGGCCGGCTGTTCTGATCGGACCCGGTCGAGGAACGGCTCACCCGCCCAGCACCTTCCACAGCGCCACCCGGTTGAGCTGCTCGCCCAGGCGGACCTGCACCAGGGCCTGCTCGGCCGACAGCAGGCTGCGCTGGGCGTCGAGGCGCTCGAGCTCGCTGGCGGCGCCGTTCTGGTAGCGCAGGTCGGTCAGGCGGGCGGTCTCGCGGGTCGCGTCGAGCTGGGTCTGCTGGGCGGCGAGCTGGTCGCGCCAGGTGTCCAGGCCGGCCAGCGCGTCGGCGGTGTCGCGGAAGGCGGACTGCACCGCCTTCTCGTACTGGGCGACCGCGATGTCGCGGGCGATCTTCGCGCCCTCCAGATTGGCCTTGTTGCGACCGGCGTCGAAGACGGTCGCCAGCAGCTGCGAACTCATCGTCCAGGCGAACTGGCCGGCGCTGAACAGGTCCGACAGCGAGGTCGAGGCCTGACCGGCGCTGGCGGTCAGCGTCAGGCGCGGGAAGAAGGCCGCGCGGGCCACGCCGATGTTGGCGCTGGCCGCCACCAGCTGCTGCTCGGCCTCGATCACGTCCGGGCGCTGCAGCAGCACCTGCGAGGACAGCCCCACCGGCACCGCCGCGAGCGTGTCGCCCGCCATCGCCGAGGTCGAGGCGGTCGGCAGCAGCTCGGCCGGCACCGGGCCGCCGGCCAGCAGCGTCAGCGCGTTCAGGTCCTGGTCGCGCTGACGCTGCAGCTGCGCGCGGGCCGCGCGGGCCTGCTCCAGCAGCAGGCGTGCCGACTGCAGCTCCAGCGAGGAGGCCGCGCCCTTGTCGAAACGCAGCTGCGCCAGCTTCATCGAGGCCTCGCGGCTCTCGACCAGCCGACGGGTGCTGGCCAGCAGATCGGTGTCGGCCGCCAGCGTCAGCCAGCTCGAGGCCACACCCGCCACCAGCGCCAGCTCGGCGCTGCGCCGGCCGGCTTCGCTGGCCAGCACCTGGGCCTGCGCCGCCTCGCCCAGATTGGCCAGACGACCGAACAGGTCGATCTCCCAGCCGCTGACCTGCAGGCCGGCGGTGTAGCTGCGCGCCGTGCCGCCGCCGCTGGGCGTGGCCGACTGGGTCAGGCCGGCACCGACGGTGGGGAGCCGATCGGCGCGGGTCACGCCCAGCTGCGCCTGCGCACGCTGCACGTTCAGCACCGCCAGGCGCAGATCGCGGTTGCGCTCCAGCGACAGCTTCACCAGCTGCTGCAGCGGCGCGGAACGCAGGAAATCCGGCCAGGCGGTGGAAGCGGCGGCGGCCGGGGCCGAGGCGGCCAGCGAGGCCGGCAGCGGCAGCTCGGCCGGCACCGGCGCGGCCGGGCGCTCATGGCGCGGCGCCAGGCTGGTGCAGCCGGCCAGCACCAGGGAGGCCACCAGCGTCGAGCCCATGGAGAGGAAGCGCGGCTTCGTGGAGATCATGTGGGGGATCATGTCGACGGTCACTTCTTGTCGTCCTTCAGCAGAGCGGCCAGTTCGGCATCGGCGACCGTGCTGAACTGCCCCGGCGCATGCGGCACCTCATGACCGCCCGGGAACAGGCGGCGAATGACGACGAAGAACACCGGCACCAGGAACACCGCCAGCACGGTCGCCGTGATCATGCCACCCATCACGCCGGTGCCGATCGCGCGCTGGCTGGCCGAGCCGGCGCCGGTCGAGACCGCCAGCGGCAGCACGCCCAGGATGAACGCGAACGAGGTCATGATGATCGGGCGGAAACGCAGGTGGCAGGCGGTGAGCGTCGCCTCCAGCAGGCCCGTGCCCTCGGCCATCAGGTCCTTGGCGAACTCGATGATCAGGATGGCGTTCTTCGCCGACAGGCCGATGATGGTGATCAGGCCGACCTTGAAGTAGACATCGTTGGGCATGTCGCGCATCCACACCCCGGCCAGCGAGCCCAGGATGCCGAGCGGCACCACCAGCAGCACCGCCACCGGGATCGACCAGCTCTCGTAGAGCGCGGCCAGGCACAGGAACACCGCCAGCATCGAGAACGCCAGCAGGATGGTCGCCTGCGAGCCCGAGAGCTTTTCCTCACGCGACTGGCCGGTCCACTCGAAGCCGAAGCCGGCGGGCAGCTGCGCGGCCAGACGCTCCATCTCGGCCATGCCCTCGCCGGTCGAGCGGCCCGGGGCCACGTCGCCGGAGATCTTCATCGCCGGATAGCCGTTGTAGCGCACCGTCTGCACCGGGCCGGTCACCCAGCGGGTGCTGGCGAAGGCCGAGAACGGCACCTGCTGGCCCTTCGTGTTGGTCACGTTGAGCTTGAGCAGATCCTCGGGCGCCATGCGCGCCGGCGCGTCGGCCTGCACGATCACCCGCTGCAGGCGACCGGCGTTGGGAAAGTCGTTGACATAGGTCGAGCCGAAGGCGGTGGCCAGCACCGAGGCGATGCTGTCGTAGCTCACGCCCAGCGCGGCCGCCTTCTCGCGGTCGATGTCGAGCTTGACCTGCGGCGCGTCCTCCAGGCCGTCGGGGCGCACGCCCGCCAGGACCGGACTCTGCGCGGCCATGCCCAGCAGCTGGTTGCGTGCGGCCAGCAGCGCCTCATGGCCCTGGCCGGCGCGGTCCTGCAGCCGGAAGCTGAAGCCGGTGGCATTGCCCAGCTCCGGAATCGGCGGCGGCGACAGCGGGAAGACGAAGGCGTCGCGGATCTGCATCATCGCGCCGAAGGCCCGGCCGGCCAGCGCCTGAGCGCTGTGCTCGGGGCCCTGGCGCTCGCTCCAGTCCTTCAGCGGCACGAAGGCCAGCGCGGCGTTCTGGCCCGAGCCGGAGAAGCTGAAGCCCGTCACGCCGACGACCTGGTCGACCTCGGGCTGCTTCAGGAAGAAGCCCTCGACCTGCTGCAGCACCGCCTCGGTGCGGCTGACGGTGGCGCCCGGCGGCAGCTGCACATTGACGATCAGATAGCCCTGGTCCTCGTTGGGCAGGAAGGAGGTCGGCAGCCGGGTGTAGAGCCAGCCCACCGCCGCCAGCACCGCGACATAGATGACCATCCAGCGCCCGGCCTTGCGGATGATGCGCGCCACCAGTCCTTCATAGCCGTGCGTGGTGCGGCTGAACACCCGGTTGAAGGCGCCGAAGAAGCCCTTCTTCTCGTGGTGGCCGCCCTCGATCGGCTTGAGCAGCGTGGCGCACAGCGCCGGGGTGAGCGTCAGCGCCATCAGCGCCGAGAACAGCATCGAGGCCACCATCGACAGCGAGAACTGCCGGTAGATGTTGCCCACCGAGCCGCTGAAGAAGGCCATCGGCACGAACACCGCCACCAGCACCACGGTGATGCCGATGATGGCGCCGGTGATCTGGCCCATCGCCTTGCGGGTGGCCTCGGCCGGGCTCAGGCCCTCCTCGGCCATGATGCGCTCGACGTTCTCGACCACCACGATCGCGTCGTCGACCAGGATGCCGATCGCCAGCACCATGCCGAACAGCGTCAGCACATTGATCGAGAAGCCGGCCGCCAGCATCACGCCGAAAGTGCCCATCAGCGCCACCGGCACCACGATGGTCGGGATGATGGTGTAGCGCCAGTTCTGCAGGAACAGGAACATGACCAGGAAGACCAGCGCGATGGCCTCGAGCAGCGTGTGGATCACCTGCTCGATCGAGATCGAGACGAACTTCGAGCTGTCGTAGGGCACCTCGTAGCTCACGCCCTCGGGCATGAACTTCTGCAGCTCGGCCATGCGCGCGCGCACCGCCTTGGCGGTGGCCAGCGCGTTGCCGCTGGGCGCGAGCTGGATGCCGATGCCGGTGGCGGTCACCCCGTTCAGGCGCGAGGTGGTGGCATAGGCCTGGCCGCCCAGCTCGATGCGCGCGACATCCTTCAGCCGCACGCTCGAGCCGTCGGCATTGGCGCGCAGCAGGATGCGGCCGAACTCCTCCACCGAGGTGAACTGGCCCGAGACGCTGACGGTGGCGTAGAAGCTCTGCGCGGCCGGATTGGGCGTTCCGCCCACCGTGCCCGCCGAGACCTGCACGTTCTGGGTGCGGATCGCATTGACGACCTCGGCGGTGCCCAGGCCGTAGCCGACCAGCCGGGCCGGATCGATCCAGACCCGCATCGCGCGCTCGGTGCCGAAGAGCTGGGCCTGGCCGACGCCGGGCACCCGCAGCAGCTCGGGCTGGATGTTGCGCGCGGCATAGTCGCCCAGCGCCACCGGGTCATAGGCCGGGTTCTTCGAGCTGAGCATGACGAACAGCAGGAAGTTCGAGCGGGCCTTGTCGACCCGCACGCCCTGCTGCGTCACCGCCGAGGGCAGGCGCGGCGTGGCGCGGCTCAGGCGGTTCTGCACCTCGATCTGCGCGATCGACACATCGGTGCCCGGCTCGAAGGTCACGGTGATCGAGCCCGCGCCGCTGGCGTCGGCGCTCGACTCCATGTAGATCAGGCCGGGCGCACCGTTGAGCTCCTGCTCGATGACCGCCAGCACGCTGTCCTCGAGCACCTGCGCCGAGGCGCCCGGATAGGCGGTCGAGATGATGATGGACGGCGGCGCCACCGTCGGGTACTGCGCCACCGGCAGCTTGGTGACCGCCGCGCCGCCCAGCACCAGGATGAACAGCGCGATCACCCAGGCGAAGATCGGCCGGTCGATGAAGAATCGGGAAGACATCGTGTCGTCTCTCCTGGGCGATCAGCGGCTGGCCGCCGAGGCGGCGGGGGCCGCGGCGGCGACCGGCGGCGTCCACGGCACCGGCGTGACCGGCGTCGGCGTGCGCGGGTTCATCTTCTGGAAGCCGTCGACGATGACGCGCTCGCCCTCCTTCAGGCCGTCGAGCACCACCCAGCTGGCACCGCGGCTGCCGCCGATCTTCACCGGACGACGTGCAGGCAGATTGCCCTCGCCGACCACCATCACGGTGTCGCCGGCGCTGCCGCGGGTCACCGCCTGCTGCGGCAGCAGCATCGCGCGTGGCGCCTCGGCCTGCGCGGTGCGCACCCGCACGAACAGACCCGGCAGCAGGGTGCCCTTGGGGTTGGGCACCTCGGCGCGCAGCGTCACCTGGCCGGAGGTGGCATCGACCGACAGGTCGGAGAACAGCAGCCGGCCGGGCTGCGGATGTTCGCTGCCGTCGTCGAGCACCAGGCGCACCTCGGCGCCGCGCCCGCCCCCCTGGCCGAGCTGGCCGGCCTCGACCGCGCGGCGCAGCCGCAGCACCTCGGCGGCGGACTGGGTGAAGTTGACATACATCGGGTCGGTCTGCTGGATCAGCGCCAGCTGCGTGACCTCGCCCTGCCCGACCAGCGCGCCCTCGGTGACCAGCGCACGGCCGATGGTGCCGGAGATCGGCGCCCGGACCTGGGCGTAGTCGACATTGAGCCGCGCGGTGGTGACCGCCGCCTTGGCGGTGGCGACATCGGCCTGCGCCTGCTTCAGCGCGGTCTGCGTCGCCACCCATTCGGTCTGGCTGATCGCCTTGGCCGCGGCCAGCGGCTCGTTGCGCGCCAGATTGGCCTGGGCCTGGGCCAGATTGGCCTCGGCGCGGGTCTGCGCGGCCTGCGCGCTGTCGAGCGCCGCGCGATAGGGCGCGTCATCGATCTGGAACAGGGCCTGACCGGCCCTGACCTCGCTGCCCTCGGTGAACAGGCGCTTGCCGACCACGCCGGCCACCCGCGCGCGCACCTGTGCGGTGCGCCAGGCCTCCAGCCGGCCCGACAGCTCAGTGTCGATCGCCACCGGCTCGGCCTTGACCGTCAGCACGCCGACGGCCGGCGGCGGCGGGGCGGCACCGCCACCCGCGGCGGCCGGCTTGTCGCCGCTGCCACCGCCACAGGCCGTCAGCACGGCCGCCAGCACCGCCACGCTCAGCGTCGCGGTCATGCGCGCACCGCCGACCAAGCGGCGCGCGCGGCAATTCATCTCGGGGAAAGCGTTCATCGCAGGCTGTCCAGGCAATTTGGGTCTTGAGAACGATCAGGATGGCGCCATCATACATACAATCATAAATGTATGTTCGCGAGACGTACCATCGCGCCCCTGCAAGGAGACTGGACCGTGGCAAGGAAGACAAAGGAAGAGGCCGCCGAGACCCGCGAGCGGCTGCTCGACACCGCCGAGGAGGTGTTCCTGCGCGAGGGCGTGACACGCACCTCGCTGCAGCGCATCGCCGAGGCGGCCGGGCTGACCCGCGGCGCCATCTACTGGCACTTCCAGGACAAGGTCGACCTGTTCAACGCGATGATGGAGCGGGTCTGCCTGCCCTGCGAGGAGGCCTGCATGCTCGACACCCAGGCGGATGCGGCGCAGGCGCTGCGCGAGTTCGCGCGCCAGCCGCTCGAGCGCATGATGGAGGACGAGCGCACCCGGCGGGTCTTCACCATCGCGATCCACCGCACCGAGTACAGCGAGGAGATGCGCGCCGCCTTCGAGCGCCACCTGGAGGCGATGGAAGCCTTCCGCACCCAGGCCGAGTCGATCGTGCGCCGCGGTCAGGCCGAGGGCGACTTCGAGGCCCGGCTCGACAGCCGCGCCGCCTCGGTGGCGATGATCGCGCTGATCGACGGCCTGCTGTCGCGGGCCACCTCGGCGCCGACCGGCCCGGACGAACTGCACGACGCCTTCGCGGCGATCGACCTGTTCGTGGCTGGGCTCACTCCCCGGCCTGAAGCCGGTGCTTGCGGATCTTGTCGTTGAGCGTGGTCTTGGGCACGCGCAGCGCCTTGGCGGTGCGGGCGATGTTGCCCTGCTGGCGGCGCAGCTCGGCGGCGATCAGGCTGCGCTCGTAGCTGTCGACCGAGTCGGCCAGCGACAGGCCCTCCTCGCCCGCGCCCTCGCCGGGCTCGGACGCCTCGACCGGCGGCGGGCCGAGCAGATCGTCCTTGCGCACGCCCAGCACCAGGCAGTCGGCCGCATTGCGCAGCTCGCGCACGTTGCCCGGCCAGTGGTGCGCCATCAGCCGGTGCATCTGCTCGGTGGTGACATTCGGCGGCGGGCGGTTGAAGCGGCTGGCCGCCAGCACCATGAAATGGTCGAGCAGCACCGGAATGTCCTCGCGGCGCTCGCGCAGCGGCGGCAGCTCGATGGTGACCACGTTCAGCCGGTAGTACAGGTCGGAGCGGAAGCTGCCGGCCTGCGCGCGCGCGATCAGGTCATCCTTGGTCGCGGCCACCACCCGCACATCCACCCGCAGCGGCTGGTTCGAGCCCAGGCGCTCGATCTCGCGCTCCTGCAGCACCCGCAGCAGCTTGATCTGCATCGGCAGCGGCATGGATTCCAGCTCGTCGAGAAAGAGCGTGCCGCGGTCGGCATGCTCGATCTTGCCGATGCGGCGCTTCTGCGCGCCGGTGAAGGCGCCCTGCTCGTGGCCGAAGAGCTCGCTGTCGAGCAGGCTGTCGGGCACGCCGCCGCAGTTCAGCGCCACATAGGGCCCGGCGCGGCGGCCGGAGAAGTCGTGCAGCGCACGCGCCACCACCTCCTTGCCGGTGCCGGTCTCGCCGTGGATCAGGATGTCGACCGGCGAGCCGGCGACCTCCGAGATCAGCCGGCGCACCCGCTGGATCTGCGGCGAACGCCCGACCAGCTTGCCCTCCAGCCCGTCGCGGCCGGCCAGCGCCGCGCGCAGCGTGGCCACCTCCAGCGTGAGGCTGCGCTTCTCGATGGCGCGGCGCACCACCTCGACCAGCAGCTCCGGCGAGAAGGGCTTGGGGATGAAGTCGTAGGCGCCGCTGCGCATCGCCTCGACCGCCAGCGTCACGTCGCCGTGGCCGGTGATCATGATGACCGGCAGGTCCGCGTCCAGCCCGTGGCAGTGGCGCACCAGCGACAGGCCGTCGGCGCCGGGCAGGCGCATGTCGGTGACGATCACGCCGGCAAAGCCCGGCGTGATCAGGCCCATCGCCTGCTCGGCCGAATCGACCGCCTCGACCGACAGGCCGGCGAGCTGCAGCGCCTGGACGCAGCCGAGCTGCATGTGGAAGTCGTCCTCGACGACAAGAACGGAGAGTTCGCGGGTCATGGGGTCAGGAAATGGAAGGCGAGACCGTGTCGGGGTCGGACGCCGCCTCGGCCGGGGGCAGCGGCAGCCGCAGCGTGAAGCATGCACCACCTTCCGGGTGGTTGCTCGCCTCGAGCTCGCCGTGGAACTCGCGCACGATGTCGCGCGAGATCGCCAGGCCCAGCCCCAGGCCGACGCCCGCCTCCTTGGTGGTGAAGAAGGGCTCGAACAGCCGGGCACGCACCGACTCCGGCACGCCGGGTCCGCTGTCGACCACATCCAGGCGCAGCGGCGGCTCGCCGTCCCGGGCCGCGGCATCCGGCCCGGCCGAGATGCGCAGGCGTCGCACCGGGCTGTCCTTCATCGCGTCGGCGGCGTTGCCGATCAGGTTGATCAGCACCTGCTCGAGCCGGTTCGGATCGCACCAGGCGACCACCTCGCCGGGCACGCACAGATTGCGCACCTCCACGCCCTCGCGGCGCAGGCGCTGGTCGTAGAGGAAGAGCGCATTGGCCACCGCATGGGCCACATCGGTGGCCGCCGGCACCGCGGCCGACTTGCGCGCGAAGCCCTTGAGCGGCTGGATGATCTGACCCATCTGGTCGGCCAGCCGGGTGATGATGCCCAGGTTGCCCGACACCGCCTTCTGGTCGCCGCGGCGCTGGAACTCGACCGCATTGCCCGCCAGCGTGCGGATCGCGCCCAGCGGCTGCGCCAGCTCATGCGTGATGCCGGTGGCGAGCTGGCCCAGCGCGGCCATCTTCCCGGCGTGAACCAGCTCGTCGTGGGCCTCGCGCAGCGTGCGCTCGGCCTGCTCGCGCTCGGCGATCTCGCGGCGCAGCCGGGCATTGGTCTCGGTCAGCGCCCGGGTGCGGCGGGCGACCTTGTGCTCGAGCTCGGCATTGGCGCGCTCGAGCAGCTGCTTGGCCTCGAGCTTCTCGCGCATGCTGCGCCGGCGCTGGTTCAGGAACAGCGTCAGCAGCAGCACGAAGCCGACCGCCACCGCCGACAGCATGCTGTGCAGCACCGCCTGGTTGCGCACCACCCGCAGGTCCGGGAAGATCATCAGCCGCCAGTCCATGCCGTCGAGCGCCCGTCCGAGCACCAGCACGCGGGTGCGCACCGGGCGCTGACCGTCCTCGGGCGGCAGCAGGCCCGGCGGCAGCACATCGTCGACTTCCCTGCTGGCCTCGATGCCCGCACTGCCCTCGCTGTCCTCGTCGCCGTCGCCGCTCTCGGCATCGGCCAGGCGCAGCGGCACCGGGAAGCGCGGCAGCGGCTGCTCGTCGTAGAGCCGGGTGATCTGCATCTCGACGCGCTGCTCCAGCGTCGGATCGCTCAGCGTGGTGTAGCGCCACTCCGGACGCGACGACAGGATGACCACCCGGTTGGTGTCGGCCAGCAGCGCCGGCGCGCCGAGCATCTCCCACATCTGCTCGATCGGCTCGAGGCTGATCTTGATGGTGGCCACGCCCAGCACCCGCGCGCCGTCGCGGATCGGATGCGAGACGAAATAGCCCGGCTGGTGGGTGCGCGCACCGATGGCGAAATGCCGCCCGACCTGGCCCGACAGCGCCTCCTGGAAATAGGGGCGGAAGGAGAGATCCTCGCCGAGCTGGCTGTCGTCGCCGGCCTGGTCGCTGCTGGTGGCCACCACGATGCCGCGCTCGTCGAGCACGAACACCGCCAGGCTGCCCAGGTGCGCATTGAGCCGGCGCAGATAGCTGTTGGCCGCGCTGACCCGCAGCGCATGATGCGGCTCGAGCAGCAGCGCCTGGACCTCGCGGTTGAGCTGGATGGTGGCCGGAATGTGCTCGAGCCGGCGGATCGCGCCCTGCGCGGCCGAGGCGAACAGGTCCAGCCGGTGGTCGGCGTCGTCGCGCAGCAGCGCCAGGCCGTGGCGCTCGCTCAGCACGAAGCCGCTCCAGCCGGCCGTCAGCACCGTCAGCAGCGCCAGCAGCACGCCGGCGAGCTGACGCACCGCCGGCCACAGCGGACGGCGCGGCCCGAACAGCCGGGACGGAACGGACACAGGCCTCAGTGGCCGAGAATCTTCGACAGGAACTCCTTGGCGCGCGGCGAGCGGGCGTCCGGATTGCCGAAGAACTCGTCCTTGCGGCAGTCCTCGATGATCTGGCCCTTGTCCATGAAGATCACCCGGTGGCTGACCTTGCGCGCGAAGCCCATCTCGTGGGTCACGCACATCATGGTCATGCCCTCGTTGGCCAGCTGCACCATCACGTCGAGCACCTCGCCGACCATTTCCGGGTCGAGCGCCGAGGTCGGCTCGTCGAACAGCATCACGATCGGGTCCATCGACAGCGCGCGCGCGATCGCCACGCGCTGCTGCTGGCCGCCGGAGAGCTGGCCCGGGAACTTGTCCTTGTGCGCCATCAGCCCGACGCGGTCGAGCATCTTCAGGCCGCGCTTGACCGCATCGTCCTTGGAGCGGCCCAGCACCTTGATCTGCGCCAGCGTCAGGTTCTCGGTCACCGACAGGTGCGGGAACAGCTCGAAGTGCTGGAACACCATGCCCACGCGCGAGCGCAGCTTGGGCAGGTCGGTCTTCGGGTCGGCGATCGAGATGCCGTCGACGACGATGTCACCCTTCTGGAAGGGCTCGAGCGCATTGACGGTCTTGATCAGCGTGGACTTCCCCGAGCCCGAGGGGCCGCAGACGACGACCACCTCGCCCTTCTGGATCGAGGTGGTGCAGTCGGTCAGCACCTGGAAGCTGCCGTACCACTTGGAGACGTTCTTGATGTCGATCACGATGGGAGTCCTCGATCAGGAATTCAGCGAATGATGGCGATCTTCTTCTGCAGGTGCTTGACCAGCATCGACAGCGAGAAGCAGATGACGAAATAGATCAGGGCCGCGACGATGTAGGTCTCGACCGGGCGGTTGAAGTTCTTGCCGGCGATCTCGAAGCCCTTGAGCATGTCGTAGGCGCCGATGGCGTAGACCAGCGAGGTGTCCTGGAACAGGATGATGGTCTGCGTCAGCAGCACCGGGATCATGTTGCGGAAGGCCTGCGGCAGCACGACCAGCTGCATCGTCTGGCGGTAGCTCATGCCCATCGCGTAGCCCGCGAAGACCTGGCCGCGCGGCACCGACTGGATGCCCGCGCGCATGATCTCCGAATAGTAGGCCGCCTCGAACAGCGTGAAGGTGATCAGCGCCGAGACCTCCGCGCCCATCGGCCGGCCGATCATCAGCGGGATCAGCAGGAAGAACCACAGGATCACCATCACCAGCGGGATCGAGCGCATGGTGTTGACATAGGCCGCGGCCGGCCCGGCCAGCCAGGGCTTGCCGGAGAGCCGCATCAGCGCCAGCAGCGTGCCCAGCACGATGCCGCCGACCATCGCCACCAGCGTGAGCTGCAGCGAGAACAGGAAGCCCTTGGTGACGTAGGTGGCGATGACCTCGCCGCTCAGGAAGGAAAAGTCGAGTTGCATGGGAAGCCTTTGCTGCCGCTCACTTGCCGGCGCCGATCGTGCCGGGAATGCGCAGGCGCTGCTCGATCAGCCGGGCCACCTGGTAGACCAGGATCGAGGTGATGAAGTAGAGCGCCGTCACCGCCAGATAGATCTCGATGCCGCGCGAGGTCTCCTCCTGCGCCTGGCGGGCGAACATCGTCAGCTCCGCCACCGAGACCGAGAAGGCCACCGACGAGTTCTTGACGATGCCCATGCTCTCGCTGGTCAGCGGCGGAATGACGATGCGCAGCGCCGAGGGCAGCAGCACATGGCGGTAGGTCTGCGGCAGCGTCAGGCCCAGCGCCTGGCCGGCCATGCGCTGGCCGCGCGGCAGGCTCTGGATGCCGGCCTTGACCTGCTCGGACACCCGCGCCGAGGTGAAGAATCCCAGGCCCAGCACCACCAGCAGGAAGCTGGGAATCTGCTTGAGCGCCGGCACCAGCTCGGGCACGACGAAGTACCAGAGAAAGACCTGCACCAGCACCGGAATGTTGCGGAACAGCTCCGTCCAGGCATCGCCCAGCAGCACCAGCCAGCGGTTGGGCGTGGTGCGCAGGATGCCCATCAGGCAGCCGAACAGCATCGCCACCGCCAGCGCCAGCAGCGAGACCGATGCCGTCCAGCCCCAGGCCGAGAGCATCCAGTCGAGATAGGTGATGTCACCGCCTGCGCCAAAGCAGCTCGGGCGGGCCTCGCCGTCGATCGTGTCCCTGCAGAAGACCTGCCAGTCCCAGTCAGCCAATTGATTCTCCTCGTCGTCCAAGGCGGACGGGCCGCATGTCGCGGCCCGTCCGCTGTGGATGACCCTGCGGGTCATCCGATGCCTTCATCTCACTTCTTCGCGTACTCTTCGGCCGGCTTGTCGTTGGGGTTGGCCCAGGCCGCCTTGGTCGCCTCCGACAGCGGCAGACCCACCGGGGTGTTGGACGGCGGGATCGGCTGCATGAACCACTTGTCATAGAGCTTGGCCAGGTCGCCGCTCTTGATCATGCCCTTGATGCTGTCGTCGACCGCGGTCTTGAACGCCGGGTCGTCCTTGCGCAGCATGCAGGCGATCGGCTCGACATTGAGCACCTCGCCGACGATGCGGAAGTCCTTCGGATTCTTGGCCTTGGCGATGTTGCCCGCCAGGATCTGGCCGTCCATCACGAAGGCGTCGGCGCGGCCCGACTCCAGCAGCAGGAAGCTGTCGGCATGGTCCTTGCCGAAGACTTCCTCGAAGTTCACGCCGTTGGCGCGCTCATGCTTGCGCAGCAGCTGCACCGAGGTCGTGCCGGTGGTGGTGGCGACCTTCTTGCCGTTGAGCTGCGAGATCGAGGTGATGCCCGAGTTCGCCTTGACCGCGATGCGCACTTCCTCGACATAGGTCGTCACCGCGAACGACACCTGCTTCTGGCGGGCGGCGTTGTTGGTGGTGGAGCCGCACTCGAGGTCGACCGTGCCGTTCTCGATCAGCGGAATGCGGTTCTGCGAGGTCACCGGCTGGAACTTGACCGTCAGCGACGACAGGCCCAGCTTCTTGCGCAGGTCGCCGGAGATGCGCTCGGCCATCTCGGTGTGGAAGCCGACATACTTGCCGTCACCCAGCGTGAAGCCGAGCGCACCGGAGGACTCGCGCACGCCCAGCGTGATCGTGCCGCTCGACTTGATCTTGTCGAGGGTGCCCGAGGCCTGCACGACACCGGCGGCCAGCAGCGCCGCGACGAGAACGAAGGATTTCTTCATGGCTCTTCCTTGTGGGAGGGGTGGAATGGGTGGGTGAATGGGCAAGGGGTTGGAGGTGGGGCCGCGGCCTCAGCCCAGGGGCCGGTCGTTCGGGCTGCGCTGCAGCTGCAGCATCGCCGGCGAAGGTGGCCAGTTCAGGTTCAGGCCCCAAGGCGGTATCGGCTCCTGGAACCAGCGCTGATAGGTGCGCATCGCCTCGCCGGACTGCATCAGGCGCACCAGCGCACGGTCGACCGCCGCCTTGAACT
Organism: Sphaerotilus sp. FB-3; assembly: GCF_023706025.1. NCBI lineage: Bacteria > Pseudomonadati > Pseudomonadota > Betaproteobacteria > Burkholderiales > Sphaerotilaceae > Sphaerotilus > Sphaerotilus sp. FB-3. Next base: position 173,582 of record NZ_BQWE01000006.1, on the reverse strand, counting down.
CGGGGTCGCCCCGGCGCATCATGCAGGCGTAGGCCTCCTGGGACATCGGGGTTCCCACGACCTCCCAGTCGCCCGGGCGCACCGCGCGGGCCCGCGCGCCATACAGCAGCGCGTCATCCATCATGAAGGCCTCGGCGCGGCCGGACTCCAGCGCCAGGAAGGCCTCCTCATGGTCGCGCACGGTCACGATGCGCACCTCGAGCCGGCGCCGTTCGACATGCGTGCGCAAGAGGCGCTCGGACGTGGTGCCGGCCGTCACCACGGCGGAGCGTCCGGCCAGATCGGAGAAGTCGCGGATCGGCGAGCCGCGCCGCACCAGCAGCCGGGTGCCGGCGATGAAGAAGGTGGTCGAGAAGGCGACCTGACGCGCCCGGTCCGCGGTGTGGGTGGTGGAGCCGCACTCCAGGTCGACCGTGCCGTTGCGCACCAGCGGAATGCGGTTCTGGGTGGTCAGCGGCACCAGGCGCAGCGTCAGCGCCGGCAGCTTCAGCTCGGTCTTCAGGCTGTCGACCACCCGCAGCATCAGCTCATGCGAATAGCCGACCACCCGCTTGCGGCCGTCGTAGTACGAGAACGGCACCGAGGACTCGCGGTGCCCGAGGCTGATCGTGCCGGTCTCGACGATGCGGCGCAGGGTTTCCGACTCCGGCAGCGACTGCTCCGGCGCCGGGCGCGGCTGGGCCAGCGCCAGCATCGGCGCCAGCGCCAGCATCGGCGCCAGCGCCAGCAGCAGGGCCGCACCCACGCGCACCCGGGCCGTCAGGCGGCCGGGGCTCGAAAGGTCGGGGGTCTTCGCGTCGTTCATTGCACCAGAACAGAGCATGACTCGTGCCAGCCCGTGACGAGGCCGCCGTCGCCCCAGCCTGCCGACGAAAAGCAGGGCCGACCGGGACCGAGCGACGCGTGCCGGGTCCGGCAATCCGTCACGGCCACCGGCCAGGCAATCGGATTTCCGGCCCGGCGCGCGAATGCAGCGTCAGCCTGCAGCGCCAGAGCAGTCAGAGCATCCGGCCGACATTGAACAGCGTCATCACGCCCAGCACCGCGAAGATGGCCGCTGAAATGCCGTGCACCAGCCGCATCGGCAGCCGGGTCGCGGCCTTCTCGCCGATCAGCACCGCCGGCACATTGGCCAGCATCATGCCCAGCGTGGTGCCGCAGACCACCTGGACCAGCTCGGTGTAGCGCGCCGCCAGCGCGACCGTGGCGATCTGGGTCTTGTCGCCCATCTCGGCCAGGAAGAAGGCGACCACCGTGGTGCCGAAGACCCCGAATCGACCCGCCTCGGCCTCGGCCTCGTCGATCTCGTCGGGCACCAGCATCCAGCCGGCCATCGCCAGGAAGGACAGGCCGATGACCCAGCGCAGCACATCCGGCCCGAGCAGCCGGGCCACCGTGTCGCCGACCAGTCCGGCCAGCGCATGGTTGAGCAGGGTCGCGGCCAGGATGCCGAGAATGATCGGCACCGGGCGGCGGAAGCGCGCCGCCAGCAGCAGCGCCAGCAGTTGCGTCTTGTCGCCGATCTCGCCCAGGGCGACGATGCCGGTCGAGACGAGGAAGGGTTCCAGGGCGAGGGCCATGTGATTGTTCTCCGGGGCCGGTGGTGCAGGATCAGCGATGACCATGCAGCACCACCGGCCCGTCCGGAGGCTGCATGGTCATCGGTCTTGCCAGGCCCGGAGGGGGCTGCCCGCGCCATGTCCGTGAGGGACAAGCATGTTGACGCGAGGCACCGGACAGGGTCCGGTCAGCTACTCCCCGATGACGGGAAGGCCGCGATTGTGCCTGCGCAGGCGCCCTTGCGGCGAGTGCCGGGCTCAGCTCGCGCTCAGATCCTTCAGCTCGGCCTCGGGTGCGTTGCGCGCAACCGACAGGATGCCGTTCTCCATGCCGGCCGCCGACGAGTACATCTCGCTCTGGCCGATGATCTGGCCGTTGCCGGCCTTCAGCACGAAATACGGCTCGCCGGCCTTGGACTCGCGCCGGTCGAAGCGCTCGGGCAAGGCCGCATTGGTGCGCACCGACTCGATGCCGCCGAGCGCCGCCGCATGGCTGGCGTAGCTCTGGCTGCTCAGGATGACCTGGTGATTGCCGGCCTTCAGCACGAAGCGGAAGCTGCCGGTGCCGGACGGGTGAAGCTCGAAGCGACCTGCTGTCATCGCGATGTCCATCACGGAAGTGGAGGGTTCGCACAGCCTAACGGGTGGTCGCCGCCCTGGTCCCCGGGCGAACCCGGGTCCGATCAGGGTGTTCATCACGCCTTCATCAGGCTGTCATCGACATCGAGCTGCCAGCCCTCCTCGGCGGCGATGCGGCGCAGCGCCTGCTCGAAGCGCTGGCGTGCCAGCGCCGCGGTGCGGCCCAGCTCGTCATGCAGGCGCCGGTCGGCCGGGGTGTCGACCGCGCAGCGGGCGCTGTAGTCCTCGAAGTCGCCCAGCAGCTGGATCAGCTCGGCAAGATGGCGCGGACATTCGCACAGCACCCGGCTGGTCAGGCGGGCGGCACGCGCCAGCGCCTCGGGCGACAGCGCCGGCTGCGCGGCCACCGGCGGGTCGGCCGGCTCCTGAGGCCAGCGGGTCTCGGCGCCGGCCAGCTCGAGCAGCGTGGCGCGCAGCAGCCGGGCCATCTCGGCGCGCCCGAGCGGGCCGCGCCAGACCGACACGCCCGCCTCGCGCAGGCGCTGCACCAGCCGGTCCGAGCCGAAGCCGTAGACCACCACCAGCTCGCGCGCGATCTGCTCGCGCTGCAGGGCCAGCAGCCGCTCGACCCCGTCCGGATGCAGCGTGTCGATCTCCAGGGCCAGCAGGTCATGATCGCCCCGGGACAGCGGCAGCGCCGACTGCGCCGCCCAGTCCAGCAGCCGGTGCTCGCCCGGCAGCGCGCCGAGCTGCACGGCCAGCACCGCCGGCAGGGTGCGCCCGCCGCCGCACACCACCAGCGCCCGCGCACGCGGCGCCGGCTCGCCGCGCGGCCGGGCCGACAGGCGCGAGGCGGCCGGCTCGGTCGCGGCCGGCGCCGTCTGCCCGTTCACCAGCAGCTCCTGCAGCGCCGGCTCGGCCAGCGGCGCCAGCGTGCCGATCGCATGGCCCTGCTCGACCAGCGACCGGATCATGCCCAGCCGGCGCACATCGGCCGAGGAATACAGCCGGTGGCCCGACACCGACTGCGGCGGCGCGACGATGCGGTAGCGCCGCTCCCATACCCGCAGGGTCGCCACCGCGATGCCGGTCATGCGGGCCACCGCCGCGGTGCGGAAGCGCGGCACCGCGTCATCGCCCCGGGACACCGGTTCGCCGTGAAAGAGGGCTGTGTTCATGTTGATCACCTTTCTGGTCTGGATCGCTTCCATCGTTTGTCTCTGATTTGTCCTCGTCTTGACCCGCATGACTTGGACAGACAAACCCAGGAATTCAGATGAACCGATTTTGCATCGCTTCAAAGCGGGTTCATGATACGCCCCATCGGCCGATCATGCAGTGCAGATCGGTCACGAAACCTCCGGAGCCCTTCGATGTCCTCTTCTTGTCTCACCTCCATCGGGACGCCGCGGATTGCGGTCATCGGCGCGGGCGTGTCCGGCGCGCTGTGCGCGCAGGCCCTGGCGCAGGCCGGCGCGCAGGTCGAGCTGTTCGACAAGGCGCGCGGCCCCGGCGGGCGCATGGCCACCCGGCGCCATGGCGAAGACGCGCAGGCGCTGCACTTCGACCATGGCGCCACCGGCTTCGAGAGCCACTCGCTGGCCCTGCAGCCCTGGATCCGGCGTGGCGCCCAGGCCGGCTGGCTGGCGCCGTGGCGGGCGCAGCGCCCGGACGGTGCGGACCCGGTGCGCTGGGTGGCGACGCCGGGCATGAACGAGATGGTGCGCCAGCTGGTCGGCACGCTGCCGCTGCAGCTCGGCCAGGCGGTGAGCGCGCTGCATGCGCAGCCGCAGCACACGACCGCACCGGAGAGCGCGCCGCGGCGCTGGCGCCTGCAGCTGGGCGAACAGCCGCTGCTGCCGCGCAGCCATGACGCGGTGGTGCTGGCGATGCCGCCGCAGCAGGCCGCGGTGCTGCTGGAAGCGCATCGGCCCGACTGGGCCGAGGCCGCCCGGCAGGTCGAGATGGAACCCTGCTGGACGCTGATGGCCGAGACGGACGATCCGCCCGCGTGGCCGGCCTCGCTGCTGCGCCCGGCGCATGGTCCGATCGCGCTGCTGCTGCGCGACGACCACAAGCCGGGACGGCGACTCCGCCCGGGGCGGGCCTGCTGGGTGGTGCAGGCCCGCCCGGAATGGTCGCAGGCGCACCGCGACGAGCGGCCCGAGCAGATCGTGGCGCGGCTGCTCGACGCGCTGCGCGCCGAGGTCAATCCCGGCGGCGACCTGCCGGTGCATGTCGCGATGGCGCATCGCTGGCTCTACAGCCGCCCTCGCCCGCTGCTGCGCGCCGGCCCGAGCTGCTGGTGGGATGCCGAGCTGGGCCTGGGCGTCTGCGGTGATTTCCTGGGCGGCGGCACGGTCGAGCTGGCGGCGCTGTCGGGCCTGGATCTGGCCGAGCGCATCGGCCGCGAACCGCCGCGCCCGCTGCTGCGCGAGCGGCCCGCCCCGGCCGACCTCCATCGCCAGGAACAGCCGGCATGACCAGCCCCGACCCCAGCCGGCCTGAGGCCCTGCGCCGCATCGCCGCGATCGATGCCGAAGCCTATGCCCGCACCCGCAACGCGCTGGACGGCGCGGTGACCGGCCTGTCGCCGTGGATCACGCACGGCATCGTCACGCCCGCCGAGGTGCTGGCCGGCGCGATCGCCGCCCACGCGGCGGCCGGGCGCCGCACGCCGATCGGCCTGCAGCACCGGCTGGTGATGGAGCTGGGCTGGCGCGAGTATTTCCGCCATGTCTGGCACCACCGCGGCGACGCGATCCTGCGCTCGCTGCATGAGGGCGTGCTGCCGGGTGCCGCCTATGCCGATGCGGTGCCCGACGATGTGCGCCAGGCGCGCACCGGCGTGCCGGTGATCGACCGCGCGGTGCGCGAGCTGCACGCCCGCGGCCATCTGCACAACCATGCGCGGCTGTGGCTGGCCAGCTATCTGGTGCATCTGCGCAAGGTGCACTGGCGCGCCGGCGCCGACTGGCTGTGGCCGCGACTGCTCGACGGCGATCTGGCCAGCAACCACCTGAGCTGGCAATGGGTGGCCGCCACCGGCAGCCGCAAGCCCTATCTCTTCAACGCCGAGAACATCGCCCGCCATGCGCCGCCCGAGTGGCACAGCCCGGGCAGCGTGCTCGACACCGACTACGACAGCCTGGAGCGCATCGCGCGCAGCCCGACACCGGTGCGCACCCGGCCCCGGCCGGATGCCGAGGGCCTTCCCGAGCCGGCGCTGCAGGCCGAGCCGCCGGACGGCATCCCCACCCGCATCGGCGCCGAACTGCACGAGCAGGTGCGCGGCCGCGAGGTCTGGCTGGCGCACCCGTGGGCGCTGGGCGATCCGCCCGCCGACCTGCCGGCCGGCACGGTGGTGATCGGCCTGCTGGTGGCCGAGACGCACCGGGCGCGGCCCTGGAGCGCCGCGCGCTGGAACTTCGTGATGCCCCGGCTGCGCCAGCTCGCGCCGCACTGTGCGCTGGCGCCGCTGGCGCAGTGGCGCGCGCTGCTGCGCGACGCGCGCCGGGTGCATGCCCGCGACGACCCGCATCTGCGCCCGGCGCTGGAAGCGCTGGCGACCGATCTGCGCCCCGCGCCGCGGCTGTTCCCGCACATCGCGCGGCCCTGCGATTCCTTTTCCCAGTGGTGGACCCGGGTCGGGCGCGAACTCTCGCCGGCGGATCCCGTCTTTTCCCTTGTCTGTCCCGTTCCAGGAGACCCTGATGCCGACCTCGTCGCCTACCCCGTCCTCCCTCCCCCCCGTCGTGCTGGTGACCGGCGCGCGCGGTGGCATCGGCCGTGAGCTGTGCCGCCGGCTGAAGGCCGACGGCCTGCGGGTGGCCGCGGTCGGGCGCGATGCCGGCGCCCTGCAGCCGGTCGAGGCCGATCTGCGCATCGCTGCCGACACCACCACGCCCGAGGGCGCGCAGCTCGCGGTGGCCGCCTGCCAGGAGGCCTTCGGCCAGGCGCCGCAGCGGCTGGCGCACTGCGTCGGCAGCACGCTGATCGCGCCGCTGCACCGCACCCGCGCCGAGCAGTGGGCCGAGCTGCGCCGCGTCAACCTCGACAGCGCGGTCTTCATGCTCGGCGCCTGGATCGAGGCGCTGCGCGCGGCCGGCCAGCCCGGCGCGGCGGTGCTGTGCAGCTCGGTGGTGGCGCGCATCGGCGTGGCCAACCATGAGGCGATCGCCGCGGCCAAGGGCGGCGTCGAGGCCCTGGCGCGCAGCGCGGCGGCCACCTACGCGCCGGCCGGCCTGCGCATCAACGTGGTCGCGCCCGGCATGACCGAGACGCCGATGACCGCCCCGATGCTCAAGGTCGAAGCCATGCGCGAGGCCGCCGCGCGCCAGTACCCGCTCGGCGGCGTGCAGGGCGCCGACACCGTGGCCGCCACCACCGCCTGGCTGCTGAGCGACGAGGCCTCGCGGCTGACCGGCCAGGTGATCGCGGTGGATGGGGGGTTCAGCACGGTCAGGCCGCTGGTGAGGTGAAGCCTGCCACGGCCAGGCTATTGAACACGTCCCCGGTTCAGCAGGCGCACTTTCAAATGTGGCCTGTTCATCCCCACGGAGGTGGGGAACGCCTGGTCGGCGGGCAGCCGGCCACGTCGTGGACCGGTTCATCCCCACGCCCGTGGGGAACGCTTTGACATCGAGGACACAGCCATGCCCCAGGTCGGTTCATCCCCACGCCCGTGGGGAACGCCCGGCCGGGATCGACCCCGTGATCGGCGCGACCGGTTCATCCCCACGCCCGTGGGGAACGCGGACACCCGGCGGTTCTCGAGCGTGGCGACCTGCGGTTCATCCCCACGCCCGTGGGGAACGCTCTTCGATCGACTCGCGGGAGATGCCCAGCGTCGGTTCATCCCCACGCCCGTGGGGAACGCGGGAGACGGCAGCCCCTCCCACTCCTTCGAGTGCGGTTCATCCCCACGCCCGTGGGGAACGCCGCATGCGCGGCACGATGCAGGTGCCGGTGATCGGTTCATCCCCACGCCCGTGGGGAACGCACGGCACTCTGAACGACGCCGCACATCGGGCACGGTTCATCCCCACGCCCGTGGGGAACGCTCCAGCTCGGCCGGCACGATCTCGCCGCTGACCGGTTCATCCCCACGCCCGTGGGAACGCCGTCTCGGATCGACAGCGACCTGGACGCGGCCCGGTTCATCCCCACGCCCGTGGGGAACGCTCCGGCGGCGCCACGAAGTCGATGGTGACTCGCGGTTCATCCCCACGCCCGTGGGGAACGCCTCTACATCCTCGTTCGCGACGAGTGCGAACCCGGTTCATCCCCACGCCCGTGGGGAACGCGAGGGCTTGCGGCAGCAGATAGCGGGCGTCCTCCGGTTCATCCCCACGCCCGTGGGGAACGCTCCATATCGGCTGACTCGATCATGAAATCGTGCGGTTCATCCCCACGCCCGTGGGGAACGCTACTCGCCGATGGCCTGATGATCGGGCAGAACCGGTTCATCCCCACGCCCGTGGGGAACGCCGAAGCCGCCCGACTCAAACGGGATCATATGCCGGTTCATCCCCACGCCCGTGGGGAACGCCGGCTTCTGGGGGGTGTTCACAGCTCACCTCCCGGTTCATCCCCACGCCCGTGGGGAACGCCCCTCAAGCAGCAGGGCCGCCATCAGATGAGTCGGTTCATCCCCACGCCCGTGGGGAACGCCGAATGATGATCATCAGCGGCCGGCGCTGTTCCGGTTCATCCCCACGCCCGTGGGGAACGCGTCGCGGAATCTCGTCTAGCGTCATCGTCTGGCCGGTTCATCCCCACGCCCGTGGGGAACGCCTCCTCTACGTCCACGCCCAAGGCATCCGCTACGGTTCATCCCCACGCCCGTGGGGAACGCCCGGCTGGGATGCTGGTCGCCACCTTGCCATACGGTTCATCCCCACGCCCGTGGGGAACGCACCCGCATCCGCGCACTGCGCGACATCCCCCGCGGTTCATCCCCACGCCCGTGGGGAACGCACGTGCACCGTTCCCTCGGCCGCCTCGCGGACCGGTTCATCCCCACGCCCGTGGGGAACGCGCGCCTGACGTGGCGGAGCGCTGGGCGCCCGTCGGTTCATCCCCACGCCCGTGGGGAACGCTCGGTCGTGGTGTGCGACAGCACATAGACCCGCGGTTCATCCCCACGCCCGTGGGGAACGCTCGGCCGGCGCCAGGTTGCGCATGCTGGCCGACGGTTCATCCCCACGCCCGTGGGGAACGCTGAAACAGGCGAAACACCAGTAACATCAACGACGGTTCATCCCCACGCCCGTGGGGAACGCACCCTGATGGAAACCTCAGGCGACAGGGCCAGCGGTTCATCCCCACGCCCGTGGGGAACGCTGGACGCGGCCCTTGACGATGCTGAGGACGAACGGTTCATCCCCACGCCCGTGGGGAACGCCCGCCCGCCCGTGCTGCGCCCCGGCGCCCTCGACGGTTCATCCCCACGCCCGTGGGGAACGCCGGAGAACGTCAGGCTCGGTCAGGATGCGCATCGGTTCATCCCCACGCCCGTGGGGAACGCTCTAATCCTATCTCATTGATTCGGAAAGAGTTTTCAGCCTCTCAAAAATCTACCGAGGAAAGGCAGGTTCGAGTCGAGTTGTTAAAGAGCGGTGTCGGGATGGAAGCTCACCAGCTGCACGCCATCGAAGTCGGCGGGCATGCGACGGTTCGTTCCGAGGGTCTTGAACTCGAAGCCGGCTTCGGCGCTGCTGCGCCAGACCATCACCGCGTTGCCGTCCTCGATGCCTTCCTCGACCTGCGACCAGATCTGCTCGCGGACCCGCTTCGAGTAGTTGCCGACGTAGACGCCAGCGCGGACTTCGAGCAGCCAGACCGCCAGCCGCCCGCGCAGACGCGGCGGCGCGTTCTCAAGCACGATGACCAGCATCACCGAAACCTTCAGGATTGGGCAAGGCCGGGCCGACGGCATCCGCCGGTGCCTCGGGCCGGGGCACCTCGCCGGCGGCCAGGATCTCCTCGATGTCCGGAATGATCCGGTCCAGCAGCTTGGTCTGCCGGAAGATGTCGCGGCATCCCAGCCGTACCGCCCGCTCGGGATTGCCCTCAGGCTTGCTGGCCGCCACCCTGAACGCGATCGGCACGACCGTGTCGAACTTGTAGATGTCGGCCATGTCGTAGACGAAGGACAGCGGCTTGCCGGTGTGAATGAAACCGACGGCCGGCGCATAGCCGGCAGCCAGGACCGCCGCTTCCGTCACGCCATACAGACAGGCGGTCGCGGCGGACAGGCAGCGGTTGGGCAGATCCGCCGCATCCCAGTCCTCGGCGTCATAGTCGCGGCCGGTCCACGGCACGCCGTACTGCCGGGCCAGCAGCTGGTAGGTGCGGCGCACCCGGGCGCCCTCGATGCCGCGCAGCTGGTCCACGCTGCGCCGCGCCGGAGGCTCCTCGCCGAAGCGCACCGCATACATCTTGCGCACCACCTTCAGCCGCAGCGTCTCGTCCAGCGCCAGCCGGGCCTGGTAGAGCAGCCGGTCGGCCCGCGCACCGCCCGGCTGCCCCGACGAGTACAGCCGCACGCCCGCCTCGCCGACCCACACCAGCAAGGTGCCCACCCTCGCCGCCAAGGCGGCAGCCCGGTGCGACACCCGCGTGCCCGGCTCCAGCATGATGCAGGCCACGCCGCCCACAGGCACATGCGTGCGCACGCCCGACACATCGACCACGACGAACGCGCCATCGAGCACGTCGATCTCGCCACGCTCGATGAAGATGACCGACATCCGCTCCTTGATCGGAATCGGCCGGAGCGGCGGCAGCAGCGCACCACTCATGGTCCGGCCGGCGCAAGACGACGGACCAGCATCAGACCACAGCCGAATGCCTTCGCACTGCCGATCCCGGACATCAGTGCAACGCGAAATGCCTCGGGATCGACCACGGTCAGCTGCCCCGAGAAGTCCACGGTCGAGAAGCGCAGATTGCGGTCGGGCTGCTCATGGTGCTGGTCATAGCCCTCGACCCGCAGCGACGAAGCCTCGACGGCAAAGCCGCAGCGCAGCGCGCGCTGGTCCAGCCACGCGGAGCAGGCGTCATGCACCAGCTGGGCCGACGACGGCCGGCTCTCGTCCTCCTCAGGCCAGTCAGCCCAGCGCGCCAGCCCGCGGCCGTCCAGCAGCATGCGCTTGGCATTCATGACCACGTCATGCCGGCGGGACTTGCCGCCGTGGCCGTGCCGCACCGTGGGGTTGGCGCGCAGCTCGAACGTCAGCACATCGCCGCCATCGAGCTGGGGCGCATAGGGCCGGGTCACCGCGCGCCAGGCCCCGAGCTGCTCCAGCGGAGGCCGGGACGACAGCAGGTAATACCGCAGCCCGTCCGGCCCCTCGTGTCGGCGGAAGAGAAAGTCGCGCCGGGCCTGCGGATCGACAGGAAACCAGCGCCAGAGCCATTGATGGTCGGCATAGGGGCCGCCGAAGCGCTCGTGCAAGGCCTCGCGGTCCTGCCCGGCCGCCGGGGTGATGAGACTGAAGAACATCGGCGTCAGGTCTCCATGGCCACGGTGGACGGTGGTGGTGCGGAAGGCACCAGGGCAATGTGCTCGTTGCGATCACCGAACTGCCAGCCCCGACGCCGGATCAGCCGGTCCTTGCGCGACACGGTCAGGTCACGCGGCAGGCCGGCGACGACATGGTCATCGAAGGTGATCCGTCGGATGGGTGGCAGCGGCTCCAGCATCGTGGCCTTCTGGCGCGCGGCCTCGAAGCGCTCCACATACTGCTGAAAGGCGATCCAGGCCGATTCCGCCTCGATCACCTGCGGCCACAGCGGTGCGCCCGGCGCACAGGACTTGCGCCCCAGGTACAGCGTGAACTGCGGCGTTCTCAGCGCCTGCGCCAGGCCACCGAGAGCGTGCGGCGCCTCAGGGCGCGGCTGCAGGGCCACCAGGCTGGCCGCGTTCTGGCGATAGTCCCGCGTGGACAGGATGGTGCCGAGATCATGCCGGGGCACCTGAAGCTCCTGCCGCCGGGTGGCACGGGGACGGCCCTTGAGATGCGCCCGGGAAGGCACCTGGGCGGTGTGATAGTCGCGCAGCAGGCTGCCCGGCGACAGCAGCGCCACCGCGATGCCGTAGCCATCGCGCAGCGCGACATGCGCCGCCTCGTCACCCCGATCCAGACCCAGGGCCGCCCCCAGCAGACCGACCACGGCCGACTGCGTCGGGGCATCCCCGGTGCCGCGGAATTCGCCCACTGCCGGTTCACCCCAGGACGACAGGGGCGCCTGCAGCTGAAAGACCAGATGCTCCATGGCCGTCACTCCGAGACGAACCGGATCAGGTCATCGATGCGGCCCTGCGGCTTCTCGACGTTCACCGTCTGCCGACTCTCGGCGCAGATGCCATACACCTCGTCGAAATTGGCGCAGCGGGTTTCCAGGGCACCAACCGCCTTGTCGAACAGGCTCTCCTCGCCATAGGGCTTGACCGGCTTGAGGAAGGCCTGGGCCAGCGAGCGGGGCTGCTGGTCGCCCTTTTCGGCCATGACATAGCCGGCATAGGCCCGCGACGCGAAGCTGTTCTGCATGCCGGTGGGCGCCACCCGGGTCACGGCAGTCACCAGGGCCGCCAGGGCACGCGCCGTCAGGGCATCGTCATGGCCGAGGTTCTTCCTCAGCAGGGCGCGGTCGATGGCGATGTAGAGATAGAACAGGCCGGCGCCATAACCACGTTCGCCGATGTGACCGGCCCCCGTGGCCCCACGCGTGTTCAGGTCATCGACGGCGCTGAAGTAGTCGTCCTCGACCGCGGCACGGTGCACGGTGATGGCGTGCGCCACCTGCACGGCGGCCTCGACGTTGTGAGCCGGCGAGTCGGCCAGCATGCGGCCGAACATGGCAATGTCCACCGCCTGACGCGGGTGGGCCAGCAGCTTCAGCTCGTCCTCGGTCGGCTTGTCCTTGCGCTCGATCAGCCGGCCCACCAGCGCCTCGATGGCCGCCAGTTCCTCGGGGCTGAAATGCGCGAGCTGCTCGATATCCAGATCCTCGTTGTTCTCCGTCTTCTTGTCCGACTTGGGCTTGCCGAACTGGCGCGCGATGTCCTTGGCCCACTCGCGGGCCGACTTCTCGCCCACCCCGCCCTCGACCAGCTGGTCGAAGACCTGTCGGCCGATCTGCTTGGTGCGGGTGCCGAGATGCCCGGCCAGGGCCGACTCGAAGGCCTCGGAGGTGCGCCAGGCCCGCTTGAGACTCTGGGACGACACGCGCAGCCGGTTCGCGTCACCGACCAGCGCGGTCTTCGGGCGACCGGTGTCGTCGCGGTTCAGGTTGGAAGGCGGGTAGCTGGTCAGGACATGCAGCTGGATGAAACGGGACATGGTCAACCTCTCTGTCTCTCGAATGAATGAACGTGCGTGCGTGCAGGCAGGCAGGCGGATGGGCGGACTCAGGCGCCCGGCTTGTCGGGCCAGCGATAGGCGTAGGCCCACTGCTTGCGGACAAAGTCACCCCAGCCGAACAGGTCGTCTGCCAGGCGGGCCGGATCGGCACGGTGCTCGATCAGGGGCAGGGTTCGCCTCAGGCCGACGAACAGAGCATCCAGATCGGGCGACTCCAGCAGCCGGGCAAACCTCAGCTCGCTGACGGCATTGCGGTCGGACCCTTCCGCACGCCGGCTCATGGCGTCCGGCAGAGAGCTGCCATCCTGATCTTTCAGGTGCGCAGCCAGGCCGATCAGCGCCGCGATGCGGTCCTGTTCGTGAGGCAGCCAGGGCGCACCTTCATGCCGGTCAAGCAGACGCCGGTAGATGCGCTGATAAGCCGGCAGGCAGACCACGGCAGAAACGGACTCGGCACGTCTCAGGGACGCACGGTCGGCACGCACAGGGCCAGGCGCGGTCTCGCTGTGAAGCTGGTGCCACCAGGACAGGAATTCGGCCTTCACGGCGGACTGCAACCGATGGCGGGAATGTGGGCTGGACATGGTTCCTCCTCTGGCAGGGGTCGGTGGGATTCACTTTCCGGTTCGGACCGGACTCGCCTTGCCAGCCTTGCCGGCCTTTTCCTTCTTGGCAGGCTTGGCCTCGACGGGCAGCGCCAGGGCGGTGCGCAGCTTCGGTCCGTACAGACTCTTGCGCAGCTGCTCATGCGCCTTGGCAATGCGGGCCGGGTTCTGACGCTCGATCACGCCCGTCCCCACCCACTCGGTCTCGAACAGCGCCAGGACATGGCGCTGCAACGCAGACAGCCAGCGCTCCGCCAGCGAAGCGCTCGGCTCCGCGGACCGATTGCGCGCAGCGTGAATCAGATCGCGCAGCAGCCGATAGAAATCCGCTTCAGTGCGCGACCAGAACGACGCATCGACATGGCTGAACTCGCCCCGGGCGTCATGACTGAACCAGGCATCCTTGACCGCACCGCGCAGATAGCTCGCCGCCAGCTCCGCGCCGTTGATCCAGTCGGTCACAGCCTCACGGATCCGGGACTGTGCCGCTGTGTCGCAGCCCGTCAGGTCATAGAGAGGCATGGCGGACTCGTACCAGCAGCGAGCCTTCATGTTGTCCATGTCATAGCCAAAGGCCCACAGCCTCAGCCCGATGCCCAGATCCGTCTCGCCCTGGGCCATGAAGAAGGCGGCCACCACAGTCGCCTGCTCGACCCGGCGCTTCTCGCTGGTCATGCCCAACACCCAGCCCAGCCAATGCCGGTAGCCGAAGCCCCCCGGCTGGGGATGCATCGGCAGCATCCCTTCCTTGGCCTGGTAGTAGGGACTGAGCGGATGCTTCCACGCTCCCTTGTAGTTGAGCCCCTGAGGGCGAGCCACATACTGCTGCAGACAGCGCTCCGAGGCACGGCCACAGATGTCGCAGGAGCCGGACGTGACAGCATCGAAGTCCAGCCGGATGCGCCTGGGCATGCCCCAGTACGCATGCAGCGGATGAACCTGAGAGGGGGCCGTCTCGCCGCCCGCCTTCTGGATGCGTCCGATGCTGGCCATCCATGGAAAGATGCGGAACAGCTCGTCGGACTCCGGGTCATCGCCGATCGGACTCAAAACGACCTGTTCCAGAACATTGAGCCAGAGCGTACGCCACAGCGGTGCGTCGCCCCCCGCATCCTGATTCGCCAGCAACAGCGTGGTCAGTGGCCCACCTCCTCTCAGGCCTGTGCGATTGCCCGCTCCGCCCGACGGCGCATTCGTCTGCAAGGTGAACAAGGCCAGGCCGGCACAGTGCGGGCACATGAGGCGGACATGGTCGCGCTTGATGAAGTGATCGCTGTTGTTCTTGATCGTGTTTTCGCCAGGGGATTCGATCAGGAGGCTGCTGATGTTCACCGCATCGCCATCGGCTGCCCGCAGGTCGAAGTCCTGCATGAACCGGGGGCCATCGCCATCAAGCTCGAAAGCGGCGGCATGAGGCTCAAACGCCGCCTGCAGAGCGGCTTCGTCCGGCGGGGTCGCCAGCAGCCTTTTCCACCGTGCGACGCTTTTCGGCGCCATGCTGCTTTGCAGCAGCGCGATCGCGAACTGGGCCAGAGCGCCGTTGAAATCGGCCCGATCGGCGTCAAACGCCACCCAGGCGGGATGGCTCAGCTGACAGGGCCGAATCCAGACTCTTTGACCATCGGCAGCGCGAACCGGGATCCAGGACTCTGCAAGAAGGTTCATGACAGGCTCCTGTTCGCGCAGATCGGCTCACGGCTCTGCTCCTCGCCCCACCGGGCCTTGATGACAGACCCTCGCCAAAACACGTCACTCCACATCTTTCACCTCCCGTCAGATCCGGACCCGTGTCAGTGCACAGAACAGCCCGCAGTCTATACAAAAGCAGGTTGTCCGAGTCCATAAATCTGAAAAATCTTGATGTGCCACACTCGCGCCGCAAGTTCTCCTTCCAAAGCTAAGGAGATGAACCGCAGGTAGGCCGTGTCCAGATGGCCGAATCGGTCTGTTCCTCATCGCGATGGGGATCCGGCGCCGGGTGTTCAACCATCCGGCGCCATGTTCACCAGACCGCTGCGGGCGTCATATCGCCACTGCCGGATGACCTCGCCGTCTCGCGCATTTGCAGCGACGGCCTGGCCGGTGAACTGCCCCCCGATGGCCTCCAAGGGCAGCAGCACCACCCAGCGCCCGCCTCCGGGCAATGACTCCGCAACAGCCTCGATCTCGGCCTGACGCACCGGATCGGTTTCCACAGGCGTGCTTGCGATCAACCGCCGCGGCACTTTCACGGTGCTGTAGGCCCAGGCATGGGCGATGGGCTTGTCATGGCGCCAGGGCAGCAGCCGCCCCCCATCCCAGCAGCCGAGCAGCACATCCATCGTGTCCTCGCCAAGACGCGAAGGCGCCACCGTGTCCTCACTCCAGTCGAGCCCAAGGCGCCGATAGCCCCGATCCAGATGCGCCCCGTTGCGGTCCGCAAGCGAGCGATCTCCCCAGGCCTCGCCCTCGGCGCGGTTGGCATGACCCTGCAAGCCCGGCGGCACGGCACTGTCCTCACCGAAGACGCCCTCGATCAGCGCGCGGGCATCGTCAGGCATGGCAAATGCGCCCCGCTGCAACCAGCGCGCCGTCAGCCACAGATGACCAGGGTTCGGATAGACCCTCGCAGACTTCGGGAAGACCTTCTTGAACCACGACGCCTCTGGCGCCTCGCTCCAGGCCGGCCCCAGCACCCACAGGCACGGCTCGCCGCGCTGGTCGGCTGCGCTGCGGTCCGCAAGCCGATGCCCCAAGGCATCACGCACATGGCGCCGCAGGCGCCCGGCACGCTGGATGAGTCGATCGATCGGCGCGAGGTCGGACACCACCAGATCAAGATCGATGTCCAGCGACTGCTCAGCCACCTGAGTGGCGATGAGCAGGCGGCCAGCCCGCTGCCGGGGACCGCTGGCCGGGCCGAAATGCGTCAGCACGTGCTCCTCGATGTCCAGCCGATCGCCGAGCGTGAATCGGGCATGGAACAGCACGATGCGATCTGCATCGATGAGGGCCGACAGCTCGGCCTGGGCCTCCAGGGCATCGCTGACGGTGTTGCGGATCCAGGCCGCGCACTGCCCGGCATCCAGCGCCGCACGGATGGTCTCGACGACCGCAGCACGGTCCGACTCGTAGCGAACCCGTACCGTACGGCGCACGTCCGGCCGTGTGGCCACAGGCGTCTCGACCACAAGGGATGGCAAGGCGGCACACCAGGAAGTGGTCAGCGGATAGCGCTGCTGTGCCAATGCCGGCAGGCGACGCTGACCACGGCCCTTGGCAAAGGCTTTCAGCAACGCACTCTTCATGGCCTGCGGCAGCGTCGCCGACAGCAGCACCGCACTGCCGCCCGATCGGGCATGGAACTCCAGCAGCAACTCCAGCACGCGCTGCATGTAGGCGTCGCAGGCATGAACCTCGTCGATGACCAGCACCTTGCGCATCAGCCCAAGCAGTCGCAGCGACTGATGCTTGCTCTGCAAGGCCGCCAGCAGCGCCTGATCGACCGTGCCCACACCGGCAGGCGCCAGCAAGGCCCGCTTGTTGTGGTCGGCCAGCCAGCGTGTGCAGCGCCGCGTGGCGCTTTCGTCGGCCTGCCGTGGATCGTGTTCGTCGACGCCCGGCGGAAGAATCGAGCCCGCGAACTCCTCGACCAGCTTCTTGTTGCGGTGCGCCAGCACCAGGCTGACGGGGTGAGCGAAGAGCCGGTCGTACAGGTCAGCGATGCGTCCGTACATCGCATTGGCCGTGGCCATCGTGGGCAGGCCGATGAAGAAGCCATCAGCACACCCGGCCGCCATCAGCCGGTGAACAAGCATCACGGCGGCTTCCGTCTTGCCTGCCCCAGTGACATCCTCGAGCAGATGGATCTGGGGCCCGGAGGCCAAGGGCACAGCACGGGCCCAGTCCTGCAATGGGGACGGCACCGCGATGTGCGGAAACAGGAAGTCGAACGCATGCTCGACCGCGCGACTCGCCGGCAGAACCCCACAGGCATCGACCGCCCGCTCGGCCTTGGTCTGGGCGAGCACCCAGTAGTCGCCGAGCGCCATGGGAACCGACTGGTAGTCGAAGACTTCGGCATTCGATCCGATCCAGTCGGCCAGCACGGCCAGCCCGGCCATCCACCAGGAGAGCTCCTGACTGATCTCACAGAACGCATCGACATCGAACAGACGCGGGAACGCCACGGCCTCGGAGGGCAGCAGCAAGGTGCGAACGCTGCGAACGAACTCGATGGCCGCCTCGATGTCCTGCGGGCGGAAATGGCGGTGAAGCGCATGGGACTGCTCGATGGGCGGCTGCCCGTGGTGCCCCATGACGGATCGAGCCCAGTACAGGAGACCCTCGCCGATCTCGGCATCGTCGCCGAACCAGGCTTCCTGCCTGGCAACAGGCTGAATCACGCTGGCCCACAGCCACATGCCCAGGCTGTCATGCCTGACCCCAGGCAAGCCCAGATTGGCAGGCACCACGCCCTGCAGACGAGCCACCAGCTCCGGGCACTGCCCTTGAAAGCTGATCGAGAACTTGCCAAGGTCGTGAATCGCCAGCCAGAAGGCAAGCCAGGCGATGACGGCCTCCTCGCTCAGCTCTTCTTCACAGGAAGTTCGCAGCCTCTCCTGAATCCACCGCAGCAGTCCAGGCGCTCGCCGCAGATAGGCCCGCCCCACGGCAGCGACATCCAGACAGTGGAAGGCCAGCAGATGATGATCTGGCCCCGAGCTGTCCGCGACGGGGCGAGCCTTGCCCCAATAAGGCGATACACCGACAAAGAGTCGATCTTTTTCCAGCATCACATCCTGCCCTGAATGCATGTGCCCGAAGTCTCTTCGCTTCGATAGGCACAGGCACCATAGCCGGGGAAGTGAAAGTCACATTTCCGGCACCGTGCGGCATCACCGCTTGCCGTGAAAAATCACACACCAGCCAAGGCAGGCGGCGCCGGCTCATGCGCGGCGCGCCGGCCGGTGCGCACGCGCCTCGGCCTGCCGCTCGAACAGGTTGTCATGGTAGAGATGCCCTCCGCGCGCCCAGGCCCACAGGCTGGCCAGCGGATAGGCGAGCAGGAACAGCGCCCCGAGCTGCTCGTACTGGCGCACATGCACCTGCTCGTGCGGCCGCAGCCGCGCCAGCAGCTCGTGGCTCTGGCCGATGACCACATGCCCGAGCGTGATCGCGCCGAACGGCAGCGCCCTCACCCGCCGCAGCAGCCCCGCCTGGAGCGGCCGCAGCCCGACCTCCAGCACGCCCTCGACACGCCGCGCGCTGCCCCCGGCCAGCAGCACCGGCGCCGCGGCGACCAGGCCGACAAGGGTGCAGGGCAGCGCCCACAGCCGAGGCAGCAGCCGGCCCGCCCCGATCACGGCACCGCCGGCAGATACCCGATCACCCCGAACACCGCCCCCTGAGGATCCTGCAGCATCGCGAAGCGGCCGATCTCGGGAATGTCGGTCGGAGGCAGCAGCACCCGGCCGCCGAGCGCGGCGCATTCGCCGGCGGTCTCGTCGACGTTGTCGACCGTCACATAGCTGCCCCAGTGCGGCGGCATCGCCGGCGGGGCGTCGGGCGGCATGGGCATGATGCCGGCGACCGGCTCGCCCTCGAGATGGGCAACGCGGTAGCCCTCGGGCAGGTCCGGCATGGCGCGGGTCTGGAAGGTCCAGCCGAAGAGCTGGTGGTAGAAGTCGGCGGCACGCGCCGGGTCGGGCGTCATCAGCTCGTTCCAGCTGAACACACCGTGGGTGTTGACGGGATCCATCAAGCTGCTCCTTTGGCGAGAGAGTCGGAGGACGCAGCGATCGTGTGACGCGAGGTGCGGCGCGTCAACCGGCTCCGACCCCGATCGGCCTGCTCGGGCACAATGCCGCTCACCATGAGTCTCGTCTTCCCGCACACCTTCGTCCCCTGGTTCCGTTCGGTCGCGCCGCACATTCATGCGTACCACGGCAAGACCTTCGTCGTCGGCATGGCGGGCGAGCTGATCGCCGCCGGCAAGCTCAACGCCTTCGCGCAGGACCTGTCGCTGCTGCACGCGATGGGCATCCGCCTGGTGCTGGTGCACGGCTTCCGGCCGCAGGTCGACGAGCAGCTGCGCGCCAAGGGCCAGACCTCGCGCTACAGCCACGGCAAGCGCATCACCGATCCGGTCGCGCTCGACTGCGCCCAGGAAGCCGCCGGCCAGCTGCGCTTCGAGATCGAGGCCGCCTTCTCGCAGGGCCTGCCCAACACCCCGATGGCCAACTCGACCGTGCGGGTGGTCTCGGGCAACTTCCTGACCGCGCGGCCGGTGGGCATCGTCGACGGCGTCGACTTCATGCACAGCGGCCTGGTGCGCAAGGTCGACTCGGGCCTGATCCGCCGCGCCATCGACATCGGCGCGCTGGTGCTGCTGTCGCCCTTCGGCTTCTCGCCGACCGGCGAGGCCTTCAACCTGACGATGGAGGATGTCGCCACCGCCACCGCGGTTGCGCTGCAGGCCGACAAGCTGCTGTTCCTGACCGAGATCGCCGGCATCCGCGAAGACCTCGACGACCCGGAAAGCGCCATCGACACCGAGCTGTCGCTGGCCGAGGCGCGCCGGCTGCTCGAGCGCCTGCCCGCCCCCACCCGCCCGACCGATCCGGCCTTCTACCTGCAGCACTGCGTCAAGGCCTGCGAGGGCGGCGTGGAGCGCTCGCACATCCTGCCCTTCGCCGCCGACGGCTCCATCCTGATGGAGATCTTCACCCACGACGGCGTGGGCACGATGGTGGTCGACGAGAAGCTCGAGAGCCTGCGCGAGGCCACCTCCGACGATGTCGGCGGCATCCTGCAGCTGATCGAGCCCTTCGAGCGCGACGGCACGCTGGTCAAGAGGAGCCGCACCGAGATCGAGCGCGACATCGGCGCCTACACCATCATCGAGCACGACGGCATCATCTTCGGCTGCGCCGCGCTCTACCCCTACCCCGAGGCGCGCACCGGCGAGATGGCCGCGGTGACGATCTCGCCGCAGGTGCAGGGCCAGGGCGACGGCGAACGCATCCTCAAGCGCATCGAGCAGCGCGCCCGCGCGATGAAGCTCGACAGCATCTTCGTGCTGACGACCCGCACCATGCACTGGTTCGTCAAGCGCGGCTTCCAGCAGGTCGACCCCGACTGGCTGCCCGAGGCCCGCAAGCGCAAGTACAACTGGGACCGGCGCTCGCAGGTGCTGGTCAAGAAGCTGAACTGATCCCTCTCCACGACAAGAAAGGAAGAATCCCCATGGCACGTACCGTCCAATGCGTCCTGCTGAAGAAGGAAGGCGACGGCCTCGACTTCGCGCCCTATCCCGGCGAGCTGGGCAAGCGCATCTACCTGAACGTCTGCAAGGAAGCCTGGCAGCAGTGGCTCAAGCACCAGACCATGCTGGTCAACGAGAACCGCCTGAACCTGGCCGATGCGCGCGCACGCCAGTATCTGGCCCGCCAGATGGAGAACTACTTCTTCGGCGCCGGCGCCGACCAGCCGACCGGCTACGTGCCGCCGTCGGCCTGAATTCCCGGGCCCCGGCCCGAACCGGACCGAGCCGGCCGCGTGCCGGCTTTTTTGCGTGCGTGCGCGCCACGCCATGCCGCGGCAAACCAGACCGTCATCCGTGGACAAAAGAACACAATTGCGAATGATTCACGTTAACTGATATCATGTCCTGGCTCACCAACCTGCCGGCGCTGGCCGGACTGCCATGACTGCAAAGAACACCCTGAAGACGCTCGCCGGACTGATTTCCTGCCTCGGCGCCCTGGCGGCCACCCCGGCCCTGGCCCAGGAACAGGTGCTGAACCTGTATTCGGCGCGGCATTACCAGACCGACGAGGCCCTGTTCTCGAATTTCACCAAGGCCACCGGCATCAAGATCAACATCGTCAGCGCAGACGATGCCGGCATTCTGCAGCGACTGAAAAGCGAAGGCGCCGCCAGCCCGGCCGACGTGATCCTGCTGGTCGATGCGGCGCGGCTGTGGTTCGCGCAAACCAATGACCTGTTCGCACCGGTCAAGTCGAGCTATCTGGAGCAGCGCATTCCGGCGCAGCTGCGCGGCAAGGACGCCGGCCAGGGTTCGGAATGGTTCGGCTATTCGACCCGCGCCCGGGTCGTCGTCTACAACAAGCTGAAGGTCAAGCGCGAGGATGTGGACAGCTACGCCAAGCTGGCCGATCCGAAGCTCAAGGGCCAGTTCTGCTCGCGCAGCGGCTCGCATCCCTACAACCTGTCGCTGTTCGGCTCGTATCTGGAGCATGCCGGCCCGGCCGCGACCGAAGCCTGGCTGAAGGGCCTGGTGGCCAATCAGGCGCGCGACCCCAAGGGCGGCGACACCGACCAGATCAAGGCCACCGCCTCGGGCGAATGCGGCGTGGCGCTGAGCAACACCTATTACATCGCCCGGATGATGCGCTCGAACAAGCCCGACGAGCGTGCCGCGATGGAGCAGGTCGGCGTGGTCTTCCCCAACCAGCAGAGCTGGGGCACGCATGTGAACGTGGCCGGCGGCGCGATGGCCCGCCATGCCAGGAATCGTGTCGCCGCGGTCAAGTTCCTCGAATATCTGGCCACCGATGAGGCCCAGCGCTACTTCGCCGATGGCAACAACGAATATCCGGCAGTCAGCGCGGTCAAGATCTCCAATCCGGCGCTGGACACGCTGGGCCCTTTCAAGCAGGAACTGATTCCGCTGTCGGCCGTGGGCCAGAACACCCCGAAGGTGCAGCAGATGCTGGACCGCGCCGGCTACAAGTGACACCACGCGAAGTGGCACGGTTCAGGATAACTTCCTGATTTTCCCGACAGGGATGGACAGCACGGGCGGATTGTTTCTAGAATCCGCCCGCACATCCATCCACCCTTCCGTTGGGAAAACAACATGAGCACCTATCAGGAACTCCTTGCCCGCCAGCAGGAACTCGCCCGCGAGCAGGCAGAACTCGAACGCCAGATCCAGGAAACCCTGCGCGCCGAGCGCGCCGGCGTGATCCAGCAGATCAAGGCCATGATGGCCGAACACGGTCTGACGGTCGCCGACCTGAGCAGCGGAAAACCCGGCCGGCCGGCCCGCGCCGCTTCGTCCGGAGATACCACGCCGGCCCGCAAGGTCGCGCCGAAATACCGCGACCCGGAGACCGGCGAGACCTGGTCGGGCCGCGGCCTGAAGCCGAAGTGGCTGTCGCACGCGATCGAGAATGGCCGCACGCTCGAGGAATTCACCATCGCCCAGTGATTCGTCCGAGTCACGAACGCAGCGGTCGCTGCACATGGCCGGGCTCGGCCAGTGCGACCGGTGCTGCAAGGCTGCCTGCGGGCAGCCTTTTTGCTGGTGCTCGCACGACGCCCGTGTCCGCAAATGTTTCTGATACATTTTCGGACTTTTGCAGATGCCGGAAGTGGCACCGAACGAAAAACCAACCCGTACCCCATCAGATCAGACTTTGGCGAGTCTTAAACCTTGCGCAGCCGTTCGGCATTGACATCTGCACACACCGTCCCTATCCTCGCCGGTGACTTTTCTCACACTTCCTCACCCATGACAGGCTTGCGCACAAAGACTCGCTCGAAGATGCTGATCGGTTCGGTGCTGCTGGCCCTGTCGATGAGCAGCACGGGGGTCCGGGCTGCCCCGGAAGATGCGGCGGATCCGATCCTGCGCTTCCTGGGTCAGCAGACCCAGAAGGCCTCCGAGACCGCCTCCGACCTGATCATGTCGGCGATGAACTTCCTGGGCGTGCGCTACCGCTTCGGCGGCACCAGCGAGGAAACCGGTTTCGACTGCAGCGGCTTCACCCGTCATGTGTTCGAGAACAGCGTCGGCCTGCTGCTGCCGCGCCGTGCCTCCGAACAGGCCGAGGCCGCAGGCCTGCTGACGGTGCGCAAGGAAGATCTGAAACCCGGCGATCTGGTGTTCTTCAACACCATGCGCCGCGCCTTCTCGCATGTGGGCATCTATGTCGGCGACGGCAAGTTCATCCATGCGCCGCGCACCGGCAGTTCCATCCGGGTCGACGACATGAACCAGTCCTACTGGACCACCCGCTTCGACGGCGCACGCCGCGCGCCGCAGGTCAATCCCGACGCGCCGGTGGTGCTGCGCTGAAGCGCTGAAGCCCTGACGCCGTGCAGATGCACGGCCTGCCCTTCGGGCACAATCGCGCCTCATGTCCGAACGCAACATCATCGCGATCCATGACCTGCGCAGCCCGGCGACAGGCGCGGGAATCCCGGAAATACCCGCGCTGCCTGCAGGCACCGAACTCTCGCCCGGCCTGCTGTCGGATTCCCTCGGACGCACGCTGCACGACCTGAGAATCTCGGTCACCGACCGCTGCAATTTCCGCTGCAGCTACTGCATGCCGAAGGAAGTCTTCGACAAGGACTATCGCTTCCTGCCGCAGACCGCCCTGCTGAGCTTCGAGGAAATGCTGCGCATCGCGCGCATTTTCGTGGCCTGCGGCGTGCGCAAGATCCGGCTGACCGGCGGCGAGCCGCTGCTGCGCCGCCATCTCGAGCATCTGGTGGCGATGCTGGCGGATCTGCGCACCCCGGACGGCGATCCGCTCGACCTGACGCTGACCACCAACGGCTCGCTGCTGGCGCGCAAGGCCGCTGCGCTGCGCCAGGCGGGTCTGCGCCGGGTCACCGTCAGCCTGGACGCGATGGACGACCGCATCTTCCGGGCGATGAACGATGTGGACTTTCCGGTGGCCGACGTGCTGGCGGGCATCGACGCGGCGGTGGCGGCCGGCCTGGGACCGGTCAAGGTCAACATGGTGGTCAAGCGCGGCACCAACGAGAACGAGATCGTTCCGATGGCACGCCATTTCCGCGAGCGCCATGGCGGCCAGGTGGTGCTGCGCTTCATCGAATACATGGATGTGGGCGCCACCAATGGCTGGCGCATGGACCAGGTGCTGCCTTCGGCCGAGGTGCGCGCGCGGCTGCATGCGGCCTTTCCTCTGGTGCCGCTGGACGCCGCCCAGCCCGGCGAGACAGCCGAGCGCTGGGCCTATGCCGACGGACGCGGCGAGGTGGGCTTCATCTCCAGCGTCACCCAGGCCTTCTGCGGCGACTGCAACCGCGCGCGGCTGTCGACCGAAGGCCAGCTCTATCTGTGCCTGTTCGCCGAACGCGGCCACGATCTGCGCACGCTGCTGCGCGGCGCACACCCCTCCGGCCGACCGTGGAGCGATGCGGAGATCGCCGCGGCGATCGGTCTGATCTGGCAGCGCCGCGACGACCGCTACTCGCAGCTGCGCGCCAGCCGGCCGGCCGAGACCGACACGCCAGAGAGCGGCGGCCGGCGCCGCATCGAGATGAGCTACATCGGCGGCTGAACACCGCCGGAATTCAGACCCGGGCCAGCAGACAGACCGCGCGGGCCTCGATCGACTCGCCGCGGCCGACCGGCCCGAGCTTCTCGGCGGTCTTGGCCTTGACATTGACGCAGGCCACATCGATGCCGACGCAGCGGGCGATCGACTCGCGCATCGCGCCGATGTGCGGCGCCATCTTCGGCGCCTGCGCGACGATGGTGCTGTCGATGTTGAGGATCTGCCAGCCCTCGGCGCGCACCCGGCGCGCCGCCTCGGCCAGCAGCCGGGCGCTGTCGGCGCCCTTGAACTCGAGCGCGGTGTCGGGGAAGTGCCGGCCGATGTCGCCCAGCGCAGCCGCGCCGAACAGCGCATCGGTGATCGCGTGCAGCAGCGCGTCGGCGTCCGAGTGGCCCAGCAGACCGCGGTCATGCGGGATGGTCACGCCACCCAGGATCAGCGGCCGGCCGGCGACCAGCGCATGCACATCCCAGCCCTCGCCGATGCGCAGCGCCGGCATCGTCATCGCAGCAGTCGTCGTCGTGCTCATGGGGCCGGTCGCACTCATGCGTGCGCGTGGTGGTGGGCGCCCGCCATCGCCGGCTTGTCCTTGTCGATCGCCGGGTGCATGTCGTCCATCCACAGCACCTGGTCGGCATAGCACTGCAGGTCGGTGGAGAGGTTGGACATCGCGCCGTGCAGCCAGAACTCCTTGTGCAGCTCGGACTTGATGTAGGTGATCGCCTCCTGGAAGTCGCCGTCGCCGGCCGACAGGATCAGGCGGTCGTAGACGCCCTGGGCCGCCAGCTTGACGATCAGCGTGGCGATGCCGACATCGACGCCCTTCTGCACCGAGCGGTGGAACTGGTGCGAGCAGTTCGGGCAGGTGGTGTTGAGGTCCTTGATGGTGTAGAGCTGCACGCGCATCTTCGGGCCGCGCGGCGGCGCCGACTTCAGCCAGCTGTGAAAGGCGTTCTGGCTCTCGGTGGCCGCATCCGGCGTCGAGTTCAGGTAATAGCACTCGTGCAGCGGGCCGCCGTTGGCGCGGGTGATCTCGGCCTTGAGCTTCAGGTAGTCGAAGGGCCGGTTGCGGCCATAGTTGAAAAGATAGGCTCCATCAACAATCCAGACAGTCTTCATGTGTTTTGTCTAAGTTAATCAGTAAAAACCAGATACGGCAGCGCATCATGCCACGATGGGCACAAGCGGAAATTAGACCGCGCCGAGCAGCCGTTCGGCGAGGGCAAAGTCCTCGGGCCAGGTGACTTTCAGATTGAGCAGATCGCCGCGCACCAGACGCGGGTCGTGGCCAAGGGCCTCGATCGCGCTGGACTCGTCGGTGATGTGCTCGCCGGCCTGGCGCAGCGCCGGCTGCAGCAGGCCCAGGCGGAACATCTGCGGCGTCTGCGCCACCCACTTGCCGGCACGGTCGACGGTGGCGGCCACCCGCGCGTGCGGCGCCTGCGCGGCCTGCTGCTTCAGGGTGTCGGCCACCGGCAGCGCCAGCAGGCCGCCGACCTCGTCGTCCCTGCAGGCGTCGATCAGCCGGTCGACCCAGGCCGGCTCGACCAGGCAGCGCGCGGCGTCATGCACCAGCACCCAGTCATGCGGCATCACGCCCTGCTCGAGCAGCGCCTGCAGGCCACCGGCGACGCTCTCGGCACGGCTGGCGCCGCCGCAGCGCGCCACCCGCAGCCGGGGATCGTGCGCCAGCTCGCCCACCGCGGCCTCGAAGGCGGTGTCGTCCGGCGACAGCACCACCAGCACCGAGGCCAGCCGCTCGACCTTCAGCAGCGCGCGCAGCGTGTGCACCACCATCGCCTCGCCGGCGATCGCGCGGTACTGCTTGGGCGCGCCGGCACCGGCGCGCTGGCCGACGCCGGCACAGGGCACCAGCGCATGACAACAGGGGGACATTCCGATCAGCATCCCGCGATTGTCGCCGCTGCGGCGATATAGAGTGATCGCAGCCTGCCATTGCAGCCACAGCCACAGCCACGAGCGATTCCCCATGAGCGACTTTCCTCAGGACATCTACACCGAACCGTCCGGCTACAGCCTCGACACCCTCGCCTGCCTGGGCCCGCTGCGGCGCATGGCCGGCGTCTGGACCGGCCGGCGCGGCCTGGACGTCAAGCCCAAGGCCGACGGCCCGCGCAAGCAGGCCTATGTCGAGCGGCTGGAGCTGCAGCCCGTCGACCCGGTCACCAACGGTCCGCAGCTGCTCTACGGCCTGCGCTATCACACCCACATCACCAAGCCCGAGCAGGTCAAGACCTACCACGAGCAGGTCGGCTACTGGCTGTGGGAGCCGGCCACCGGCTGCGTCATCCACACGCTGACCATTCCGCGCGGCCAGGTGGCGATGGCCGCCGGCCAGGCCAGCGCCGAGGCCGACCACTTCGAGCTGCACGCCACCCAGGGGCTCGACACCTGGGGCATCTGCTCCTCGCCCTTCCTGGACCATGCGTTCAAGACCACCGCGTTCCGCATCCGCGTCGACTTCCATGACGACGGCAGCTGGTCCTACGAGGAGGACACGGTGCTGCAGATCCGCGGCCGCGACGAGCCCTTCCACCATGTCGACCGCAACCACCTCGAGCGCGTCGCCGAAGCGACGCCCAATCCGCTGGCGCGGGTGAAGGCCGGCTGAGCCGCCGGCCGGCAGGCCCGGGGCGGCGCGCCTAGAATCGCCGCCCATGCAGCTGCCCCAGATCGCCCCCGGAAAACGCTTTACCGTTCCCCGCCCGACCGGCTCGGCCGACGCGCTGCTGCTGGCGCGCTTCGCCGAGCGGCAGGCCGAGCAGAAGAAGGTGCTGGCCGTCATCACCGCCGAGCCCGCCGACGTGCAGCGCCTGCCCGACGAGCTGGCCTTCTTCGCACCCGGCCTGCGGGTGGCCGTCTTTCCCGACTGGGAGACGCTGCCCTGGGACAGCTTCAGCCCGCACCAGGACCTGATCTCCGAGCGCCTGGCCACGCTGTGGCGCATCCACTCCGGCGAGGTCGACGTGGTGCTGCTGCCGGCCACCACCGCCCTCACCCGGCTGGCGCCGCCGGCCTTCCTCGCCGGCTACACCTTCCATTTCAAGAAGGGCCAGAAGCTCGACGAGGCGGGCCTGAAGTCGCAGCTCACGCTGGCGGGCTACCAGCATGTCAGCCAGGTGGTGTCGCCGGGCGAGTACGCGGTGCGCGGCGGCCTGATCGACCTCTACCCGATGGGCTCGGCCGTGCCCTACCGGGTCGACCTGTTCGACGACGAGGTCGACTCGATCCGCGTCTTCGACCCCGACAGCCAGCGCAGCCTCTATCCGGTGCCGGAGGTGCGGCTGCTGCCCGGGCGCGAGTTCCCGATGGACGAGCGCGCCCGCCAGGACTTCCGCGCCCGCTGGCGCGAGCGCATGGACGGCGACCCGAGCAAGGCGCGGCTGTACAAGGACATCGCGCAAGGCATCGCCGGCGGCGGCATCGAATATTTCCTGACGCTGTTCTTCGACGAGCCGGGGACGATCTTCGACTACCTGGGCGACGGCGCGGTGCTGGCCCTGCACGGCGAGGTGGGCGAGGCGATCGAGCGCTTCCATGCCGAGACGCGCGAGCGCCACCGGCTGATGCAGCTCGACCCCGAGCGGCCGATCCTGCCGCCCGAGGAGGTCTTCCTGCGTCAGGAGGACTTCTTCCAGCACTGCAACCGCCACGCGCAGCTCTCGGTGCGCGGCGCCGAGCCGGTCGAGTGGGCGCGGCCCCTGCCGGACCTGAGCGTCGACCGCAAGGGCCAGGACCCGCTGCACCGGCTGGAGGCCCACCTGGCGCGGCTGAGGAACGAGACCGGCGGCGCGCGCCTGCTGCTGGTGGCCGAGTCGGCCGGCCGGCGCGAGAGCCTGCTGGAGCTGCTGCGCGACCACCGGCTGGAGCCGCCGGCGGTGGACTCGCTCGCCGCCTTCCTGGCCAGCGATCACCGCTACGCGATCACCACCGCGCCGCTGTCGTCCGGCTTCATCTGGACCGACGCCGGCCCCGGCGGCGCGGTGCAGATCGTCACCGAGACCGAACTCTTCGACAGCGCGCCCACCACCCGGCGCCGGCGCCGCCAGGAGGCCACCAGCGATGTCGACGCGCTGATCAAGGACCTCTCCGAGCTGAAGATCGGCGACCCGGTGGTGCATTCCAGCCACGGCATCGGCCGCTACCAGGGGCTGGTCAGCATCGACCTGGGCGAAGGCCCGACCGAGTTCCTCTTCCTGGAATACGCCGACAAGGCCACGCTCTATGTGCCGGTGTCGCAGCTGCAGCTGATCAGCCGCTACACCGGCGTGAGCGCCGACGAGGCGCCGCTGCACAGGCTCGGCTCCGGCCAGTGGGAGAAGGCCAAGCGCAAGGCGGCCGAGCAGGTGCGCGACGCCGCCGCCGAGCTGCTCAACCTCTACGCCCGCCGCGCCGCGCGCGAGGGCTTCGCCTTCCGCTATTCGCCGCAGGACTACGAGGCCTTCGCCACCAGCTTCGGCTTCGAGGAGACGCCCGACCAGGCCGCCGCCATCCACGCGGTCATCCAGGACATGATCAGCCCGCGGCCGATGGACCGGCTGGTGTGCGGCGATGTCGGCTTCGGCAAGACCGAGGTGGCGCTGCGCGCGGCCTTCGTGGCCGTCACCGGCGGCAAGCAGGTGGCGCTCTTGGCGCCGACCACGCTGCTGGCCGAGCAGCACTACCAGACGATCGCCGACCGCTTCGCGCCCTGGCCGGTCAAGGTGGCCGAGATGAGCCGCTTCCGCTCGCCCAAGGAGGTCAAGGCGGCGATGGAGGGGCTGGCCGCCGGCACCATCGACATCGTCGTGGGCACCCACAAGCTGCTCAGCCCCGACACCAAGTTCAAGAATCTGGGCCTCTTGATCATCGACGAGGAGCACCGCTTCGGGGTGCGCCACAAGGAGCAGATGAAGGCGCTGCGCGCCGAGGTCGACGTGCTGACGCTGACCGCCACGCCGATTCCG
Source organism: Sphaerotilus sp. FB-3 (assembly GCF_023706025.1). Lineage (NCBI taxonomy): Bacteria > Pseudomonadati > Pseudomonadota > Betaproteobacteria > Burkholderiales > Sphaerotilaceae > Sphaerotilus > Sphaerotilus sp. FB-3. The sequence goes on along the minus strand of NZ_BQWE01000006.1, from coordinate 144,181 downwards.
CGCACGCTGGGCATGGCGCTGGAAGGCCTGCGCGACCTCTCGGTGATCGCCACCGCGCCGCAGCGCCGGCTGGCGATCAAGACCTTCGTGCGCAACGAGAACAAGGGCACCATCCGCGAGGCGGTGCTGCGCGAATTGAAGCGCGGCGGCCAGGTCTATTTCCTGCACAACGAGGTCGAGACGATCGAGAACCGGCGCCAGGCGCTGCAGGAACTGATTCCCGAGGCGCGCATCGGCGTCGCGCACGGCCAGATGCCCGAGCGCGAGCTGGAGAAGGTCATGCGCGACTTCGTCGCCCAGCGCCACAACCTGCTGCTGTGCTCGACCATCATCGAGACCGGCATCGACGTGCCCACCGCCAACACCATCGTGATGAGCCGCGCCGACAAGTTCGGCCTGGCGCAGCTGCACCAGCTGCGCGGACGCGTCGGCCGCAGCCACCACCAGGCCTACGCCTACCTGCTGGTGCCCGACATCGAGGGCCTGACCAAGCAGGCCGCGCAGCGCCTGGACGCGATCCAGAGCATGGAGGAGCTGGGCTCGGGCTTCTACCTGGCGATGCACGACCTGGAGATCCGCGGCGCCGGCGAGGTGCTGGGCGACAGCCAGAGCGGCAACATGATGGAGGTCGGCTTCCAGCTCTACAACGAGATGCTGGCCGAGGCGGTGCGTGCGCTGAAGGCCGGCAAGGAGCCCGACCTGCTCTCGCCCACCGGCTTCTTCGGCGGCACCACCGAGGTCAACCTGCATGCGCCGGCGCTGCTGCCCGACAGCTACTGCCCGGACGTGCAGGTGCGCCTGAACCTCTACAAGCGCCTGGCCACCGCCGACCGGCTGGACAAGATCGACGCGATGCTCGAGGAATGCGTCGACCGCTTCGGCAAGCTGCCGGCGCAGGGCCAGGCGCTGTTCGACCTGCACCGGCTGCGGGTGCAGGCGCGGCCCTACGGCATCCAGAAGATCGATGCCGGCCCGGCGGTGATGAACATCCACTTCCGCCCCAACCCGCCGATCGACCCGATGCGCATCATCGAGCTGGTGCAGAAGAACCGCAGCGTCAAGCTTGCCGGCAACGACAAGCTGCGCATCGAGCGGGCCTACCCGGACGCCAAGGACCGTGCGCAGTATGTGCGCGACGTGCTGCGGGCGCTGGGGCAGCCGCTCGGCGCGTGATCGAAGCCCACCGCAGCACGCCCGCTGCGCCCCGCCCGCCATCCCGCGTGGGTGCCCGCCTGCGCGGGCGTGACGGCAGGGGCGGGCCGCAGCCTCTACGTCATCCGCATCCGCCCGGTCGTCGAGGCCGAGGCGGTCGGGAAGACCAGCCGCGAGCGCAGCTCCCGGTAGGCCTCCCAGTCGAAGCGCTCGAGAAAGTCCACCGCCCGGGCGGCGCCTTCGCGGAACAGCGCGGCGCGGGCGCGGTCGTCCATGCTGAAGTCCAGCCAGTTCACGTCGCGGCAGGCGATGTGCTGCACCAGCTGGCGGTAGTCGTGGTTGTTCGACAGGAAGTCGTAGTCCAGCGCATGGCGGGCCGAGTCGAAGACCGCACCGAACAGGCTCAGCGGCCCGTCGATGCGGCGCCGGCGCTCATCCTGCTGCAGCTTCACGCCGAAGGTCGGCCGGGTCGGAATGCGGCTGTAGTTGTGGAAGAGATGGATCGGGAAGTTCGAGATCACCCCGCCGTCGACGAAGATGCCCTGCGACGGCAGCCCGCCCTCCTGAGCGGCGTCATAGCCGACCGCGTCGCGCCAGCGCCGCACCGCGCCGTCGTCCTGCGGCACGCTCAGGCGCAGCGGCTCGAAGAAGAAGGGAATCGACATCGACGCCCGCGCGAACAGCGCCGGATCGGCCCGCGCCGGGTCGGCGAAATACAGCGCCGCATGGTCGGGAAAGACCACCTTGCTCTCGGAGGCCACATCGGCAGCGACGATCGCCAGCCGCCCACGCGCCTCGTGCGGCTCGAGCAGCCGGTTCTGGCGCCGGTTCCACAGCCCCGGCGGCGACTCGGCCAGGCGCGCCTGCAGCGCCTCGAGCGTGCCCACGCCCTCGCGCGCCAGCACGCCGTGAATCCAGTCCTGGAAGACCGCACCCGGATTGAGCCCGAGCCGCGCCTTCAGCAGGCGGCGCACACGCCAGGCCCGCCAGGCCAGCCGCCAGGGGCTGGGGTCGGGCTCCAGCGCCGCATCGATCAGCCGGCGGCTGCGGCGCCCGCCGTCGACGAAGCCGCGAAAGTCCAGCGCCGCCAGATCCTGCAGCAGCTGCGACCCCTTGGCCTGGGCCGGCGGCCCCAGCGCCGCCAGCAGCAGCGCGTTGATCGAGCCGGCCGAGGTACCGCCCAGCCCCAGGAAGCGCAGCCCCGCCTGCTCCAGCGCCCAGGTGTAGCCCACCAGCGCGATGCCGAGCATGCCGCCGCCCTCCATCACCAGGTCCACATACTGGTGGCCCTGCTGGTCGACCAGATCGCTGAAGCGCTTGTCGCGCAGGCGCTCCAGCCGCGGCATCAGCGCCTGCAGCGACGGATGACGGATCAGCGCATCGATGTCCATGGCCTGTTGCTCCCCCCGGAGATGGCACGGAGTGCCTCAGGCGCGCAGTATCGCCCGCGGACAGGGCTGGCACATCCTCGGGATGGAGGATGCGGGGAACGGCTGCCGCCCCCCGCCCCGCCCTCACCCCCGCTTGGCCACCAGCGTCAGGATGTCGTAGCTGGCCACCAGCTCGCCGTGCTGGTTGCTGACCTCGACATCCCAGGCCACCACGCCCTGGCCGACGCCGCTGGGATCGACCCGGTTGCGGTCGATCTTGCGCTTGCAGGTCAGCCGCGCGCGGATGGTGTCGCCGATGGCCACCGGCTTGACGAAGCGCAGCGTGTCCAGCCCGTAGTTGGCCAGCACCGGCCCCGGCGCGGGCGACACGAACAGGCCCGCGGCCGCCGACAGCACGAAATAGCCGTGCGCGATGCGCTGGCCGAACTGCGTCTGCCGGGCCGCGACCTCGTCGAAGTGCATGTAGAAGAAGTCGCCCGAGATGCCGCCGAAGGCGACGATGTCGGCCTCGGTCACGGTGCGCCGGTGCGTCAGCAGCGACTCGCCGACCTGCAGATCCTCGAAGTGGCGCCGGAACGGGTGCACCTCGGTCTCGATGAGGTCGGCGCCGCGCACATGCTCGCCGGTGACGGCCGCCAGCATCGTCGGCGAGCCCTGCACCGCGGTGCGCTGCAGCAGGTGCCTGACCGCACGGATGCCGCCCAGCTCCTCGCCGCCGCCGGCGCGCCCCGGCCCGCCATGCTTGAGCGACGGCAGCGGCGAGCCGTGGCCGGTCGACTCCTTGGCGGAGACGCGGTCCAGCACATGCAGCCGCCCGTGCAGCGCCGCCATCGCCGGCACCACCTGCGCGGCCACCTTCGGCGAGCGCGTCACCAGCGAGGCCACCAGCGAGCCGCGCCCGCGCGCGGCCAGCTCGACCGCCTCGTCCATCGAGTCGAATGGCATCAGCGTGCTGACCGGGCCGAAGGCCTCGACATCGTGCACCGCGCCGTGCTGCCACGGGTCGCGGCTGAGCAGCAGCGTCGGCGCGAAGAAGGCGCCGTGATCGGTCCCGGCGCCGAGCGGGATCACATCGGTGCCGCCACCGCAGACCAGCTCGGCATGCTCGCGCAGCAGCGCCACCCGCTCGGCCACATCGGCCTGCTGCGCGTGCGAGGCCAGCGGACCCATCTTCACGCCCTCCAGCGCCGGGTCGCCGACGACGATGCGGCCCAGACGGGCCTTGAGCCGCTCGGCCACCGCGTCGAGATGGCGCCGCGGCACCAGCGCGCGGCGGATCGCGGTGCATTTCTGCCCGGCCTTGACCGTCATCTCGCGCGCGACCTCGCGCACGAAGAGCTCGAACTCCTCGTCGTCCGGCGTCACGTCGTCGGCCAGCACCGCGCCGTTGAGCGAATCGGCCTCGGCGTTGAAGGGCACCGACTGGCGCACCAGGTTCGGATGCACCCGCAGCCGGGCGGCGGTGTCGGCCGAGCCGGTGAAGGTGACCACGTCGCGGCCGTCGAGCCGGTCGAGCAGGTCGCCGGTGGCGCCGATCACCAGCTGCAGGCTGCCCGCCGGCAGCAGGCCGCTGGCATCGATCAGCCGCACCAGCGCCTCGGTCAGGTAGCTGGTCGCGGTCGCCGGCTTGCCGATGCACGGCAGCCCGGCCAGGAAGCTGGGCGCGAACTTCTCCAGCAGGCCCCAGACCGGGAAGTTGAAGGCGTTGATGTGCACCGCAAGGCCCCGGCGCGGCACCAGGATGTGCGTGCCGGCAAAGCCGCCGCCCTTGCCCAGCGGCATGACCGGGCCCTCGTGCAGCACGTTGCCCGAGGGCAGCTCGCCCGCGCCCAGGCTGGCGTATGCGAACAGCGTGCCGATGCCACCCTCGATGTCGATCCAGGCATCGCTGCGGGTGGCCCCGGTGGGCACGGAGGCGGCGTAGAGCGTCTCCTTGTGCTCGAGCAGGTATTTCGCCAGCGCCTTCAGCCGCTGCGCGCGCTGCTGGAAGTCCAGCGCCAGCAGCCCGCGCAGGCCGGCCGCACGGGCGAAGTCGACCGCCTCGCCGAAGTCGATCGCCTCGGCATGGGTGTGCGCGACGACGCGGCCGTCGATCGCGCTGCGCAGCGCCGCGGCCGGCTCGGCGCCGATCCAGCGCCCGGCGATGAAGCTCTGCAGAGGCATCACGGTGCTCGTGCTCATGATCGGCACCCCGCTCACGGTGCGTACTTCCAGGTGCCCTTGTCGATCCTGACCATCACGCGGGCGCGCTGGTCCAGGCCCAGGTGATCGGCCGCCGACAGGCTGAAGATGCCGTGCGCGCCGGGCAGCTCGCGCACCTGCTCGATCGCGTCGCGTAGCGCGGCGCGGAATTCCGGCGTGCCGGGCCTGGCCTTCTTCAGCGCCACCGGGGCGGCGGCGCTCATCAGCAGGCCGGCATCCCAGGCATGGCCGCCGAAGGTCGAGACGCTGCCCTTGCCGTGCGCCGCCTCGTAGGCGGCGACATAGGCCAGCGCCGACTTGCGCACCGGGTGGCTGGCGGGCAGCTGCTCGGCCACCAGCACCGGGCCGGCCGGCAGGAAGGTGCCCTCGACATCCTTGCCGCCCACCCGCAGGAAGTCGGCATTGGCCACGCCGTGGGTCTGGTAGAGCTTGCCCGCGTAGCCTCGCTCCTTCAGGGTGCGCTGTGGCAGCACCGCCGGCGTGCCCGAGCCGGCGATCAGGATCGCGTCGGGCTGCGCCGACATCAGCTTCAGGATCTGGCCGGTGACCGAGGTGTCGGTGCGCGCATAGCGCTCGCTGGCCACCACACGCAGCTTCTTCAGCTCGACCGCCTTGGTGAATTCCTGGAACCAGCCCTCGCCGTAGGCGTCGGCGAAGCCGATGAAGCCCACCGTGCGCACGCCGGCAGACGCCATGTGCTCGGCGATCGCCAGCGACATCTGGATGTCGTTCTGCGGCGTCTTGAAGACCCAGCGCTTCTTGGCGTCCTGCGGCTCGACGATGCGCGCCGAGGCCGCCATCGAGATCATCGGCGTCTGCGCCTCGGCCACCGCGTCGATCATCGCCAGAGAGTTGGGCGTGGTGGTCGAGCCGATGATGATGTCGACCTTGTGCTCGGTCAGCAGCTTGCGGGTGTTGGCCACCGCGGTGGTGGTGTCGGAGGCATCGTCCAGCACGATGTAGTTCACCTTCTCGCCGCCGATCGTCTTGGGCATCAGCGCGATGGTGTTCTTCTCCGGAATGCCCAGCGAGGCGGCCGGGCCGGTGGCCGAGACGGTCACGCCGACGTTGATGTCGGCCAGCGCGGCGGTGCTGAGCAGCGCGGCAGCCAGCGCCAGCAAGGTGCGGGGGGCGGGGGTCTTCTTCACGGTGTGTCTCCTCTGGGGGGTGGGGCGGGCACGCTCACATGCGGCAGCCCGCCAAGAAAGAGATCGGCGACGATCGGGGCCATCGCCTCGTGGTCCAGCGAGCCGTCGGGCCGCAGCCAGGTGAACATCCAGTTGATCATGCCGAACAGCAGCATCGACACCGGCACCGCCAGCCGCGCCGCGTCCAGGTCCGGGCGCAGTTCGCCCAGCGCGCGCGCGAAGCCGTCGACCACCCGGCGCTCGGTCACCAGGATGCGCTCGCGGTCGGTTTCTTCCAGGAAGCGCACATCCTCGGTCAGCACCCGGTGCGCGTTCTGCGCGCCGGCATATTCCTGCACGAAGCGGATGATCAGCCGGTGCAGGCGCGGCCGCGCCGGCAGGCCCTCGGCCTCGATCTCGGCCACCAGCTCGGCCAGCCGGCCGACATGGCCCTCGGCGATCTGCACCAGCAGCGCGTACTTGTCGCGGTAGTAGTGGTAGAGCGTCGGCTTGGACAGGCCGCAGGCCTCGGCCAGCTGGTTCATCGAGGTGGCGGGATAGCCGCGCCGCGCGAACAGGTCGGCGGCATGGGCGAGGATCATCTCGCGCTGGTCGTCATAGGCGGGGGAGCGGGTACGGGCCACGGGATCAGGATGCGTCGGGGGTCGGGCGTCGGTCGGGGCGCAGGCGCGTCGAGGCGGGGCAGGACGCGCTCAGCGCTCGTCGAAGGACAGCACGACCCGGGGGGTCAGCGGATGCGACTGGCAGGTCAGCACGAAGCCGGCGGCCACCTCGTGGGCCTCGAGCGAGAAGTTGCGATCCATGCGCACCTGCCCCTCGAGCACGCGGGCCCGGCAGGTGCAGCATACCCCGGACTTGCAGGAATACGGCACGTCCAGTCCGGCACGCGCGGCCGCCTCCAGCAGGCTGGCGTCGCCGGCGCGGAACTCGATCTCGCGGCGCAGGCCGTCGCGCACGATGCTCACCGTCGCCTGCGGCGCGTCGCCCGGCAGCACCGGATGCAGCTGCGCGGGCGACTGGCCGCGCTCGGCATCCGGCACGCCGAAGCGCTCGACATGCAGACGCTCGGGCGCCACGCCGGCGGCCTTCAGCCCGGCCTCGACGGTGTCGTTGAAGCCATGCGGGCCGCAGACGAAGGCCTGGTCGATCCGGTCCGCCGGCACCACGGTGCGCAGCAGCAGCGCCAGCTTGGCCTCGTCCAGCCGGCCGGCGTTGAGCGGCGTGTCCACCGGCTCGACCGAGAAGACGGGGTGCAGCGCCAGCCGGGTCAGGAAGCGGTTCTTCAGGTCCTCGAGTTCCTCGCGGAACATCGTCGAGCGCAGCGAGCGGTTGGCATAGACCAGCGTGAAGCGGCTGGCCGGCTCGGTCTCCAGCACCGTCTTCAGGATCGACAGGATCGGCGTGATGCCGCTGCCGGCCGCGAAGCCGACGACATGGCGCGCCGCGCCCTCGGCCGCCGGCGCGGGCAGCGTGAAATGGCCCTGCGGCGGAAAGACCTGCAGCGTGTCGCCGGCCTTCAGCCGCGTGCCGATCCAGTTCGAGAAGCGCCCGCCGGGCACCCGGCGCACGCCCACCCGCAGCACGCCGTCCCGCGGCGCGGCGCAGATCGAGTAGGAGCGGCGCAGGTCCTCGCCGCCCACCTCGGCGCGCAGCGTCAGGTACTGGCCGGCCTCGAAGCGGAAGGTCTCGGCCAGCGTCTCGGGCAGCTCGAAGCTCAGCAGCACCGCCTCGTCGGTGTCGGGGCGGACCTCGCGGACGGTGAGTTCGTGGAAATGCAGGCTCATGATGTCGGGATCCGGTTCGGATTCAGATCGGCTTGAAGTGCTCGAAGGGCTCGCGGCAGGCCAGGCAGCGCCACAGCGACTTGCAGGCGGTCGAGCCGAAGGCCGACAGCCTCTCGGTGCGCGGGCTGTCGCAGCGCGGGCAGGACGGATCGGCCGACGCCGCCGGAGCGGACGCGGACGCGCGGCGATGCAGCCGCACCGGCACGCCCTCGCCGGCCGCCACCGGCCCCGGCGGCGCGATGCCGTACTCGCGCAGGCGCTGGCGGCCCTGTTCGCTGATCCAGTCGGTGGTCCAGGCCGGCGCGCGGCGCAGCGTGACCGCGAAGGGCGCCAGGCCCGCGGCCTCCAGCGCCTCGGCGACGCTGGCCGAGATCACCTCGGTGGCCGGGCAGCCGCTGTAGGTGGGCGTGAGCACCACCTCCAGCGCGCCCTCCGCGTCCAGACGCACCTCGCGGACGATGCCGAGATCGCGCAGCGTCAGCACCGGGATCTCCGGATCGGGCACCGGGTCGATCGCCTGCCACGCCGCCTCGATGCGGCCGAGCACCTGCGCGCCGCACATCACCAGGCTCCGCCCGGATAGGCGCGCTGCAGATGCTGCATCTCGGCCAGCAGCCGGCCCATGTGCTCGCTGTGCACGCCGCGCCGGCCGGTGGTGACATGACTGCCCGTGGCCGGCGCACGCACGCCGGCCTCGTCCAGCAGCGCCTGCATCGCCGCATGCCAGTCCTCGCGCAGATCGGCCCAGCGCGGGCCCAGGCCGCTGGCCGCCGCCGCCTCGTCGACCGCATCGGCCTCGAACAGCTCCGGCGTGTAGCGCCAGAGCCGGTCGAGCGCGTCCTGCAGCCGGCGGTGCGACTCGGTCGTGCCGTCGCCCAGGCGCACCACCCAGTCGGCCGCATGCTGCTCGTGGTAGCGCGACTCCTTCAGCGCCTTGGCGGCGATCGCGGCCAGCTCGGCGTCGCGGGAAGCCTGCAGCCGCGTCCACATCAGCCGCATCCAGGTGGCGACCGCCGCATTGCGCAGCACGGTGAAGGCGAAGTCGCCGCGCGGCAGCTCCACCAGCGTCGGGTTCAGGTAGTCGCGCTCCTCGCGCAGGAAGGCGAGCTGGTCCTCGTCGAAGGCGGCCGGTGCGCCGCGCTCGTGGCCGACCTGGCCGGCGCGGGTCAGCAGCGCACGCGCCTGGCCGATCAGGTCGAGCGCGAGATTGGTCAGCGCGATGTCCTCCTCGAGGATGGGCGCGTGGCCGCACCACTCGCCCAGGCGCTGCGCATGGATCAGGCAGAAGTCGCCCAGGCGCAGCAGGTACTGCACCGCCGGATCGCGGCCGGGCTGGATGGAAGGCGTGCTCATCGGTCGGTCGCTCCGCTCACATGTGGTTCACGGACTCGGGCAGCGCGTAGAAGGTCGGGTGGCGGTACACCTTGTCCTCCATCGGATCGAAGTAGATGTCCTTGTCGCCGGGATCGCTGGCGGTGATCTGGCTGGAGGGCACCACCCAGATGCTGGTGCCTTCCTGGCGGCGGGCATAGACCTCGCGGGCCAGCTGGATGGCCATCGCGGCATCCGGCGCATGCAGGCTGCCGCAGTGCTTGTGGTCCAGGCCCGCCTTCGGGCGGACGAAGACCTCCCACAGCGGCCATTCGTTGCGGGCGGCTTCGTGGCCGGTCGGTGCGTTCGGGGTGCTCATGCGGAAACCTTCTCCGGTTCGGTGTGCTTGCGGGCGTGGGCGAGTGCGGCCTCGCGCACCCAGGCGCCCTCTTCCCAGGCGTCGACGCGCATCTGCAGCCGCTCGCGGTTGCAGGGTCCGTCGCCGCCGACGACGCGCCAGAACTCCGCCCAGTCGATCGGACCGAAGTCCCAGTGCTGGCGCGCCTCGTTCCACTTCAGGTCCGGGTCGGGCAGCGTGACGCCGAGCACCTCGGCCTGCGGCACGGTGGCGTCGACGAACTTCTGGCGCAGGTCGTCGTTGGAGATGCGCTTGATGCCCCAGCGCATCGACTGCGCCGAGTTCGGGCTCTGGTCGTCGGTGGGGCCGAACATCATCAGGCAGGGCCACCACCAGCGGTCCACCGCGTCCTGCACCATCGCGCGCTGCGCCTCGGTGCCCTCCTTCATCATCACCAGCAGGCTGTCGTAGCCCTGGCGCTGGTGAAAGCTCTCCTCGCGGCAGATGCGCACCATCGCGCGCGCATAGGGCGCGTACGAGCAGCGGCAGATCGGCACCTGGTTCATGATCGCCGCGCCGTCGACCAGCCAGCCGATCACGCCGATGTCGGCCCAGGTCAGCGTGGGGTAGTTGAAGATCGAGCTGTACTTGGCGCGGCCCGAGTGCAGCGCGCCCAGCATCTCGTCGCGGCTGGAGCCCAGCGTCTCGGCCGCGGCATAGAGGTAGAGGCCGTGGCCGCCCTCGTCCTGCACCTTGGCCATCAGGATGGCCTTGCGCTTGAGCGTGGGCGCGCGGGTGATCCAGTTGCCCTCGGGCAGCATGCCGACGATCTCCGAGTGCGCGTGCTGGCTGATCTGGCGCAGCAGCGTGCGGCGGTAGTTCTCGGGCATCCAGTCCTTGGCCTCGATGAAGCCGCCGTCGTCGATGCGCGCGTCGAAGCGCTCCTGCAGATGGCGCTCGCGCTGCATCTCCTCGACGCTGCGCACCGGGCGTGCGGCGCCCTCGCCGGGGCCGTCGCGGCCCATCGTGTCCATGGCTTGCGTGTACATGCTTGGCTCCTGAATGCGGAAGGGCCGCCTCAGCGCGGGCGGCGGTCGAACACCCGCCGGGCCTTGCCGACCAGCGTGCGCTCGAGCGAATCGCTGGGCAGCACCTCGACCCGGGTCGAGATGCCCACCAGCGTCTTGATGCGCTGCGTCACCCAGTCGGCCGCGGCGCGGGCATCGGCCGGCGACAGCGCCAGCCCCGGCTGGCTCTCGCAGCACACCCGCACCTCGTCGAGGTGCCCCTCGCGCCCGACATGGATCTGGTACTGGCCGGAGAGCTGCGCATGCGCCAGCACGATCTCCTCGATCTGGGTCGGGAAGACATTGACGCCGCGGATGATCAGCATGTCGTCGCTGCGGCCGACGATCTTGCCGATGCGCCGGAAGGCGCGCGAGGTCGGCGGCAGCAGCCGGGTGAGGTCGCGGGTGCGGTAGCGGATCACCGGCAGCGCCTCCTTGGTCAGCGTGGTGAAGACCAGCTCGCCCTCCTGGCCGTCGGGCAGCACCTCGCCGGTCTCCGGGTCGATGATCTCGGGGTAGAAGTGGTCCTCCCAGATCACCGGGCCGTCCTTGCTCTCGACGCATTCGCTGGCCACGCCCGGGCCCATCACCTCCGACAGGCCGTAGATGTCGACCGCGTCGATCGCGGCCTTCTCCTCGATCTCGCGGCGCATCGCCTCGGTCCAGGGCTCGGCGCCGAAGATGCCGACCTTCACCGACATCCCGCGCGGGTCCAGCCTCTGGCGCGCGAACTCCTCGACGATCACCTGCATGTAGCTCGGCGTGACCATGATGAGGTCGGGCTGGAAGTCGCGGATCAGCTGCACCTGCTTCTCGGTCTGGCCGCCCGACATCGGGATCACGGTGCAGCCCAGGCGCTCGGCGCCGTAGTGCGCCCCGAGGCCGCCGGTGAACAGGCCGTAGCCGTAGGCGATGTGCACGATGTCGCCGGCACGGCCGCCGGCGGCGCGGATCGAGCGCGCCACCAGATCGGCCCAGCGGTCGATGTCGCCCGAGGTGTAGCCGACCACGGTGGGCTTGCCGGTGGTGCCCGACGAGGCATGGATGCGCGCCACCTGGGTGCGCGGCACCGCGAACAGCCCGAAGGGATAGTTGTCGCGCAGATCCTTCTTGGTGGTGAACGGAAACTTCGCCAGGTCGGCGAGCGTCTTCAGGTCGTCCGGATGCACGCCGCGCGCGTCGAACGCCTGGCGGTAGTGCGGCACGTTGTCATAGGCATGGCGCAGCGTCTGGCGCAGGCGCTGGAGCTGCAGCGCGGCGATCTCGTCGCGGCTGGCGGTCTCGATCGGCTCCAGGTCGCCGGGGGCGGGTTGGCGCACGGGCATGGGGCGAAATCTCCTCACTCAGACGGCGGGCGGCACGGTCGGCCGACCCTTCATGCGGTGGGAGCGCCCGCGGAAGACCGCGATGCGCTCGCCGCGCTGGTTGGTGACAGTCACGTCGTACACGCCGGTGCGCCCGGCCAGCGAGACCTCCTCGGCCGCGGCGGTGAGCAGGTCGCCCTCGCGGCCCGGCGCCAGGAAGTCCACCGACAGGCCGGAGGCCACCGTCAGCTCGTTGTACGCGTTGCAGGCATAGGCGAAGGCCGAGTCCGCCAGCGTGGCGATCAGCCCGCCGTGGCAGATGCCGAAGCCGTTGAGCATGTCGGGGCGCACCGCCATCGTCATCACCGCGCGGCCCGGCGCGATCGACGCCACCGCGATGCCCAGCGCCTGGCAGGCGCGGTCCTCGCGCATCATCGCGACGGCCACATGGTCGGCGGTGGCCTGGGGGCTCAGATCGTGTCCGTTCATGGCGCTCGCTCAGCGGTCGGAATCAGCGGTCGGAAAAGCTCGGCGCGCGCCGGGCCATGAAGGCGGCCACGCCTTCCTGATAGTCGTGCGCGAAGCCCAGCTCGCGCTGCAGCGCCTGCTCGTGGTCGAGCGCGCCGGCCAGGTCGGTCTGCTGCGCGGCATCCAGCGCGCGGCGGGTCTCGACCAGCGCACGCGTCGGCATCGCGGCCAGCCGCGCGGCCAGCGCGCCGACCTCATCCACCAGCTCGGCATCGTCGACGCAGCGCCAGATCAGGCCGATGCGCTCGGCCTCCACGGCGGGCAGGCGCTCGCCCAGCATCGCCAGGCCCAGCGCCCGCGCCCGGCCGACCGCGCGCGGCAGCAGCCAGGTGCCGCCGCAGTCCGGCACCAGGCCGATCTTCGAGAAGGCCTGGATGAAGCTGGCCGAGCGCGCCGCCACCACCAGATCGCAGGCCAGCGCCAGGTTGGCGCCCGCGCCGGCGGCCACGCCGTTGACCGCCGCGATCACCGGCACCGGCATCGAGCGCAGCCGCAGCAGCATCGGCCGGTAGAAATGCGCCAGCAGATGGCCGATGTCCTTCGGCGCGGCGCCGCTGGCGCGCGCGGCCTCGTCCGGCGGCGAGATCGCCGGATCGGCCAGATCCTGCCCGGCGCAGAAGGCCCGGCCCGCGCCGGTCAGCACCACGCAGCGCACGCTGGCATCCTCGGCCGCCGCGTCCAGCGCCAGGAAGAGCGCGCGCAGCAGCTCGGTGGTCAGGCTGTTGAGCACCGCCGGTCGGTCCAGCGTCAGCGTCAGCACCGCGCCGGTGCGCTCCAGGCGCAGCGGAGATTCAGGGGCCGCAGAGGGTGCAGAGGGTTCGGGCGTCACGTCAGGCATCAGGGTGTCTCCTGGGGTCTCGTCAATTGACCGACCGTTCGGTAGATATTAGGCTCCCAGCTTGATCCCGGACAATCAAGGAGAACCCCGATGCCCTGCTACAGCCTCGAAGGCGTCATCCCGGTCGTGCATCCGAGCGCGCATGTGCATCCGACCGCGGTGCTGATCGGCGACGTGCATGTCGGCCCGGACTGCTATGTGGGCCCGTGCGCGAGCCTGCGCGGCGACTTCGGCCGCATCGTGCTGGAGGAAGGCGCCAATCTGCAGGACACCTGCGTGGTGCACGGCTTTCCCGAGCAGGTCACGCTGATCGAGCGCAACGGCCACATCGGCCACGGCGCGGTGCTGCACGGCTGCACCGTGCGCCGCGACGCGCTGGTCGGCATGAACGCGGTGGTGATGGACGAGGCGGAGATCGGCGCGGAGGCGATCGTCGCGGCCTGCGCCTTCGTGCCGGCGGGCGCACGGGTGGCGCCGCGCACGCTGGTGGCGGGCATGCCCGCGAAGCGGATGCGCGAACTCAGCGAGGCCGAGGTGGCCTGGAAGCTCGAGGGCACCCGCACCTATCACGACCTGACCCGGCGCTGCCTGGCCACGCTGGTCGAGGTGCAGCCGCTGGCCGAGGCCGAGGCGGTGCGCCCGGTGCTGCAGGCGCCGCAGGTGAAGTCGCTGATCGCGACGCGGCGGGGGTAGGTCTTCGCCTTCGCGAGGATGACGGCGTCACGGCGTCACGGCGTCAGTCGTGGTCGTGGTCGCAGGCCCAGGACAGCAGCACGTCGCGGCGCAGCACCTGCAGCTCGACGCAGCGGCCCACCGGCAGCGTCACCTTGGTCGGCACATGACCGAAGGGCAGACCGGTCAGGATCGGCACCGGGCAGACCGCGCGCAGCTGCGCCACCATGGTCTTGAGCGTGTAGCCGCGATCCAGCGGCGACTTGCGCCAGCCGCCGAAGTCGCCCAGCAGCACCGCCTTCTGCGCCGCCAGCACCCCGGCCTGGTGCAGCTGCAGCAGCATGCGCTCGACCCGATAGGGATGCTCGTTGATGTCCTCGACGAACAGGATGCCGCCCTCGATGCGCGGCCAGTGCGGCGTGCCCAGCAGCGAGCACAGCACCGTCAGGTTGCCGCCCCACAGCACGCCGTGGCCGTGCAGGCCGTCGAAGCCCGCCGCGGTGCGAAAGCCGACCGCCTCCAGCTCGCCGCTCATCGCCTCGATGAAGCAGTCGGGCGTGAGGTCGTCCAGACCGCCGGGGCCGTCGCCGTCGGTGCGGCCGAAGTCCTCGATGCCCAGCGGGCCGTGCCAGCTGCTGCGCCCGGTGTGCGCCAGCAGCGCCAGCTGCAGCGCGGTCTGGTCGCTGTAGCCGACCCAGCGGGTGCCGCGGTCGACCGCCGCGGCCAGCCGGTCCCATTCGATGCGGTCGAGCAGCCGGGTCAGGCCGTAGCCGCCGCGGGTGGCCAGCGCGATCGAAGGCGCCGCATCGGCGACACGGTGCAGCGCCGCCAGCCGGGTGTCGTCGTCGCCGGCGAAGCGCTGGAACTTGGCGGTCGCGCTGGCGTCGACCGTCACCGCGAAGCCCAGCCGCTCCAGCCGGGAGGCGGCGCGGCGCAGGTCGGGCGCGCGCATCACCACGCCGGAAGGGCTGTAGAGGGTCAGCGTCGGCCGGGCCACGCTGACAACGGATTCGCTCAGGCTCATCGCTTGAATCCCGGTTGGTTCAGATCACTGAGATCACTCAGATCGTTCAGATCGTTCAGATCGCTCAGGCCGGCCAGCTGGGCGGCATCGAGTTCGAGCGCCTCGCCGGCCGGGATGGCGGGCAGCTCGGCCGCCGGCGCCTGCAGGCCGGCCAGCGCCTCGCGCTCGCGCTGGCGCTGCGCCTTCTGCTCGGCGCGGCGCCGGGCGAAGAACTCGCGCAGCAGATCGCCGCAGGGCTCGGCCAGCAGCCCGCCCTGCACCGTGGTGTGGTGATTGAGCTGCGGCTGCGCGAACAGGTCGACCACCGAGCCGGCCGAGCCGGTCTTCGGATCCCAGGCACCGAACACCACCCGCTTGAAGCGCGCGTGCATCAGCGCCATCGCGCACATCGCGCAGGGCTCCAGCGTCACGAACAGCTCGCAGTCGGGCAGGCGGTAGTTCTCGAGCAGCTCGGCGGCATGGCGCAGCGCCACCATCTCGGCATGCGCCGTCGGGTCGTGGGTGGTGATCGGGCGGTTGTAGCCGGTGGCGATGAGCTGGCCGTCGCGCAGGATCACCGCGCCGACCGGCACCTCGCCGACCAGCGCGGCATTGAGGGCCTGGTCGAGCGCCAGGCGCATCGCGCGCTCGTCGGCGGGCGTGAAGAGGGAATCGGACATGCGCCGATCATAAGGAAGCCCGGCCCGGCCCGGCCCGGTTCAGCCCAGGCCGGACTCGACCCGGTTGCGCCCGGCCTGCTTGGCGCGGTAGAGCGCCCGGTCGGCGCGGTCGATCAGCCGCTCGATCGGCTCGCCCTGCCCGCTGGCCCAGCCGATCGACAGCGTGACCGTGATCGGCTCGGCCGTGCCGCCGCCCGGCTCGATGCGCAGCGCCTCCACCCCGCCGCGCAGCCGCTCGGCCAGCGCCCGCATGCGTGCGGCGCCCCGGTCGGGCAGCAGCAGCAGGAACTCCTCGCCGCCGTAGCGGCAGACCACCTCGGCACCCTCCTCGTGCGCCAGCGCCAGCAGCCGCGCCACCGCCTGCAGCACCCGGTCGCCGGCCAGATGGCCATGCCGGTCGTTGACCTGCTTGAAATGGTCGATGTCGACCAGCATCACGCCGATCGACGTGCAGGCCCCGCTGCCGCTGCGCGTCAGCTCATGCACCCGCTCGGTCAGGAAGCGCCGGTTGTGCAGCCCGGTGAGCGGATCACGCCGTGCCTGCTCGGTCAGGCGCTCCTGCAGCGCCGCGATCTGGTCGAGCCGCTGCTGCAGGTCGCGCTCGCGCTGCTGCAGCTCGGCCCGGGTGCGGTGCAGCAGCATCGAGCGCTGATAGGCGCCGTAGGCGAAGCCGAGCAGATAGACCTCGAGCGTCAGCAGACTCAGCAGCGTGGCGATCCGGTCGGTCTCGAGCACCGGCGTGATGCCCAGGCCCAGGGTCATCAGCGCACCGCCCCCCAGATAGAGCCCGAGCGCCTGCAGCGCGCCGCGGGGCCCGCGAAAGGCCATCAGGTTGGCGGTGATGCAGACCGAGGTGGCGGCGGTGATCCACAGCGGATGCCCCAGCCAGCCCGACCACAGCCCGAAGCAGAGCGCATCCAGCAGCATGTGGCCGACCTCGGTCTCCCGGGGCTGGGTCGACTGGCAGGCACGCCAGTACATCAGCTGCGGCAAGAGCAGCAGGTGCAGCGTCAGCAGCGTCCAGGCCAGCGGTCCGGCCGCTTCGATCCCGCGCATCTGCGCCGCCATCGCCGGCCACAGCAGCACGAAGGCCATCGACCGGTTGCGACGGTTCATCGCCACCAGCCAGTGAACCCGACCGGTCGGCACGCCGGGCTGGACCGTTTCGGATATCTGCAATGACATGGGGCAAGGAGGTGCGTTTATTTCATTTTCGCACTCCTCGCCGCGGATGCAAGCCAGGTTTCAGGCCGACAGGGAAGACAGGGAATGGCTTCAGGCAGTCGCGCCCTCGCTGAAGCGGTAGCCGATGCCGCGCACCGTGCGGATCAGCTCGCCCGCATCGGCCTCGCCCAGCTCGCGGCGCAGCCGGCGGATGTTCTGGTCGACGGTGCGCAGATCGACCGCCGCCCCCTCGCCCCAGACCTGGCTGCGCAGCATCTCGCGGGTCAGCACCCGGCCAGGCTGCTCGACCAGACAGCGCAGCAGCCGCAGCTCCACCGGCGACAGGTCAAGCTCGACCCGCCGGCCCTGGCGCCGCACGGTGATCAGGTGGCGGTCCAGATCGATCTCGAGCCCCCCCTGCCGGCTCAGGTCGGGCGAATCGTCGCGGTCCGGCAGGCCCTGCAGCCGCTCGACCAGATCACGGGGCGCATAGGGCTTGTGCAGGCACAGCGCGACCCGGGGCACCCGGCTGCAGCAGGCCGGCGAGCCCGACAGCACCACGATGCGCACCGCCTCCGACAGGCGGGCGCAGAAGGCCAGATCGGCGCATTCGGGCGCATCGGGATCGATCAGCAGCACATCGGGCAGCACCTCGCCGGCCAGACGGCAGGCCTCGGCCGAGGTGGCGGCGG
Organism: Sphaerotilus sp. FB-3; assembly: GCF_023706025.1. Lineage (NCBI taxonomy): Bacteria > Pseudomonadati > Pseudomonadota > Betaproteobacteria > Burkholderiales > Sphaerotilaceae > Sphaerotilus > Sphaerotilus sp. FB-3. Next base: position 126,887 of record NZ_BQWE01000006.1, on the reverse strand, counting down.
TGACCGCAAAGAAGCCGGCCTCGCGCAGATGCAGCGCCAGCAGCTCGCGGATCACCGGGTCGGCCACGACGGTCAGCACGGTACGGCGGACGGCTCCGGCAGCGGATCGGGCGACATCGGACATGGCAGACGGACTCCGGCAAATGTGAAACAGGATCTGACCCGCGATGCTGTCGCCCTCCCGTGACAACCGTTTGACAATGGATTTGACGGGACTCAGCCGATCATGACGGTCCAGTCGGCGCGCTCGCGGGTGGCGGCGATGCGCCGGGCATTGGGCTCGTCGGTCGACTCGGCCCACGCCTCGGCCTCGGCGGGGGTGCGGCCGAAGCGGACATGGCGCTCGACCAGCCGGCGCCGGCGCAGCGCGTCGTCGACGCCGACATACCAGGACGCGTCCAGCAGCCCGCGCACCGGCGCCCAGCCATGCTCGTCCAGCAGCAGATAGTTGCCCTCGGTGATGACCAGGCGCACGGTGTCGGGCACGCCGATCGCGCCGGCCACCGGCTCCTCGATCTCGCGGCGGAAGACCGGCGCGTAGACCGTCTCGCCCGCGACCGGCGCCCGCAGCCGGCGCAGCAGCGCCACGAAGCCCGCGCTGTCGAAGGTGTCGGGCGCGCCCTTGCGCGCGGCGCGGCCCAGGCGCTCGAGTTCGGCCTGCGCCAGATGGAAGCCGTCCATCGGCACCAGGCAGGCCAGGCCGGGCTGCAGGCGCTCGCAGTGCTGCAGCAGCGCCTCGGCCAGCGTCGACTTGCCGGCGCCCGGCGCCCCGACCAGGCCGAGCACCCGCCGCCCGCCGGTGCCGGCCGCGCCGGCCGGACAGGACAGCAGCGCCTCGAGCCGCTCGAGGGCGCCTGCAGGCAGGGCGGGAGACGGCACGCCGGAAGACGGGCAGAGAGAGGACATGGGCAAGCTCCGTGCGATCGAAACGGTCAGGAAAACGGTCAGGGAATCAGGGAAGCGATTGTTCCACTGCGCGCCTGGGTGCGTGACGGGACGGGATCGGTTCCAGGTCGTGACAGGCTTCACGCGCCGCAGCGCCTGCCGCACAATCAGTGCGAACCCGGCAGCCGCCGGACAGGGAGAGACGACGCGCGCATGCTGCTGCAGACCGACCGATCGCTGGCCCGCCATTCCTGGTACGCCGAGACGGCATCACGCCGGCAGGACCACCGCGCGCTGCACGGCGAGGTCCGCGCCGAGGTGGCAATCGTCGGCGGCGGCCTGGCCGGACTGTCGGCCGCGCTGGAGCTGGCGCAACGTGGCCGGCAGGTGGTGCTGCTGGAGGCGCAGCAGCTCGGCTGGGCGGCCTCGGGGCGCAACGGCGGCCAGGCCCTGGGCGGTCTGGCCTGCGGCATGGACGAGATCGAGGCCCAGCTCGGCCTGGCCGATGCGCGCCGCCTGTGGGCGATGACGCTGGAGGCGCTGACGCTGATCCATGCCCGGCGTGACCGCTACCGCATCGCCTGCGACTGGCAGTCGGGCGCGCTGACGGTGGCCACCAGCGCGCGCAAGGCTGCCGCGCTGCGCCGCGATGCCGAGCGCATGGCCAGCGTCTACGATCATCCGACCCAGTGGCTGGACCGCGCGGCGCTGGGCCTGCACATCCGCAGCCCGCGCTACCACGGCGGCTGCTACGACCGCCGCGGCGGCCATCTGCATCCGCTCAAGTACGCGCTCGGCCTGGCCGACGCCGCCTGGCGCGAGGGCGCGCGGCTGCATGAGCACAGCCCGGTGCAGCGCGTCGAGCGCCACCGCAGCGTCACGCTGCTGCGCACGCCGCAGGGCCAGGTGGTCGCCGACCAGGTGCTGCTGGCCGGCAATGTGCACCTGCCGGCGCTGGCCGGCGTCGGCGCGCTGCCGCCGGGCACCGGCGCGCGCATCATGCCGGTGGGCACCTATGTCGGCGTGACCGAGCCGCTCGATCCCAGCGAGATGGACGGGCTGCTGCCCACCCGCGCGGCGGTCTGCGACAGCAACTTCGTGCTCGACTATTTCCGCCCGACCGCCGACCAGCGCCTGCTCTTCGGCGGCAAGGTCAGCTACAGCACCCTGACCCCGCCGAACCTGGCCGGCAGCCTGCAGGCGCGCCTCGCCCGGGTCTTCCCGCGTCTGGCCTGGCGGCCGCTGACCCATGTCTGGGGCGGCTTCGTCGACATCACGATGAACCGTGCACCCGATTTCAGCCGCCTGCCCCCGGATGGGGCGGCCGGTGCACCGATCTATCTGCTGCAGGGCTTCTCGGGCCACGGTCTGGCGCTGTCCGGGCTGGCCGGCAAGCTGGTGGCCGAGGCGATCTGCGAGGACGCCAGTCGCTTCGACCTGTTCGCGCGGCTGCGGCACCGCCCCTTTCCCGGCGGCGAGCGCCTGCGCACCCCGACGCTGGTGCTGGGCATGCTGTGGCACCGGCTGCGCGACCTCACCGGCTGAAGACCGCAGCCCGGCCATTGCCATCGGGGGAACCCGGTGGACGCACCCGATTGGTGCTGGCACACTCCATGCAACACCTCGGTGCCCCTTGTCCGACCCGCAGTGAGGTCAGTAAGCCCAGCGCCTCCAGGCCAATAACCTGGTCGCGGCAAGCCCAATGAACAGCTCGATCCCGTCCCGCCGGCCCCCTGTGGTGCTGGTCCCGGCCTGCAACCGGATGCTCGGACAGCATCCCTTCCATGTCGCAGGCCAGAAGTATGTCGATGCGGTGCGCCTGGCCGGCGCACTGCCGCTGGTGGTGCCCTCCGCCTCCCGCGAGGAACTCGACGCCCTGCTCGACCTGGCCGATGGCGTGCTGCTGACCGGCTCGCCCTCCAATGTGCACCCGAGCCATTTCGGCCAGGCGGTGCATGACGACACCCTGCCGCTCGATCCGGCGCGCGACGACTGGACGCTGCCGCTGATCCCGAAGCTGGTCGCGCGCGGCATGCCGCTGCTGGCGATCTGCCGCGGCTTCCAGGAGGTCAATGTCGCGCTCGGCGGCACGCTGCACCAGGCGGTGCAGGAAGTCGACGGCCTGGCCGACCACCGCTCGCGCAGCGAGGATCCGGTCGAGGTTCAGTACGGTCCGGCCCATCCGGTCCGCCTGGCGCCCGAGGGCCTGATGGCGCGCGCGCTGGGCACCCTGGGCCGACCGGCCGACATCGTCGTCAACAGCGTGCATGGCCAGGGCGTGAGCCGTCTGGCCGAGGGCCTGAACATCGAGGCCCGCGCGCCTGACGGCCTGGTCGAGGCCTTCTCGATCGGCGGCCACCCGCAGGGCCCGGTCTTCCAGCTCGCGGTGCAGTGGCATCCCGAGTGGCAGGCCGCCTCCAACCCGGTGTCGATGGCGCTGCTGCGTGCCTTCGGTCTCGCCTGTCAGGACTACCGGGACCTGCACCGCCCACCCAGTCGCTGAGTCCGCGCGCCCTGCCCCGACCGAGCCCGATGCCGCATGCGAGCCCCCCCCCTGGCGCGCCATGCCGGTGCGGCTCGCCCGCATGTGAACGAGACTCCCCATGAACAGCGACAGAAAGCATTTCAACTTCAACGACCTCGAGCAGTGGCTCGACCGGCACCGCGTCACCGAGATCGAATGCCTGGTGCCCGACCTGACCGGCGTGGCGCGCGGCAAGATCCTGCCGCGCCAGAAGTTCACCGAGGACCGCGGCATGCGCCTGCCGGAAGCGGTGGTGGCGATGGGCGTGACCGGCGAGTTCCCGTCCGAGGGACCCTACTACGACGTCATCAGCCCGACCGACCACGACATGCACCTGCGCCCGGACCCGCGCACCGTGCGCATCGTGCCGTGGGCCAGCGACCCGACCGCGCAGGTGGTGCACGACTGCTATGACAAGGCCGGCAACATCGTGCCCTTCGCGCCGCGCTCGGTGCTGCGCCGGGTCTGCGAGCTGTTCGAGGCCGAAGGCTGGAACCCGATCGTCGCGCCGGAGCTGGAGTTCTATCTGGTGGCGCGCAACACCGATCCGGACATGCCGCTCAAGCCCCCGATCGGCCGCTCGGGCCGGGCCGAGACCAGCCGCCAGGCCTACTCGATCGACGCGGTCAACGAGTTCGACCCGCTGTTCGAGGATGTCTACTCCTACTGCGAGCAGATGGAGCTGAATGTCGACACGCTGATCCACGAGATCGGCGCCGGCCAGATGGAGATCAACTTCTTCCACGACCACCCGCTGGGGCTGGCCGACGAGGTGTTCTTCTTCAAGCGCACGGTGCGGGAAGCCGCGATGCGCCACAACATGTTCGCCACCTTCATGGCCAAGCCGATCGCCGGCGAGCCGGGCAGCGCGATGCACATCCACCAGAGCATCGTCGATGCGCAGGGGCGCAACATCTTCAGCAATGAAGACGGCAGCGCCAGCGACATGTTCCGCTGGTACATCGGCGGGCTGCAGAAGTACATCCCGGCGGCGATGGCGCTGTTCGCGCCCTATGTCAACAGCTACCGCCGTCTTGCGCGCTTCACCGCCGCGCCGATCAACATCCAGTGGGGCACCGACAACCGCACGGTGGGCATCCGCTCGCCGGTGGCCTCGCCTGCGGCGCGGCGCATCGAGAACCGCGTCATCGGCGCCGACGCCAACCCGTATGTGGCGCTGGCGGCGACGCTGGCCTGCGGCTATCTGGGCATGAAGAACCGCGTCGAGCCCACGCCCGAGTGCAAGGGCGACGCCTACCTCGGCGACTACCAGCTGCCGCGCAGCCTCGGCGAGGCGCTGGAGAAGCTGCGCGCCGAGCGCGACCTGGCCACCGTGCTGGGCGAGTCCTTCATCACCGTCTACACCGAGGTCAAGGAAATCGAGTACGCCGAGTTCATGAAAGTGATCTCGCCGTGGGAGCGCGAGCACCTGCTGCTGCACGTCTGAGCGCCCGGCCCCGACACACCCACCCGTTTCACCCACCCGTCGTCCCGCCCCTCATCCGTCATGCCCGCGAAGGCGGGCACCCACGCAGGCCCCCACACCGCGCCCGGCGTGGCTCCCCGCCTTCGCGGGGATGACGGCAGCGCGCCAGGGATGACGGCGACACGCCACTCAGGACATCGACCATGACCACGACCACCCGCACCACCGCCGACTGGCAGGCCCTGGACGCCGCCCACTTCCTGCATCCCTTCACCGACTTCCAGGCGCTGGCGAAGAAGGGCTCGCGCATCATCGAGCGCGGCGAGAACGTCTACCTCTGGGACTCCGACGGCCACAGGCTCTTCGACGCGATGAGCGGCCTGTGGTGCGTCAACGTCGGCTACGGCCAGCAGGCGCTGATCGACGCCGCCACCGCGCAGATGGCCAAGCTGCCCTTCTACAACAGCTTCTTCCAGACCACGACGCCGCCGGCCGTCGAGCTGGCCGAGCTGCTGGCCGAGGTGACGCCGCCGCAGTTCAAGCACGTCTTCTTCGCCGGCTCCGGCTCGGAGGGCAACGACACCGTGGTGCGCATGGTGCGCCGCTACTGGGATCTCAAGGGCCAGCCCGAGCGCCAGGTCATCCTCAGCCGCTGGAACGGCTACCACGGCTCGACGATGGCGGGCGCCTCGCTGGGCGGCATGAAGTACATGCACGCGCAGGGCGGCCTGCCGATTCCCGGCATCGACCACATCGACCAGCCGCACTGGCTGGAGCACGGCGCCGGCATGACGCGCGACCAGTTCGGCCTGAAGGCGGCCGGCTGGCTGGAGCAGAAGATCCTGGAGGTCGGCCCCGACAAGGTGGCCGCCTTCATCGGCGAGCCGGTGCAGGGCGCCGGCGGCGTGATCGTGCCGCCCGCGACCTACTGGCCGGAGATCCAGCGCATCTGCGACAAGTACGACATCCTGCTGGTCAGCGACGAGGTGATCTGCGGCTTCGGGCGCACCGGAAACTGGTTCGGCTGCGAGACGATGGGCACCCGGCCCGACCTGATGACGTTTGCCAAGGGCGTGACCTCGGGCTATGTGCCGCTGGGCGGCGTGATGGTGGGCGAGCGCGTCGCCAAGGTGCTGATCGAGCAGGGCGGCGAGTTCGAGCACGGCTACACCTACAGCGGCCATCCGGTGGCCTGCGCGGTGGCGGTGGCCAACATCCGCCTGATCCAGGAACTGAAGCTGGTCGAGCGGGTGCGCGACGAGACCGGCCCGCGCCTGGCCGCCGTCTTCGAGTCGCTGCGCGATCACCCGCTGGTCGGCGAGACGCAGAGCTGCGGCCTGATGGCGGCGCTGCAGCTGGTGCGCGCCAAGGACGGCACGCAGGACGGCCGCGGCACGCCCTTCGACCCGGCGCTGGAAGTCGGCATGGTCTGCCGCAGCCACTGCTTCGGCAACGGCCTGATCATGCGCGCCGTCGGCGACCGCATGATCATCGCCCCGCCGCTGGTGATGACCGTCGAGCAGGTCGACGAACTCGCCGGCCTGATCCGCCACTGCCTGGACCTGACGCTGGCGGATCTGCGCGAGCGTGGGTGGGCTTGAATTCGGGGTGACAAGCCGCTGCGGTGGTTTTGCCGCGGGCGGCTTGTTGTTGGAGGTTCAGCGCGAGGTTTAGTTAATTACTCATGCAGAATTTTGTCTGTTTTGCAAAAATCAAAATAATTGACTCGGAAAAAATTTTATGCATTCCTCGGTAGTAGAGCACTCAATCAATACTGCGACGGAACACGCTGTCCGTCTTTGGGCGCTTACCAGTTCGCAGTACCCCCGCCGTCACGAGCCACTCATCAACGGAGTGGTAATCAGTATGATCGAGTCGGTTAGCTCATTTGCACTAAATGCCCGAAGAGCACTTGAGGTACTCCCAGCAGGGAAAAAATTTGCACTGGACAATCCTCGCTGGCGTTGGCAACCCTCAACCGGTCAGCCGACCGTTACCGATCTTTGGGAAGCAACGAACAGAATTATCCACGCAAAGTCACTACTTATAGGCATTGAGCATATACCCGATCAAACCAGTTGGATCTCCTCTGAATCAGTGGCTGTACCATACGTCCAAGCGGAAACTGATCGCAAAGAACTCAGCTTCATCGATCCCTTCGCAATGTCACACGCATTTCTTTACCAAGCATTACCCGCACTCTACTCCGCACGCCCCAAAAAATTCAGTCAATCGGAAAACCGATAACATCCACCAAAAATTCATTACTCCGACAATAAAACATTATTTTGAAAAACACGCAAGTCATTGATTTTGAAGAAAAAACTTAATTCATATCATTTAGATGACTGCCGACCCAATAATTTAATGGAGCATACGGAATCCCCAAAAGCACAATTCATTCAGACCAACACCACAAATCTACCGAAGCCAAGCCAGTCCACCCAATAAAACCCCCACTTCCCAAAGCGCACGGAGCCCCCCATGACCCCCTCCCCCACCTGGCACGACCGTGCCGCCGCCCTCACCCTCGACGGCCGTGCCTTCATCAATGGGCAGCGCGTGGCCAGCGCCAGCGGCGAGACGTTTGACAAGCATTCGCCGATCGACGGGCGGCGGCTGGGCGCGATTGCGCGCGGGCAGGCGGCGGATGTCGATGCGGCGGTGGCCTCGGCCCGCGCGGCCTTCGACGACGGGCGCTGGGCGCGCCAGCCGCCGGCGGCGCGCAAGAAGGTGCTGCAGCGGTTTGCCGAAGCGATCCTGGCGCACCGCGACGAGCTGGCGCTGCTCGAAACCCTCGACATGGGCAAGCCGATCCGATTCGCCCGCAGCGTAGACGTGCCGGCCACCGCGCGCACCATCGCCTGGTATGCCGAGGCGATCGACAAGGTGTATGACGAGATCGCGCCGACCGGGCCACAGGCGCTTGCGATGATCACGCGCGAGCCGATGGGCGTGATCGGCTGCATCGTGCCGTGGAACTACCCGATGATCATGGCGGCCTGGAAACTCGGGCCCGCGCTGGCCACCGGCAATTCGGTCGTCATGAAGCCGAGCGAGAAGTCGCCGCTGACCGCCCTGCGCCTGGCCGAGATCGCGGTGGAAGCCGGCCTGCCGCCGGGCGTGTTCAACGTCGTGCCGGGCTTCGGCCACGAGGCCGGCGAGGCACTGGCGCTGCACATGGAGGTCGACGCGATCGGCTTCACCGGCTCGACCCGCACCGGCCGGCGCATGCTCGACTACGCCGGGCGCTCCAACCTCAAGCGCGTCTACAACGAGCTGGGCGGCAAGTCGGCCTTCCTGGTGTTTCCCGACCACAAGGATCCGGCGCGCGCGGCGCGCACCGTCGCGCAGAGCCTGTTCTTCAACCAAGGCGAGTCGTGCAACGCGCCCTCGCGGGTGCTGGTGCACGAATCCATAGCCGACGACTTCGTCGCCGAGGTGCGCGCGCAGATGCCCGCCTGGCAGCCGGCCGATCCGCTGGACGAGCGCACCACGATGGGCGCGCTGGTCGACGAGGGCCAGCTGCGCACCGTGCTGGGCTACATCGACGCCGGCCGCGCCGAGGGCGCCACCTGCCACGGCGGCGCGCAGGCCCGCGCCGAGACCGGCGGCTTCTATGTCGAGCCGACCGTCTTCGACCACGCCACGAACGCCATGCGCATCGCCCGCGAGGAGATCTTCGGCCCGGTGATGGCAGTGATACGCTTCGGAACCGAGGAGGACGCCGTGCGCATCGCCAACGACTCGCCCTACGGTCTGCAGGCCAGCGTCTGGTCGCACGACCTGGACCGCGCGCACCGCGTGGCACGCGCCTTGCGTGCCGGCACGGTGCATGTGAACCAGTACGACGAGGATGACATCACCGTGCCCTTCGGCGGCTTCAAGCAGAGCGGCAACGGCCGCGACAAGTCGCTGCATGCGCTGGAGAAGTACACCGAGCTGAAGACCACCTGGCTGCGCATCGACGGGGCCTGAGCGGCGTGATGAAATGACGTGCGCTCACGCCATAATCGCGGCCGCGCGCCGGGAGCCATGCAGCCTGTCACGCCGGCGCACCGGTTCACGGCCCTGCCCGTCCAACGACCCATCCCTACGACTGTCCTGACTGGAGTGTTCATGAAGCTGTTCTCGTCGCGGCCCGCCAAGGCCCTCAATGTCGTGGTCGCCGCCGTCGCGGCGCTGTGCGCGACCGGCGCCCAGGCGCAGGAATCCAAGGTCCTGAACATCTACAACTGGGCCGACTACATCGCCGAGGACACGATCAAGAACTTCGAGAAGGAGACCGGCATCAAGGTCCGGTACGACAACTTCGACTCGAACGAGGCGCTGCACGCCAAGCTGATCGCCGGCAAGACCGGCTACGACATCGTCGTGCCCGGCTCGAACTGGGCCAAGCAGCAGATCGAGGCCGGCCTGCTGATGAAGCTCGACAAGAGCAAGATCCCCAACCTGGCCAACCTCGACCCCGCCATCCAGGCGCAGCTCGCCAAGATGGACCCGGGCAACGAGCACATCGTCGACTGGCTGTGGGGCTACACCACGGTCGGCATCAACGTCGACAAGGTCAAGGCGGCGCTGGGCGACAAGCCGATGCCCGACAACGCCTGGGATCTGGTCTTCAACCCGGACTATGTGAGCAAGCTCAAGGGCTGCGGCGTGGCGGTGCTCGACACCCCGTCGGAGATCATGCCGCTGGCGCTGAACTACATCGGCAAGGATCCGCACAGCAAGAACGCCGACGACTACAAGGCGGTGGCCGAGATGCTGAAGAAGGTGCGCCCGTCGGTGACCCGCTTCGTGGGCTCGGGCTCGGACTACATCGACCAGATGGCCAAGGGCCAGCTCTGCGCGGTGGTGGGCTGGTCGGGCGACATCATGATCGCCAAGGACAAGTCGGCCAAGGCCAAGAAGCCGCAGAACCTCGAGGTGCTGCTGCCCAAGAACGGCGGCCTGCTGTTCTTCGACACCATGGCGATCCCGAAGGACGCCAAGAACGTCGACAACGCCCACAAGTTCATCAACTACATCCTGAAGCCCGAGGTGCATGCGTCGCTGACCAATGCGGTCTTCTACGCCAACCCGAACAAGGCCTCGCTGAAGTTCGTCAAGCCGGAGCTGGCCAAGAACCCGGCCGTCTTCCCGGACGAGGCGGCGCTGGCCAGGATGATCGCCCCGGGCGTGCCTGACCAGGCCACCCGCAAGCTCATCACCCGCACCTTCACCAACTTCAAGGCCGGTCGCTGACCCAGGCTCCCAGAGAAGAGGACACAGACTCATGGCCAAGCCCCAGGCGGACGGCGCCTTCCTGCGGATCGACTCCGTGGTGAAGGAGTTCGGCGACTTCCGCGCGGTCGACCAGGTCAGCCTGGACATCGCCAAGGGAGAGATCTTCGCGCTGCTCGGCTCGTCGGGCTGCGGCAAGTCGACCCTGCTGCGCATGCTCGCCGGCTTCGAGACGCCGACCTCGGGGCGGATCATCCTCAATGGCCAGGACCTCGCGGGCAAGCCGCCCTACGAGCGTCCGGTCAACATGATGTTCCAGTCCTATGCGCTGTTTCCTCACATGACGGTGGCCGACAACATCGCCTTCGGCCTGCGCCGCGACGGCCTGCCCAAGGCCGAGATCGCGCAGCGGGTCGAGGAGATGCTGCGACTGGTGCAGCTGACCCGGCTGGCCGCGCGCAAGCCGCACCAGCTCTCGGGCGGCCAGCAGCAGCGCGTGGCGCTGGCGCGCAGCCTGGCCAAGCGCCCGCAGCTGCTGCTGCTCGACGAGCCGCTGGGCGCGCTCGACAAGAAGCTGCGTGAGGCCACCCAGATCGAGCTGGTCAACATCATCGAGCAGGTCGGCGTGACCTGCGTGATGGTGACGCACGACCAGGAGGAGGCGATGACGATGGCTTCCCGCATCGCGGTGATGAGCGAGGGCCGCTTCCTGCAGGTCGGCAGCCCGGCCGACATCTACGAGACGCCGACCACCCGCTTCGTTGCCGACTTCATCGGCAACGTCAACCTGACCGACGGCCGCATCGTCGTCGACGAGGCCGACCATGTGCAGATCGAGTGCGCCGACTTCATGCACCACATCGGCCACGGCATCACCGGCTACCTGGGCCAGCAGGTCACGGTGGCGGTGCGCCCGGAGAAGATCTCGCTGAGCGCCGAGCAGCCCGCGGGCCGCTTCAACCAGGTGCCCGGCACGGTCAAGGAAATGTCCTACTTCGGCGACACCACGCTCTACCACCTGGAGCTGGCCAGCGGCGCGCGGCTGAAGGTGACGGTCGAGAACGACAGCCGCGACCGCAGCAATGCGCCCACCTGGGGCGATCGGGTCTGGGCGCACTGGCAGCCCAATGCCCAGGTCGTGCTGACCCAGTGAGGAGCTGAAGGCATGGCCCGACCCTCTTCCGTCGCGACACGGCTGCGCTCGCTGTTCAGCGGTCGCACGCTGCTGATCGGCACGCCCTTCCTGTGGCTGCTGGTGTTCTTCCTGCTGCCCTTCCTGATCGTGCTGCGCATCAGCCTGGCCGAGATGGACGGCGCGATGGTGAGCGACCTGTTCACCTACGCGAACAACGAGCTTTTCATGAAGCTCAAGCTGCAGAACTACCTGACCATTCTCGAGGACGACCTCTACCTCAGCACCTACGCGCAGTCGCTGAAGTACGCCGGCATCACCACTGCGGTCTGCCTGGCCATCGGCTACCCCTTCGCCTATTTCATGGCGCGTTCGCCCTCCACCGTGCAGCCGCTGCTGCTGATGGGCGTGATGCTGCCGTTCTGGACCAGCTTCCTGCTGCGGGTCTACGCCTGGAAGGGCCTGCTGGACGCCGACACCGGCTGGGTCGGCACCTTCCTGAACACCATCGGCGCCGACAAGCTGCTGCTGCCGCTCGGGCTGATCTCGGCCGAGGGGCAGTACATGTACACGCCCTTCTCGCTGATCCTGGGCATGGTCTACACCTACCTGCCCTTCATGATCCTGCCGCTGTACGGCACGCTGTCCAAGCTGGACCTGCGCCTGCTCGAGGCCGCACAGGATCTGGGTGCCACGCCCTGGCAGGCCTTCTGGCGCATCACGGTGCCGCTGTCCAAGGGCGGCATCATCGCCGGCGCGATGCTGGTGTTCATCCCGTGCGTGGGCGAGTACGTGATCCCCGAGCTGCTCGGCGGCCCGGAGACGCTGATGATCGGCCGGGTGCTCTGGGACGAGTTCTTCTCCAACAACGACTGGCCGATGGCCTCGAGCGTGGCCGTCACCATGGTGCTGCTGATCATCGTGCCGCTGGCGATCTTCAACCGCAACCAGGCGCAGGAGGCGCGCAAGTGATCATCACCCCCGCCGCCCGCTGGACCAGCCGCATCTGGCTGACTGCCGGCTTCCTGTTCCTTTACCTGCCGATCATCGCGCTGGTGGTCTACAGCTTCACCGACTCGCCGGTGCCCAATGTCTGGGCCGGCTTCTCGCTGCGCTGGTACGAGAAGCTCGTCGGCGACGAGGACATCCGCCATGCGCTGTTCCTGTCGCTGCAGATCGCCGCGGCCAGCGCCACCGGCTCGGTGGTGCTGGGCACGCTGGCGGCGCTGACGCTGGAGCGCCATCCGCGCTTCCGGGGCCGCACCCTCTTCTCCGGCATGATCAACGCGCCGCTGGTGATGCCCGAGGTGATCGTCGGCCTGTCGCTGCTGCTGATGCTGGTGTCGATGCAGCGCCTGTTCGGCGTGCCCGAGCGGGGCCTGACCACCATCTGGCTCGGCCACATGCTGGTCGGCATGGCCTATGCGACGGTGGTGATCGCCGCGCGGCTGCGCGACCTCAATCCGCAGTTCGAGGAGGCCGCGCAGGATCTGGGCGCGCGCCCGCTGCAGGTCTTCTTCCTGGTGACGCTGCCGATGATCGCGCAGTCGCTGCTGGCGGCCTGGCTGCTGACCTTCACGCTCTCGCTCGACGATGTGGTGATGTCGGCCTTCCTGTCGGGCCCGGGCTCGACCACGCTGCCGCTGGTGATCTTCAGCCGTGCCCGCCTGGGGCTGGACCCGACGGTCAATGCGCTGGCCACGGTGGTCATCGTGGTGGTGGCGATCTTCGTCGTGGTCTCGAGCTACATGATCGCGCTGCGGGAGAAGCGTCTGCAGCAGGAGCAGAAGGCGGCGATGAAAGCCGCGGGATGAGCGCCGCAGCGGGCGGCGTGCTGACGGCCACGAACCGCATGCCCTGGCGCGCCTGGGCCTGCCTGGCCGCCAGCATGGCGCTGGTCGGCAGCTATGTCGGCCTGTCGAAATGGCTGGTCGCGGTCTTTCCGGTCTTCCTGCTGGCGGGCCTGCGCTTCGGCATCGCCGCGGTGGCGATGGGCGGCTGGACCCGCCGCCCGGCCGACGAACCCGAGCAGACCCGGCAGGACCGCGGGCTGCTCTTCCTGCTGAGCCTGCTGGGCAATTTCCTGTTCTCGATCTGCATGCTCTTCGGCGTGCAGCTCAGCACCGCGCTGGCCGCCGGCGTGATCATGGCGGCGCTGCCCGGCGTGGTGGCGCTGCTGTCGCGCGTCTTCCTGGGCGAGCGGCTGTCGCGCCAGGTGCTGGCGGGCATCGCCTGCGCGGTCAGCGGCATCGCGCTGGTGACACTGAGCAAGACCGGCGCCACGGCCGAGACCGGCGCCTCGCCGCTGCTGGGCAATCTGCTGCTGCTCGCGGCGGTGGTCTGCGAGGCCAGCTATGTGGTGATCGGCAAGAAGCTCTCGGGGCGGCTGGGCCCCAAGCGCATCAGCGCGCTGGTCAACCTCTGGGGCCTGGCGCTGGTGGCGCCGCTGGCGCTGTGGCAGGCACGGCAGTTCGACTTCTCGCAGGTGGCGCTGCCGACCTGGGGCCTGCTGGTGTTCTACGCGCTGGCCGCCAGCATGATCACCGTCTGGCTGTGGATGACCGGGCTGCGCCATGTGCCGGCCTCGCAGGCCGGTGTGTTCACCGTGATGCTGCCGGTGTCGGCCGCCGCGGTCGGCGTGCTGCTGCTGGGCGAGCCCTTCAGCGCCGCGCAGGCCGGCGCCTTCGCGCTGGCGCTGCTGGGCGTGGTGCTGGCCACCTGGCCGGGGCGCGGCAACATCGCAAGCACATCTGCGCACTGATCGCCGGCGGGGCCGGCTGCGGCCCTGCCGCGCACAGGGGCAGAGGCCTCTGCCCGGCGAATTCAATTGCACACAACTAGACTGTGCACATCATGAATTCCGGCTCCGCAGATTCCCCCCTCCCGGCAGACGCCTGGCTGGCCCTGGACCAGCAGCTGTGCTTTGCGCTGTATTCCGCCTCGCTGGCGATGACGAAGCGCTACCGCCCGCTGCTCGACGCGCTCGGCCTGACCTATCCGCAGTACCTGGTGATGCTGGTGCTGTGGGAGCGTGACGGCCAGGGCGTGGGCGAGCTCGGCGAGCGGCTCTCGCTCGACTCCGGCACGCTCACGCCGCTGCTGCGCCGGCTCGAGGAAGCCGGTCTGCTCGAGCGCCGCCGCAGCCGCGACGACGAGCGCCGCGTCACGGTCGTGCTGAGCACCGCCGGCCAGGCGCTGAAGGCCCGCGCGGGCGAGATTCCGCGCCAGATCGCCGCCTCCACCGGCTGCTCGCTCGACGAACTGGCCGCACTGCGCGGCCAGCTCGCCCGGCTGCGTGCGGCCCTGCTCCAGTCTCCCCCCGGCCCCTGAGCCGCCCCTTGACCGCCCCTTGACCTGTTCCCCCTGAAAGGAAAGACCATGTCCCTGCAGCAAGTCCTCTACACCGCCCGCGCCACCGCCACCGGAGGCCGTGACGGCGCCGCCACCAGCGACGACGGCCGCCTGAACGTCAAGCTCTCGGTGCCCAAGGGCCTGGGCGGCGACGACGGCGCCGGCACCAATCCCGAGCAGCTCTTCGCCGCCGGCTACGCCGCCTGCTTCATGGGTGCGATGAAGTTCGTCGCCGGCCAGAAGAAGATCGCGCTGCCGGCCGACCTGAAGATCGACTCGGAAGTCGGCATCGGCCCGATCCCGAACGGCTTCGGCATCCAGGTGACGCTCAACATCCATGTGCCCGGCATCGAGCGTGCGGTCGCCGACGAGGTGGTGCAGGCCGCCCACATCGTCTGCCCCTACTCGAACGCGACCCGCGGCAACATCGAGGTGACGCTGAACCTGGTCTGATCCCGGTCTGACCTCGGTCGGGGCCCGGCCCGAGGCGGCCGGACCTCAGCCGCCGCGGCGCGCCAGCAGCCGCAGCAGCACCTCGATGCGCGCCTGCGCCGAGGTCAGCGCGCCGGCATCCGGCAGCAGATCGGTCGCCGAGGGCACGATGCAGCCGGCGCCGCCGCGCAGCGCGCGCAGCACCAGCACGCCGGCGGCCTGCGCCCGCAGCAGCGCCGCCATCAGATCCTGGTGCACCGAGCCGTTGCCGGTGGCGGCCACCACCAGGCCCTGCACCCCGACCTGCACCAGCAGGTCGACCAGCCGGCCGTCGGCGCCGGCATGGCTGGTGACGATCTGCACATCCGGCCAGATGTCCGCCGCCAGCACCTTCAGGCCCAGCGGCTGCTCCACCGGCCATTCGCGCAGCCGGCGCAGCTGACCGGCCTCGACATGCGCCAGCGGGCCGGCGTCGCCCGCGCTGAAGGCGTCCAGCCGGTACGGGTGGATCTTGCGGACCTCCGCGCCCGACCAGACCTGCCCGCCCAGCACCGCCATCACCCCGCGCGCGCCGGGCCAGCCCACCACCGTCAGCGCATCGTCCAGGTTCTGCGGCCCGTCGGGCTGCGGCGCACTGGCCGGACGCATCGCCGCGGCCAGCACCACCGGGCGCGACGGCGCCAGCACCCGATGCAGCAGGTAGGCGGTCTCCTCCAGCGTGTCGGTGCCGTGGGTCACGATGATGCCGTCGACCTCCGGCCGGTCCAGATGGTGCTGCACCCGCTCGGCCAGCCGGCGCCAGATCGCGTGGCTCATGTCCTTGCTGTCGACCTGCGAGACCTGCTCGGACTCGATGCGCCAGCCCGCGTCGATGCGCCGGCGCAGGCCCGGCACCCCGTCGATCAGATCCTGAACCGCAACCTGGCCAGCCTTGTAGCCGACCACATCGGTGCTCTGCTCGGCCCGACCGGCAATCGTGCCGCCGGTGCCCAGAATGACGATATGGCGGCCGTTCTGCGCGGGCCGAGGGGAGAGCACATCGCTGCTTGTCATCTGCATGGAACTGGATAAAAATACAGGCACTGGATATCTGAACAGCCCCAAGGACATGCCATGGACGCGAGCCCGAAGCTCACCCCTCGCCAGCAGGACATCATGGCGCTGATCCTGCGCACGATCGAGACGACCGGCGCACCGCCCACACGGGCCGAGATCGCCACCGAATTCGGTTTCCGCTCGCACAATGCCGCCGAGCAGCATCTGCGCGCGCTGGCCCGCAAGGGCGTGATCGAACTGGTCGGCGGCACCTCGCGGGGCATCCGGCTCAAGTCTGACATATTGCGCAGCCTGAGGTCGGGCGGCACCTACCCCGCCGACGCCCCTGCGCCCGACACGATGAGCGTGCCGCTGGTCGGCCGGGTCGCCGCCGGCAGCCCGATCCTGGCGCAGGAACACATCGAACGCAGCTACACGATCGAGCCCCATCTCTTCACCCGCCGCCCCGACTACCTGCTGAAGGTGCGCGGCATGAGCATGCGCGATGCCGGCATTCTCGACGGCGACCTGCTGGCGGTGCAGCGCGGTGCCCGGGCCCAGGTCGGGCAGATCGTCGTCGCCCGGCTGGGGGACGAGGTCACCGTCAAGCGCCTGCGCCACGGCCCGGCGGGCATCGAACTGCATCCGGAAAACCCGGATTTCCCGGTCATCCATGTGCAGCCGGATGATCCGGACTTCTGCATCGAGGGCCTGGCGGTCGGTCTGATCCGCAACAGTCCGATGCTGTAGCCCGCGGCGGCCACGCCGCCTGCGGGCTGACGGCCGCTGCACTGTCCTCTCGTCCCGACCCGGACTCGCGGGTCCCCTGTCGCGCCATGCGGCCCTTCCGGCCGGGCGGGCTGACGCTCGCCTGCACCGGTACCCTAAAGATCCAGGAGGTTCCGATGTTTCCGATGCTCGCCCGCTGGCTGCGCCGTGCTCCGCGCCCGGTCCTGTCGCCGAATCTCGCAGCAGACATCGCTGCGGACCTCGCACCCGATCTCGATCTGGCAGCGGTCGCGGCGATGTCCGACCGGCCGCTGCCCCGGCCCTCGCTCTCGCCTCTCTCGCCCCTCTCGCCCCGTTCGACGACATCGCCCATCGCGCCACAACGGCCCGCGCATCCGCAGGGCATCGTGCTTTCGCGCAGCATGCTGACCTCGGTGCGCCATGCCGACTCCCGTCGTCTGTGGCCCGCGCAGGCCCTCGCCGCCGACCCCGACGACATCCCCGACGAACGCCTGCATCTGCAGATCGATCCCCAGGATCCGCGCCGGGTGCGCATCAGCGGCAGCATGCGCGAGGTCTGCGCCGCACTCGACGCGCTGATCGCGGTGCAGTGATCCGGCAAAGCCCCGGGAAAAGCCGAAGGAAGCAAAAAGGGCCGGCAAGGCCGGCCCTCGGATTCGCAGGCGTCACCGCCAGCAAGGCATCAGCCCATGTGCAGGCCGCCGTTGCAGGAGAAGTCCGCGCCGGTGGTGAAGCCCGAGTCCTCGCCCGCCAGCCAGCCGACGATCGAACCGATTTCCTCCGGCGTGCCCAGACGCTTGACCGGAATGGTGGCGATGATCTTGTCGAGCACGTCCGGACGGATCGCGCGGACCATGTCGGTGCCGATGTAGCCCGGGCTCACGGTGTTGACGGTCACGCCCTTGGCGGCCAGTTCCTGCGCCAGCGCCATCGTGAAGCCGTGCATGCCGGCCTTGGCGGCCGAGTAGTTGGTCTGGCCGGCCTGGCCCTTCTCGCCGTTGACCGAGGAGATCTGGATGATGCGGCCGAAACCGCGCTCGACCATGTCGCCGACCACCTGCTTGGTGACGTTGAACATCGAGGTCAGGTTGGTGCTGATGACCGCGTCCCAGTCCTCGCGGCTCATCTTCAGGAACATGCGGTCCTTGGTGATGCCGGCGTTGTTGACCAGCACGTCGATCGGACCGTGCTCGGCCTTGGCCTTGGCGAAGGCCTCGACGGTCGAGTCCCAGTCGGCGACGTTGCCGACCGAGGCGTAGAAGGTGTAGCCGGCCGCAGCCTGCTCGTCGAGCCACTTCTGGAAGTCACGGGTCGGGCCGCAGCCGGCGATGACCTTGAAGCCGTCCTTGTGCAGACGACGGCAGATCGAGGTGCCGATGCCACCCATGCCGCCGGTGACGTATGCGATTTTCTGTGCCATGTCTGTCTCTCCTTGTGATGGGTCTGCGCTCACAGCGAGCGCAGACGAGTGAAGGCTCGCGAAAAGGACCAGAGGGAAATCAGCGCTCGACCGTCAGCGCGACACCCATGCCACCGCCGATGCACAGCGAGGCGATGCCCTTCTTCGCGTCACGGCGCTGCATCTCGTGCAGCAGCGTGACCAGGATGCGGCAGCCGGAGGCGCCGATCGGGTGACCGATGGCGATCGCGCCGCCATTGACGTTGACCTTCGACAGGTCCCAGCCCATTTCCTGGTGGACCGCGCAGGCCTGGGCCGCGAAGGCCTCGTTGATCTCGAGCAGGTCGAGGTCGGCCGCGGACCAGCCGGCACGCTCGAGCGCGCGGCGGGCGGCCGGCACCGGGCCCATGCCCATGAAGGCCGGATCCAGGCCGGCGCTGGCGTAGGAGGCGATGCGCGCCATCGGCTTCAGGCCCAGCGCCTCAGCCTTGGCGGCCGACATCAGCATCACGGCGGCGGCACCGTCGTTGATGCCCGAAGCATTGCCCGCAGTGACCGAGCCCGCCTTGTCGAAGGCCGGACGCAGGCCGCCCAGCACATCCAGGCTGGTCTTGCGGTTGATGAACTCGTCCTTGGCGAAGACGACCGGATCACCCTTCTTCTGCGGAATCGAGACCGGCACGATCTCGTCGTCGAAGCGGCCGGCGTCCTGGGCGGCGGCGGCCTTCTGCTGCGAGGCCAGCGCCAGCGCGTCCTGCATCTCGCGGGTGATGCCGTACTTCTTGGCGACGTTCTCGGCGGTGATGCCCATGTGGTACTGGTTGTACACATCCCACAGGCCGTCGTTGATCATGGTGTCGACCAGCTTCCAGTCGCCCATGCGCTGGCCGTCGCGCGAGTTCGGCAGCACATGCGGGCTGGCGCTCATGTTCTCCTGGCCGCCCGCGATGATGATCTCGGAATCGCCGTCACGGATGGCCTGGGCGCCCAGCATCACCGCCTTCAGGCCCGAGCCGCAGACCTTGTTGATGGTCATCGCCGGCACGCCCTGCGGCAGGCCGGACTTGATGACGGACTGGCGGGCCGGGTTCTGGCCCGAGCCGGCGGTCAGCACCTGGCCGAGAATGACTTCGCCGATCTGCTCGCCGGACAGGCCCGTGCGCTGCAGCAGCGAGCGGATGACCGTGGCGCCCAGCTCAGGCGCCGCGGTCTTGGCCAGCGTGCCTCCGAACTTGCCCACGGCGGTGCGTGCCGCTGCAACGATCACGATGTCGGTCATGCGTTTTCTCCTGATTCAGTGTCCAGTGGGTCCTTTGCGGACCGCGGTTGAAAGACGGGCACGCCGCGTCGTCAGACCTTCTGCTTGACGTAGCGCCCCGGAGCCGGCTCGATGACCTTGTGCTGGCGGTTGCCATAGGCCTTCGGCGCGGCCTTCTTCTTGCCGGCATGCTGCGCCAGCCAGTCGGCCCAGTCCGGCCACCAGCTGCCCGGCACCGAAGTGGCGCCGGCCAGCCAGTCGTCGGCCGAGGCCGGCAGTTCGTCGTTCGTCCAGAAGTTGCGCTTCTTCTTGGCCGGCGGATTGACCACGCCGGCGATGTGCCCGGAAGCGCCCAGCACGAAGCGCCGCGGGCCCTTGAACAGCTTCGTGCTCTGGTAGGCAGCGTCCCACGGCACGATGTGGTCCTCGCGCGAGGCGTAGAGATAGACCGGTGCCTCGATCCTGCCGATGTCGACCTTCTCGCCGCAGACAGTCAGCGCGCCCGGCACCTTGAGCTTGTCCTCGAGGTAGGTGTGACGCAGATACCAGCAGTACATGTTGCCCGGCAGGTTGGTGCTGTCGGAGTTCCAGTACAGCAGGTCGAACGGCGGCGGCGTCTCGCCCTTCAGGTAGTTGCCGACCACATAGTTCCAGACCAGATCGTTCGGGCGCAGGAAGCTGAAGGTGGCCGCCAGCTCCTTGCCGCGCAGCATGCCCGGGCCCTGCGGCGCGTCCGCGCCGATGGTCATCTCGCGCAGCCGCACCGAGGTCTCGTCGACGAAGATGTCGAGAATGCCGGTGTTGCTGAAGTCCAGCAGCGTGGTCAGCAGCGTGACGCTGGCCGCCGGCTGCTCGCCGCGCGCGGCCAGCACCGCGAGCGCAGTGGTCAGGATGGTGCCGCCGACGCAGAAGCCCAGCGTGTCGATCGTGTCGCTGCCGCCGATCTCCTGGACCACCCGGATGGCCTGGATGACCGCCTTCTCGATGTAGTCGTCCCAGGTGAAGGCGGCCATGTCGTCGCCGGGGTTGCGCCAGCTGACGACGAAGAGGCGGTGGCCCTGCTCGACGGTGTAGCGGATGACGGAGTTGTCCGGCTGCAGGTCGAGGATGTAGTACTTGTTGATGCACGGCGGCACGAACAGCATCGGGCGCTCGTGCACCTGCGCGGTCAACGGCTTGTACTCGATGAGCTGGAACAGCTCGTTCTCGAACACGACCGCACCCTCGCTGGTGGCGACGTTGCGGCCGACCTCGAAGACCGACTCGTCGGTCTGCGAGACATGACCCTGGCGGATGTCGTTGACCAGCTGCTGCACGCCCTGGGCGATGCTCTCGCCGCGGGTTTCCAGCGCCTTCTTCTGCGCCTCGGGATTGAGCGCCAGATAATTGGACGGGGCGCTGGCATCGATCCATTGCTGGACCGCGAAGCGGATGCGGGTACGGGTTTTCTCGTCCCCCTGCACCGCATCGGCCAATTGCATCAGCGTGCGGGCGTTGAGCAGATAGCTGGCCGCCGCAAAACCGGAAGCCGGATTGTCGGTCCACTCGGCGGTGGCAAAACGGCGATCCTTCGGCAGGCTGACCTTGCCGCCGGACTGCAGCCCGGCATTCCAGAGCTCGGCGGCTTCCTTCAGGTATTCACCCTGGATGCGGGCCAGCTCCTGAGGCGGGATCTGCATGCGCGAGAACGTGAGCAGGTTCTCGCCGACACTCTGGCCCATGCCCTGCAGCTTCTCGCCGGTCCGGCCGAAGGCGGACAGGTCGGGCAGGTTGAACGTCGACGGGTCGAAAGGGTTCATTCATCTCCTCCGAAGGCACGGTATCTGCGTTCAGAGGCATTATGCACGGCCATTTCATACAGAACCCTTTCTCCGACATCGCAGGAAACCCCCATGTACCTGATTGCGATCGCGTGGCTTTATGTCAGCTTGATGATGGCCGCCGCCGAGGCGATGCACCCGCAGGGCACCATACTCGGTGCGATCTTCACCTTCCTGCTCTATGGCGCGCTGCCGCTGTCGATCGTCATGTATCTGATGGGCACACCGATGCGGCGCCGGGCGCGTCACCTTCAGGAACAGGCCGAACGCACGCACGCCCAAGAATTTGATGCCGATCAAATGAAAACCCGCAACACCGCGGGAAAACCCGAAACAAGTGCTCACGATTTGCCGCACAAGGAATCGTAAGACACGGCCCAGTACCCATTTTTAGTCGGATTGCAGCAACAGCCGGACGGAAATTCCGCACGAATGCTCAGGTCAGCCGCCAGATTGGGGCGTGATTGCCGGACCAAGCCAGATCAGCGCGGCCATGCGGCCGGTGCAGGCACTGTGGCGATAGGAGAAATACCGCGCCGGATCGTTGCGCGTGCACCACGACAGGCTGCTGTCGTTGCCGCCCAGCGCCATCACCCCGGCGCGACGCAGGCGCTCGCGGCCCAGCGCAGCCAGATCCAGCATCGATCGCCCCTGGCCGCCCGGCGAAGGCTGGTGAAAGGCGCTGCGCTCAGCCGCCGCCGTGCCGAGAAAGGCCGCCACCACTTCCGGGCCGACCTCGAAATGCGTCGGACCGATGCAGGGTCCGAGCCAGCACTCGATCTCGTCCGGTGCGGTGCCCGCCAGACGGCACACCCGCGCGAGCGTGGCCTCGAGCACGCCAGCAGCCAGTCCGCGCCAGCCCGCATGGGCCGCGCCGACCGCACGCCCCTGCCGATCGGCGAACAGCACCGGCAGACAGTCGGCCACCTGGATCTCGCAGGCCAGCACGGATGCGGCGGTCGCGCAGCCGTCGGCACGCACGCGCTCGGCCGGCGGCGCCTGTTCGGCGCCGGGGGGCAGATCCTCCAGCAGGCAGACCTCGGCGCCATGGACCTGCGCCAGCAGCACGCTGGGGCGGCCGATCGCCGCATGCAGCCGGGCGCGGTTCTCGCGCACCGCCAGCGGATCGTCGCCGACCTCGTCGCGCAGATTCAGGCTGTCCCAGGGCGCCTGGCTCACGCCGCCGGCGCGGGTGGTCATCACCGCGCCGACGCGCGGACTGGAGAAGACCGGGCGCAGCCAGTCGGCCGGCCAGGCCGTGTCGATCGGAGCCGGCACCGGTTCAGGCCTCGGCATCGGGGCAGGACGAGGGCTGGGCGGCCTGGAAGGCCGGCCGTGCCATGCAGGCCTCGAAGACGCGCATCACCGTCGGCACATGGTCGAGGCGGCAGTGGAAGCGCTGCGCATTGAAGATCTGCGGCACCAGCACGCAGTCGGCCAGCGTCGGCGTGTCGCCATGGCAGAAGGCGCCGGTGGCGGCGTCGGCGGCCAGACGGCGCTCGACGACCTCCAGCCCGCTCTCGACCCAGTGGCGATACCAGGCGTTCTTCGCGTCCTCGCTGGCGCCGAGCTCCTTGACCAGATAGCGCAGCACGCGCAGGTTGTTGAGCGGATGGATCTCGCAGGCGATGTCCAGCGCCAGCGAGCGCACCCGCGCGCGGCCGAGCGGATCGCGCGGCAGCAGCGCCGGCTCGGGATGGACCTCGTCGAGGTATTCGATGATGGCCAGCGACTGCGTCAGCGTCGCGTCGCCGTCCTGCAGCAGCGGCACCAGCCGCTGCGGGGAGATCTCGGCATAGGGCGCGTCGAGCTGCTCGTTGCGCACCAGATGCACGCCGCGATAGTCGTAGGGCAGGCCCTTGAGCGCCAGCGCGATGCGCACGCGAAAGGATGCGGAGGAACGGAAGTAGCTGTACAGGTCCATGGCTTGCAGGTCTCCTCGGTCAGCGAAGCGGCGCGGCGCGCCGCGGCATGAACGACTCCTCGTTGTTTGTGTTCATTGTTTCAGATCATGCCATGCACGGCGCACTACACTGGCCGGATGCTCCTGCCGCGCCGTATCAAGCACTGCCGCGAATGCGGCTCCCCGGTCGACTACCGCATTCCTGCGGACGACAACCGCGAACGCGCCACCTGCCCCGCCTGCGCGACCATCCACTACGAGAACCCGCTCAATGTCGTCGGCACCGTGCCGTTCTGGCAGGACAGCGTGCTGCTGTGCCGGCGCAACATCGAGCCCCGGCACGGCTTCTGGACGCTGCCCGCCGGCTTCATGGAGCTGGGCGAGACGGCCGCCGAGGGCGCGCTGCGCGAGACGCACGAGGAGGCCGGCGCCCGCATCGAGCTGCTGGAGCTGTTCTCGCTGCTGAACGTGGTGCGGGTCGGCCAGGTGCATTTCTTCTACCGCGCCCGGCTGCTCGACACCCGCTTCGACCCGGGCCCGGAGACGATAGAGGCCCGGCTGTTCCGCCATGACGAGATTCCCTGGGACGAACTCGCCTTCCGCACGGTGCGCCTGACGCTGGAGCGCTATTTCGCCGACCAGGCGCGCGGTCAATACGGCCTGCACTGCGCCGATATCGCCTGAGCCCGGACTGACTCCTGCCCATGAACCCGAACCGACCCGGCGCGCCTGGCGCGCCTGCGGCGGCGACGCCCCCCGCGCCGCCGTCCGCGCCCCGCGATCCCGCCACCGAGCGTCTGCGCGAGGACCTGATCCACCCCGACCCGCTGCTCGACTGCCTGCTCGAGGTCTGCCGGCTGCACGGCGTGGCCAGCTCGCGCGCGGCGCTGTCGGCCGGGCTGCCGCTGGAGAACGGCCGGCTGACGCTGGCCCTGGCCGAGCGTGCCGCGCAGCGCGCCGGCCTGTCGACCAAGCTGCAGCGCCTGCGCGCCGACCGCATCGACACCGCCACGCTGCCGGCGATCCTGGTCCTGCGCAGCAGCGGCGCCTGCGTGCTGCTGGGCTGGACCGAGGACGGCGACGCCCGCGTGCTGCTGCCCGAGACCGGCCAGGGCGCAGTGGTGATGCCGCGCAAGGATCTGGCGCGGCGCCACGGCGGCGTGGTGCTGTTCGTGCGCCCGCACTTCCGCTTCGACGAGCGCACGCCCGAGGTGCGCCGCACCCGCTCCGGCCACTGGTTCTGGAGCGCGATCGCCAGCCAGCGCGGCGTCTACCGCGACGTGCTGTGGGCGGCGCTGCTGATCAACCTGTTCGCGCTGGCCTTCCCCATCTTCACGATGAACGTCTACGACCGGGTGGTGCCCAACCATGCGGTCGAGACGCTGTGGGTGCTGGCGCTGGGCCTGCTGCTGGTGCTGCTGGCCGATCTCTACATGCGCTCGCTGCGCAGCCACTTCGTCGACGAGGCCAGCGCGCGCATCGACGTGCAGCTCTCCTCCTCGCTGATGGAGCGGGTGCTGGGCATGCGCCTGGAGCACCGGCCGCAGTCGGTGGGCTCCTTCGCGGCCAACCTGCGCGGCTTCGAGACGGTGCGCGACTTCATCGCCTCATCGACCGTCACCGCGATGATCGACCTGCCCTTCGCGCTGATCTTCATCGCGGTCATGGCCTGGATCTCGCCGTGGATGGTGCTGCCGGTGGTGGCGGCCTTCGTGCTGATCCTGGTGATCGGCTTCATCCTGCAGCACCGGCTGCACGAGCTGTCGGAGTCGACCTACCAGGCCAGCGCGCAGCGCAACGCCACGCTGGTGGAGGCACTGACCGGCATCGAGACGATCAAGACCCAGGCCGCCGAGGGCGTGATCCAGGCCCGCTGGGAGCGGGTCAACCTCTTTCTGGCCCGCACCAACGTGCGCATGCGCGCGCTCTCCAGCCACGCCAGCTACGGCACGCAGTGGCTGAGCCAGATCGTCTCGCTCAGCGTGATCCTGATCGGCGTGCACCTGATCTCGCAGCGCGAGCTGACGATGGGCGCGCTGATCGCCTGCACCACGCTGGCCAGCCGCGCGCTGGCGCCGGCCGGCCAGATCGTCGGCCTGCTGATGCAGTACCAGGGTGCGCGCACCGCGCTGGAGTCGCTCGACCGCATCATGGCCCAGCCGGTCGAGCGAGAGCCGGGTGCGGCCTTCCTGCACCGGCGCGAGATCCGCGGCGACATCGAGCTGCGCGACGTACGCTTCGCCTATCCCGGCCGCGACGATCCGGTGCTCGACGGCATCAGCCTGAAGATCGCGCGCGGCGAAAAGGTGGCGCTGATCGGCCGGGTCGGCTCGGGCAAGACCACGATCCAGAAGCTGATGCTGGGCCTGTACCAGCCCACCAGCGGCGCGGTGCTGCTCGACGGCATCGACCTGCGCCAGCTCGACCCGGCCGACGTGCGTCGCAACCTGGGCTATGTCTCGCAGGACGTGACGCTGTTCTACGGCTCGCTGCGCGAGAACATCACGATGGGCCTGCCCTACGCCGACGAGAACGCGGTGCTGGCCGCCGCCGAGACCGCCTGCCTGCTCGACTTCGTCAACCGCCATCCCAAGGGCTTCGACATGCCGGTGGGCGAGCGCGGCGAGCTGCTCTCGGGCGGCCAGCGCCAGAGCGTCGGCCTGGCGCGCGCGGTGCTGCACAACGCGCCGCTGCTGCTGCTCGACGAGCCCACCAGCGCGATGGACTTCTCGACCGAGGCGCAGGTGACGAAGCGGGTGACCGAGTTCGCGCAAGGGCGCACCGTGGTCCTGGTGACCCACCGCACCTCGATGCTGGCGCTGGTCGACCGGGTCGTCGTCGTCGACCAGGGCCGCATCGTCGCCGACGGTCCGCGCGACCGCATCCTGGAGGCCCTGCAGTCGGGCCGCATCGCGAGGGCCGCCTGAGCGCGGGCGGACACAGCAGATGAACGAGAAACTCATGAAGAGCGGCAGCGGCCTGATCGGCGTGCTGGAGAAGACCCGCGTGGCCCTGGACCCGCTGAGCCGTCGCCTGCTCGGCCGCACGGTGGCCGACGAAGGCAGCCAGCCCGCCGGCCTGGCCGACTTCGAGCGCGAGGCCGAGGAGCTGATGTCGCGCCAGCGCACCGCACGGGCCCAGCGCATCGTGCGCTCGGCGGTGGTGGTGGTCTGCGGCCTGATCGTCTGGGCCGCCTTCGCCGAGATCGACGAGGTCACCAAGGGCGACGGCCGGGTCATTCCGTCGCGCCAGCTGCAGGTGGTGCAGTCGCTTGACGGCGGCGTGGTCTCCGAGATCCTGGTCCGGGAGGGCCAGCAGGTCGAGGCCGGCCAGCTGCTGCTGAAGATCGACGAGACCCGCGCGACCTCGGGCGTCAACGAGAGCGCCGCGCAGGCCTTCGCGCTGCAGGTCAAGCAGGCGCGGCTGAAGGCGCTGGCCGAGGGCGTCGCCTTCCGCCCGCCCGCCGGCAGCGGCTCGCCCGACGAGAACCGCATCGTCGACGAGGAGCGCAACCTCTACCAGTCCAAGGTCTACGAGCTGGAGTCGATGATCTCGGTGGTGCAGCAGCAGGCGGCGCAGCGTCAGCAGGAAGTCTCGGAGGCGCAGGCGCGGCGCGCCTCGGCCCAGCGCTCGATCGACATCTCCACCCAGGAGCTCAAGCGCACCCGGCCGCTGCTGGCCTCCGGCGCGGTCTCCGAGGTCGAGGTGCTGCGGCTGGAGCGCGACATCAGCCGCTTCCGGGGCGATGCCGAGCAGGCCGCGGCGCAGATCGGCCGGGCCCAGGCCGCCATCGGCGAGGCCCAGCGCAAGGCCCGCGAGACCGAGCTGACCTTCCGCAACGAGGCCCGGCGCGAGCTCTCCGAGGTGCTGGGCAAGCTCAACGCGCTCAACCAGGGCGCGGTCGCACTGGCCGACAAGGTCGACAAGGCGCAGGTCAAGTCGCCGGTGCGCGGGCGGGTGCAGCGTCTGCTGGCCAACACCATCGGCGGCGTGGTGCAGCCGGGCAAGGACATCGTCGAGATCGTGCCGCTGGACGACGCGCTGGTGCTCGAGGCCAAGGTGCTGCCCAAGGACATCGCCTTCATCACCCCGAACCAGCCCGCCACCGTCAAGTTCACCGCCTACGACTTCTCGATCTACGGCGGCCTGGACGCCAAGGTCGAGAACATCAGCCCCGACACCCAGGTCGACGAGAAGGGCAACGCCTTCTACGTGGTGCGGGTGCGCACCGGCCAGCCCAGCTTCGGCGACGACAAGCCGATCATTCCCGGCATGACCGCCGAGGTCGACATCCTGACCGGCAAGAAGACGGTGCTGTCCTATCTGCTCAAGCCGGTGCTCAAGGCCAAGGCCTACGCGCTGCGCGAGCGCTGAAGGTCGGCGCCACCGCCCGAAGCCCCTCGATCGAGGGGCTTTTTTCTACCTGCAACACAAGATTCCCCTGCAGACCACTGCACCCCCTGCCCGGCGATCGCGCAAATCGTTATCCTGTTCACGAACCCTGTTCCGGTGAAGCCGATCACGGATGAAGGCGCTTTTCACGCATTAGCGCCTACCGGAAATGAATTATTCTGGCGAGATCGCCAAGACGAACAGAGAGGCCCCTCATGGCAACGAGCCCCGTCCCCGCCGCGTCCCCGAAGTCCGCGCTGCTCAGCGCCCAGGCCAGTCTGCTGCAGAGCCTGCAGAAGCTGACGCTGCAGCAGAACTATGTGCCGGCGCGTCTGCCCGAAGGCAAGGTGGTCGGCATCTGGGGCGAGGCGATCGTGCGCATGCCCGACGGCGAGGTGCGCGAGCTCAAGATCGGCGACATGGTGCGCAAGGGCCATGTGATCCTGACCTCGCAGAACGGCATCGTGCAGCTCGAGGTCGACGGCAGCCGCTACGCGCGACTGCCCGCGCGCGAGATGCTGGACGCACCCGCCGCCGGTGTCAGCGGCGGCGAGGACGGCTCGCTCAGCGACAGCCTGCGCATCGCGCGCATCGCCGAGGTGGTCTCGCCGGCCGAATATGAATACGGCTTCGACGGCAGCGATCCCTATGTGCCCTTCGGCGCGGTCGGCGACATCACGATCGGGCTGCCGGTCATCCAGCCCCTGCCCGACCAGACGGTCAATGAGGGCGCCGGCACCGTCACCTTCACCATCACACTGTCGCGCCCGTCCGATCAGACGATCAGCGTCGACTACCGCACCGTGCCCGGCACCGCGCTGGCCGGCCAGGACTACAGCGCCATCACCGGCACGCTGACCTTCGCGCCCGGCGAGACCACCAAGACCCTGACTGTTCCGGTCATCGACGATACCGTCTTCGAGGGCGCGGAGACCTTCACGCTCGAGCTGAGCAACCCGGTCAACACCAGCGTGAGCAAGCCGGTCACCACAGTGACCATCGTCGATGACGGCAGCGGCAGCGTGCCGCCGGAAGTGATCCCGACCGACGACACGCCACGCGTCAGCAGCGTCTCCAGCCCCAGCACGGTCGAAGGCGGCAATCTCGACTTCCAGGTGGTGCTGAGCAACGTCTCGACCACGCCGCAGGTGATCTCGGTGGTGCCCGGCTCCGGCACCGCCACGCTGGGCACCGACACCAGCGCGCCGCGGGTCTCCTTCGACGGCGGCGTCACGTTCACCCCGATCACCGGCACCACCGTGACCGTGCCGGCCGGCAGCACAAGCTTCATCGTCCGGATTCCGACGGTCGACGACAGCATCAGCGAGCTGACCGAGACGGTGCGGCTGGACGTGCGCGCACCGGGCGACACCGCGCCGACCACCGGCATCGGCACCATCACCGACAACGACGGCACGCCCACCGTCTCGATCAGCGGCCCGGCCGAGGTCGGCGAGAACGCCGGCACCGTCACCTACACCATCACGCTGTCGAATCCGAGCAGCCAGACGGTCACCGTGCGGGTCGCCGCCCAGGACGGCACCGCCACCGTCGGCAGCGACTACACGCAGATTCCGGTCGACCAGCAGCTCGTGAGCTTCGCGCCCGGCGAGACCACCCGGACCGTGACCCTCACGGTCATCGACGACGCCGTCTTCGAGGGCAAGGAGACCTTCTCGGTGGTGCTCGACAGCCCGAGCCAGGCCGCGCTGGGCACCGCCCGCGTCACCACCACCATCAGCGACGACGGCACCCAGGGCGAGACCGACGACCGGCCGACGATCGCCATCAACGATGTGGTCGTCAACGAGGCCGGCAACTACGCCGAGTTCACCGTCACCCTGACAGGCGCGACCGCGCTGCCCGTCAACGTCGCCTTCACCACCCGGGACGGCACCGCGCTGGCCGGCACCGACTACACCGCCACCTCCGGCCTGCTCACCTTCGCGCCCGGCGAGACCACCAAGACCATCCGCGTCCCGATCGTCAACGACAGCCCCGCCGTCTACGAGGGCGCCGAGGCCTTCACCGTCGAGCTCTCCGCCTCGGCCGACGCCAGCCAGCCGCTCAACGCCCGCATCACCGACCCCAGCGGCACCGGCACCATCGTCGATGACGGCACCGGCACGGTGAACCCCAATCCGGACGGCAGCACCCCGACCCCGGACGACGACCGCCCGAGGATCTCCATCAACGATCCGGCCGAGGTCAACGAGGGCGACGGCACCAACACCGTCACCTTCACCGTCACCCTCAGCAATGCCAGCAACCTGCCGGTCACCGTCGCCTACGCCACCGCCAACGGCACCGCGCTGGCCGGCTCCGACTATGTCGCCCAGAACGGCACCCTGACCTTCGCGCCCGGCCAGACCACCGCGACCATCACCGTCGTCATCCTGGACGACGAGGTCTACGAGGGCCCCGAGTCCTTCTCCGTCGTGCTCTCCAGCCCGACCAACGCCGTCATCCTCGACGGCTCCGGCTCCACCACCATCAAGGACGACGGCACCGGCACCATCGTCGACCCCACCCCGACCGATCCGCCGCCGACGCCGGACGACGACCGGCCCCACGTGCTGGCCATCAGCAATGCCGTCGCGGCCGAAGGCTCGCCGCTCGACTTCACCGTCACGCTCAGCAACGCCGCCAAGGCAGCCACCACCGTCACCCTGACCCTGACCGACGGCTCCGCCAACATCGCCACCGACACCCCGCAGTTGCTGCTGGTGTCCTTCGACGGCGGCACGACCTTCACCACGCTGAGCGCCATCACCAGCGGCACAGCCGTGAACATCTCGGTGCCGGCCTACGTGACCAGTTTCCTGGTGCGCGTCCCGACCTCCGACGACGCCGCCGCACCGGTCTTCGAAGGCCCGGAAACCCTCACTCTCCAGGCCTCCACCACGGCAGACATCGAGCGTCTGACCAGCACCACGGGCGCCGTCCCCGTCACCGGCACCGGCACCATCCATGACGACGGGTCCCAAGGCGGCGATGACGACCGCCCCCGCCTCTCCATCAACGATGTCGTGGTCAACGAAGGAGCGGGCACTGCCACCTTCACCGTCACGCTGACCGGCAGCACCGAGGTGCCCGTCAACTTCGCCTACACCACCAAGGACGGCACTGCAAAGGCTGGCAGCGACTACACCGCTCAGTCCGGCGTACTGACCTTCGCCCCAGGCGAGACCACCAAGACCATCACTGTTGCCATCAGCAACGACACCCCGCCGATCTACGAGGGCCCGGAGACTTTCACTGTCGAGCTCTCGGCACCGGTAGACACCAGCAAGCCGCTCAATGCCGTCATCACCGACCCGATTGGCGAAGGCACCATCAAGGACGACGGTACTGGCCCGGGTGGCACCGATGACGACCGGCCGACGATCGCCATCAACGACGTGGTCGTCAACGAGGCCGGCAACTACGCCGAGTTCACCGTCACCCTGACCGGCGCGACCCTGCTGCCGGTCCATGTCGCCTTCGCCACCAAGGACGGCACCGCGCTGGCCGGCACCGACTACACCGCCACCTCCGGCCTGCTCACCTTCCTGCCCGGCGAGACCACCAAGACCATCCGCGTCCCGATCGTCAACGACAGCCCCGCCGTCTACGAGGGCGCCGAGGCCTTCACCGTCGAGCTCTCCGCCTCGGCCGACGCCAGCCAGCCGCTCAACGCCCGCATCACCGATCCCAGCGGCACCGGCACCATCGTCGATGACGGCACCGGCACGGTGAACCCCAGCCCGGACGGCAGCACCCCGACCCCGGACGACGACCGCCCGCGGATCTCCATCAACGATCCGGCCGAGGTCAACGAGGGCGACGGAACCAACACCGTCACCTTCACCGTCACCCTCAGCAATGCCAGCAATCTGCCGGTCACCGTCGCCTACGCCACCGCCAACGGCACCGCGCTGGCCGGCTCCGACTATGTCGCCCAGAACGGCACCCTGACCTTCGCGCCCGGCCAGACCACCGCGACCATTACCGTCACGATCCTGGACGACGCGGTCTACGAGGGCCCCGAGTCCTTCTCCGTCGAGCTCTCCAGCCCGACCAACGCCGTCATCCTCGACGGCTCCGGCTCCACCACCATCAAGGACGATGGCACCGGCACGGTGAACCCCAATCCGGACGGCAGCACCCCGACCCCGGACGACGACCGGCCGCGCATCTCCATCAACGATCCAGCCGAGGTCAACGAGGGCGATGGCACCAACACCGTCACCTTCACCGTCACCCTCAGCAATGCCAGCAATCTGCCGGTCACCGTCGCCTACGCCACCGCCAACGGCACCGCGCTGGCCGGCTCCGACTATGTCGCCCAGAACGGCACCCTGACCTTCGCGCCCGGCCAGACCACCGCGACCATCACCGTCACGATTCTGGACGACGCGGTCTACGAAGGCCCCGAGTCCTTCTCCGTCGAACTCTCCAGCCCGACCAACGCCGTCATCCTCGACGGCTCCGGCATCGCCACCATCAAGGACGACGGTACCGGCACCATCGTCGATCCCACGCCGACCGATCCGCCGCCGGCGCCCGATGACGACCGGCCGCGCGTGCTGGCCATCAGCAATGCCGTCGCGGCCGAAGGCTCGCCGCTCGACTTCACCGTCACGCTCAGCAACGCCTCGACCACCGCCACCAGCATCACGCTGACGCTCAGCGACGGCAGCGGCAGCATCGCCACCGACACCCCGCAGCAGATGCTGGTGTCCTTCGACGGTGGAACGACCTTCACCACGCTGAGCGGCATCACCAGCGGCACGGCCGTGAGCATCTCGGTGCCGGCCGGCGTGACCAGCTTCCTGGTGCGCGTGCCCACCACCGACGACACCGTCTTCGAAGGTCCGGAAACGCTGACGCTGCGGGCGGCCACCCCGACCGACACCGGCGCGGGCACGCTGCCGGTCATCGGCACCGGCACCCTCTACGACGACGGCACGAACAAGAGCGTCAACGATCTGGTCTTCAGCGGCGCGCTGTCCGAGGAAGGCCTGAGCGGCGGTCTGGCCGACACCACCGGCGCGACGACCGGTGCCGACACCACCAATGCCACCACCTTCACCGGCACCCTGGCGCTGTCGAGCGCGCTGACCAGCGCCGGCCTGGTGCTGGCCTGGAGCGCCACCCAGGCCGCCTCGCTGCAGTCCTCCGCCACCGGCACCGCGCTGACCTGGACCGTCAGTGCCGACGGCCGGACCCTGACCGGAGCAGCCGACGGCAGCACCATCCTGACCGCGGTGCTCAACGACACCGGGGCCTACAGCGTCACGCTGTCGGGCCCGGTGCGCCATGCCGGCAGCGGCGAGGACACGCTGTCCTTCAACCTCGGCTTCACCGCCACCCAGGGCAGCTACAGCGCCAGCGGCGTGGCCACCATCACCGTCGAGGACGATGCGCCGGCCACGATCGCCGACCAGTCCACCAGCGTCACGCTGCAGGACACCAACCTGCTGATCACGCTCGACACCTCCGGCTCGATGCTGTCGACGCTGACCACCGGCGCCCTCACAGGCACGACCCGGCTGGATGCCGCGATCGCGGCGATCAAGAAGCTGCTCGACAGCTATGCCGAGTTCGGCAATGTCGCGGTGCAGCTGGTCACCTTCTCCGACTCCGCCACCACACCCAGCAGCACCTGGATGAGCGTCAGCGCGGCCAAGCTGCTGCTGGAGAACCTGACGACCGGCGGTAATACCAACTATGACGCCGCGCTGGCAGCGGCGCAGGCCGCCTTCTCGACCTCCGGCCGGCTGACGACCGGCCAGAACGTCGCCTACTTCTTCTCCGACGGCAACCCGACCGCACCGGAAAACTCCATCGGCGTAAACGCCACCGAGGAAGCCGCCTGGGCCAGCTTCCTGGCCTCGCAGCAGATGAACGCCTACGCGATCGGCATGACCTCCGACGTCAGCGCCTCGCGGCTCGACCCGATCGCCTGGACCACCACCGGCGGCACCGCGGCCAGCTCGATCATCGTGACCGATCTGAACCAGCTCAGCGGCGTGCTGCAGAGCACCGTGCCGATCCCGACCGGCGATCTGGTGACCGGCGGCGAGATCCGCAGCGGCGGCCAGATCGGCGCCGACGGCGGCTTCGTGCAGTCGGTGACCATCGACGGGATCAGCTACACGCTGGCCAGCGCCAGCGCCCGCACCATCGTCGTCAGCGGCGGCACCAGCACGATGCAGTCCTTCGACCCCTCCAGCAAGCTGCTGACGGTCACCACCGCGCAGGGCGGGCGCTTCATCATCGACATGGACGACGGCACCTACGAATACCGGGTGCCGGCCAGCGTTGCGGCCAAGGTCGCCACCGAGGAGATGCGCTACGTGGTGTCGGACAAGGACGGCGACACCGCCTCGGCCACCGTGACGGTGCGGGTCAACGATCCGTCCATCGTCGGCACGATCGGGAACGACTCGCTCAACGGTACCGGTGACGCCACGACGCCCGACTACATCCTGGGTCTGGGCGGCAACGACACCCTCAGCGGCCTGGGCGGCAGTGACACCCTGGTGGGCGGCACCGGCAGCGACTGGCTGACCGGCGGCGCGGGCAATGACGTGTTCGCCTGGTCGCTCAATGACCAGGGCAGCAAGGGTGCACCGGCGGTCGACACCATCACCGACTTCGAGTTCCGCGCCGACATCCTGGACCTGCGCGACCTGCTGGTCGGCGAGGGCTTCGGTGCCGGCAACACCGCCGGCAACCTGGCGAACTATCTGGACTTCGAGGTCAGCGGCACCACGACCACGATCCATGTCAGCACCACCGGCGCCTTCACCGGCGGCACCTACAGCGCCGCCGCCGAGGACCAGACCATCGTGCTGCAGAACGTCGACCTGCCCTCGGCGCTGGGCCTGACCAGCGGCGCGACCGACGCGCAGATCATCAGCGCGATGCTGACCCAGGGCAAGCTGGTGGTGGACCCGGCCTCGGGCACCTGATCGGATCAGACCGACAAGAACGAAGGGGCTGCAGTCGCAGCCCCTTTTTCATTGCATCGCGCGGCGGATCCGCGCTCGCATCAACAGTCGGCTCAGCGGTCGGATCAGCGGATCGCCGGCCCGGTCACGCCATCGACCCCGGCCGCCCACAGCGCAGGCAGATCGGCCGGATCGCGCACGCCCTCGACGAAGACCTGCAGCCCCACCCCGTGCAGCATGCCGACCGAGCTGCGCAGCCAGAGCCGGCGCGTCTCGTCGCCAGCCAGACCGGCGGTCCAGGTCGAGGCCAGCTTCACATAGTCCAGACCCGCCTCGAGCAGCCGGCCGATCGAGGCCAGCCGGTCGCCGGCATGCTCCAGCCCGACCCGCACGCCCAGCGGCCGCAGCAGCCGGCACAGTTCGTCGAGCGACTCCGGATGGCGCTGCAGCGCCATCTCGTCCACCTCGATCCACAGCCACTGTGCGGCTTCGCCGGCCGCAGCCACCCGCGCACGCAGCCTCGGCAGGAAATGCGGATCGGCCAGCGACTGCGGCGACAGGTTGACGCCACGCGGCTGGTGGTCGGCGCCGATCGCGGTCAGCACCAGCGCGACCGCGGCCATGTCGACATCGCTGCCCAGCCCGGTGCGCAGGGCCATCGGCAGCCAGCGGCTGGCCGGCTCCAGCGGTCCGCCCTCAACCAGCTGCAGCCGCATCGGACATTCCTGATGCAGCAGCACCCCGCGCGCATCGCGCACCGGATAGGGCTGCAGCTGGATGCGCGCGGCCATCAGCGTGTCGAGCAGCGCCCGGCGCCAGGCATCCTCGCCGCCCTGCACCGGCGCCTCGTCGATGCCATCGAGGTGGCAGCGGAACGGCCCGGCCGCCTCGGCCACCGCCAGCGCCCGGTCGGCAGTGGCCAGCAGCTCGGCCACCGGGCGATCGCGGTGGCAGCCGGTGGCCGACATCACCACCGCGACATCGTCCAGCCCCTCGATCACCGTGCGCAGGCGCCGCATCAGCGCCTCGGTCAGCTCGCGCACGGGGCGCTCGCGCGAGTGGATCACCGCGAAGTCGCTGCCGTTGAGCCGGCCAGCCACCAGCGGTGCCGGCTGTCCGGGCGCCGCCTCGGCCAGCACCGCGGCGATCGAGCGCAGCAGCTCGTCGGTGCGCAGATGGCCGAGACGGCGGTTGACCTCGGCCAGCGCCAGCAGCCGCACCAGCACGATCTGCGTCTCGCCGGCGCCGTCCTCGCGGCCCAGCTCCGACTCCAGCACCGCCATGAAATGCCCGCGGTGCGCCAGCCCGGTCAGCGCGTCGCAGCTGGCCTGACGCCGAAGCTGGTCGACCTGGCGCGACTGCTCCTGGAAGAACTGGTTGACCCGCCCGACCATCATGTTCATCGCCTGCGCCACCCGGCGCAGCTCCGGCGTGGCCGGCTCGGCCATGCTGACGAAGCGGCGCTGCGTCAGCGCCTCGGCCTGCTCCACCACCTCATCGAGCTGTCCGCGCAGGCGCCGCACCGCCAGATGGCCGACCAGCGCGGCCAGCACGCCCACGCCCAGCGCCCACAGCGTCATGCGCACGCTCGACCACCACAGATCGGCATGCGCGAAGGCCGACTGGCTGCGCAGCTCCAGCGTGCCGATCTGGTTCCAGCCGTTCGAGACCTGCGCCACCCCGGCACGCGGATGCACCGGCACCTGATCGACGAACCAGGCCGGCACGTCGCGCACCACCACCTGCGCGGTGCGCTCCACCAGGACACGGCCGTCGGCACCGACCAGCCGGATCGACTGATAGTGCCCGGTGTCGAACTGCGAGGCGATCGCCAGCTCCAGCAGCGCCGCGTCCCCGCGCTGCTGCGACAGCGACAGCGCCAGCGTCTGCGCGTTGTCGTTGTTTTTCATCGACAGCTGGGTCTCGAGCGAGCCTCGCGCCGTCCAGACCGACATCAGCACGCTGCCGGCGCTGGCCAGCACGATCGTGCCCATGATGAGGATCCACACCTGCCGGATCAGGGACATGGCGGCTCCTTCGAAGTGCGTGTCGTCGTCATTGCAAAAATCATCGTTGTTTTTTCACCAACCGGTACCAATGCAAAGCCTCAGAAAAGACCCTGCTCGCGGGCCTTGATCAGCACCTCGCGCCAGCGGGACAGCCGCGCCGTGGGATCCCCGGCGCCGGGGCCCTGCGTGCCCTGCCACAGTCCGTCGGCATTGAAGCTGAACACCGGCTGCAGGTCGGGCCGGCGCGAGGCCGGGCGGATGTCGCCGATCAGGTTGTCGAGGATCAGCGGCTCGGCCGTCGGTGCCGGATAGTAGGCCAGCACCATGTGCGCCTGCTGCACCCCGCCGACGCCGCCCAGCGTCGCGCGCACATAGACCAGACGCAGCTTCGCCTGCGGCACG
Source organism: Sphaerotilus sp. FB-3 (assembly GCF_023706025.1). Lineage (NCBI taxonomy): Bacteria > Pseudomonadati > Pseudomonadota > Betaproteobacteria > Burkholderiales > Sphaerotilaceae > Sphaerotilus > Sphaerotilus sp. FB-3. Next base: position 90,005 of record NZ_BQWE01000006.1, on the reverse strand, counting down.
CCCGCGGCCATCAGCGCGAAATACTTGCCGATCGCGTAGTCCTCGCAGTCGCCCTGGCCCTGGGCGAACATCTCCAGCGGCGTGGCCCAGTAGTCGACCTGCCCCCAGACCTCGATGTCGTCACGGAAATAGATGCGCCGGTTGAAGAACTGGTTGACCAGCTCCAGACGACGCTCGTCGTCCATGCGCTGGCCCATCTGCACCGTCTCGATCAGGGCCTGCGCCAGATCGACGCTGCGTGCGCCGTGGCGCTGCGCCTGGCGCAGCATCTGCTGGGTGTCCCAGGCCCGTGCGCCGGCCGACCACAGTCCGCCGCCCAGCGCCAGGACCAGCGCGGCCACCACCGGCAGCAGCGCCAGCAGCACCGGCGAGGCCCGCCCCCGCAGGGACCGGCCTCGCCAGCGACTGAGTCCAAGCGGAGGTGAACCGGACACGACAACATCCATGCCCGCCTTGTCGGCAAGGAGTTGTCAGAACCGTAGGCATCGGTCACGAAACCGCACGCCCGGAAGTGAACAATGCGATTTTGTGCTCAGGCCACTTGGAGTCGACCGACCCGCTGTGGAATACTCGTTGAAGGTTGTTCGCGAGTTGCTTTCACATTTCCGCTCGGGAATCCAACCTCCATCCGCGTGTCACGAAGGGAGAGACACGCCGGCAATGTGTTTCTCCATCAAATGTCCCGTCCGAAGGCCAGCACAAGGATCCAGGAAACAATGAACAAGGCAGCCTCTCATCTCGTCATCGGCCTGATCGCCTTCGCCTGCCAGGTCGCCGTTGCCCAGAGCACCGACCCGCTCAAGGATGCGGTCCAGCGTGCGATCACCACCAACCCCGAGGTCACTGCACGGCTCAACGCCTTCCGGGCCTCCACCGACGAGATCGACGTGGCCCGCGGCGCCTACTACCCGCGCGTCGACCTCTCGGCCGAGGCCAACCGGATCAACGAGCGCATCGGCTCGGTCACCCAGAACATGAACAGCGCGGGTGTCGCGCTGTCGGCCACCCAGCTGCTGTGGGACGGCTTCCAGACGATGAACCAGGTCGACCGGCTGAACCATGCCCGCCTGGTGCGCTATTTCGAGTTCATCGACACCAGCGAGCAGGTCGCGCTCGAGAGCGTGCGCGCCTACATCGACGTGCAGCGCCAGCGCAAGCTGGTGCGCATGGCCGAGGACAACTATGTCCAGCACCGCCATGTGCATGACCAGATCCAGTCGCGGGTGCGCGCCGGCGTCGGCCGCGGCGTCGACCAGGAGCAGGCCGCCGCCCGTCTGGCGCTGGCGGAGTCGAACCTGACCACCGAGACCTCCAACCTGCATGACGTGACCGAGCGCTTCCGCCGGCTCACCAGCGGCCTGCCGCCGGTCGAGATGCCGGCAGTGACCGGCCTGGAGCGCGGCCTGCCCGCCACCAGCGGCGCGGCGCTGGAGCAGTCGGTCAAGCGCAATGCCGCGATCGCCGCGGCGGTCGAGAACCTGCGCGCCGCGCAGTCGGTCTCGCGCGAGCGTGAAGGCAATCTCTACCAGCCGCGGGTCGAGGCCCGGGTGCGTGCCGCGGCCGGCCGCAACCTCGACGGCACGCTCGACCAGAAGCGCGACACCACCGCCGGCGTGGCGCTGAACTGGAACCTGTTCAACGGCGGCGCCGACAAGGCCCGCGTGCGCCAGGCAGCCAACCTGCTGGGCCAGGCCACCGACACCCGCGACAAGGCCTGCCGCGATGCCCGCCAGACCGCCGCGATCGCCTACCAGGACACCCAGAAGCTCGCCGAGCAGATGGCCTACCTCGACCGTCATGTGCTGTCGAGCGAGAAGGTGCGCGATGCCTATCGCCAGCAGTTCGACATCGGCCAGCGCACGCTGCTGGACCTGCTGAACTCCGAGAACGAGCTCTACGGCGCCCGCCGCGCCTACGTCAATGCCGAGCATGACCTGCAGGTCGCACGGGCCCGCACCCATGCGGCCACCAGCAGCCTGGTCGCCTCGCTCGGCCTGACCCGTGCCGGCAGCGCGGAAGACGAGCCCGCGGAAGGCCGCTACTGGCAGGCCGGCGACGATGCCGCCACCCGCTGCCCGATCAGCGCCACCGATCTGGTCGTCACCCCGAAGGCCGATCTGGACGCACGGGCGCGTCAGCTCGGCGCCTCGCTGGCGCCGATGCCGGCCGCACGCGGCGCCGCGCCGGCAGCAGCAGCCGCGCCGGCCGCCCCGGTCGACATCTCCGCACCGGATCCGGCGCCCAGCACCCCGGTCTCGCAGCGCCTGCTCGACTGGGCGGCCACCTGGACCAGCAAGGACGCGACCCGCTACCTCAGCTTCTACGACCCGAGCTTCAAGCCCGAAGGCAGCGCCTCGCGCAGCACCTGGTTCGCCAATCGCACCAAGCTGCTGCAGAAGAGCGGCCCGGTCGAGATGAAGATCGCCAATGTGCAGCGCCGCACCGTCTCGGCCAATGTGGTGGAGACCCGCTTCGACCAGATCTACACCTCCAAGGACCTGAACGACAAGGCCCAGAAGGTGCTGACCTGGAAGCGCCGTGGCGCCGAGTGGTACATCGTCAAGGAAAGCACCAAGCGCTGATGCACTGACTGCAGCGCTGTCGCCGGCATCGCACGATGCCGGAAACGACACCCTGCCGGCCCGCGTGGCCGGCAGCCTCTCCGGCTCCGCGCCACTCGCTTTCTCTTCCTCCCCTGTCTTCGTCGCCTGATCGATGCTCGGCCGGCCTGCGGCCGATCGTGGCGGAGCCTTGTCGATCAGGCGCAACAGCACCTCATGTTCATGGCGTGTTCTGGCGTCCTCGCAAGATAATGACAATTCATTATTAAATAAAAGCGAGATTGCGCATGTCCGTTCATGTTCCGATGTGGCCCCGAAAATCCTGCCGCTGGCGGTGGCCGCCGCGCTGGCCAGCCTGATGCCGTCGGCCCGCGCCGAGGCCGACGCCACCGCGTCGCCCGGTGCCTCGACTGCCGGCGATCCCGCGATCGTGCTGGGCGGCGTGACCGTGAGCGGCCGCAGCAGCGGTGTGCTGAAGACCCGCCAGGTGCTGACCTCGGTCGACATTCTCGGGGCCGACCGCATCGAGGATCGCAACGTCGCGCAGAGCTGGGAACTGCTCGGCCTGCTGCCCGGCATCCAGCTCACCGAGACCCGCATGGGCGCCGAGTCGGGCAAGCCGACCTTCCGCGCCTTCAACGGCGAGGGCTACATCAACGGCATCAAGGTGCTGATCGACGGCATCCCGAGCAATGTCAACAGCGGCAACCAGCGCTTCATCGACATGGTGTTCCCGCTGGACATCGACAGCATCGAGGTGGTGCGCGACACCAATGATCCGCGCCACGGCCTGCATGCGATCGGCGGCAGCATCGATGTGGTGACCCGCCAGGGCGGCAACGACGGCGAGGCACGGCTGAGCGCGGGCAGCTTCTCGACCCGCGAGGTCCAGATCGCGTTCGGGCAGGAGGCCGACGGCTTCGCGCAGAACTACTTCATCGGCCACCAGCATTCCGACGGCTACCGGGCGCACTCGGCGTCGGAGCGGCAGGCGGTCGGCGGCAAGTGGTTCCTGTCCTCGCCGAGCGGCGACCTGCGGCTGGGCCTGATCGCGCGTCTGTCGGCGCAGCGGGCCGAGGAGCCGGGCTTCATGACCGCAGCGCAGATGGCCGCGGACCGCTGGCAGAGCTTCGCGCACAACGCCAACGACGGCGACACCCGCGACATGCGCCAGGCCAGCGTGCATCTGGACTGGAAGATCCGCCCCGATCTGCACCTGTCGGGCCGGCTCTACAACAACATCTACCAGGACGATCGCCGCGTCACCTTCACCGACAACAGCGGTCTGGGCAACAGCCCGCGCCAGCGCCGGGTCTGGGACGACCGACTTGTGACAGGATGTGTCCTTTGCGACTTGTCCGCCCTGCCGTGCCCTTCTCTCTGATGTTCTCCCTGCCCCCGTCGGGCCTTGCCGCTTCGGTCCGCGCAGGCCTGGCGGCGACAGCGATGGCCTTCGGCCTGATGCCGCCGGCGCAGGCCTGCACGCTGCCTGCACCGGGCAGCCTGCTCACGCTGGCCGAGGCGATGAGCCGCGCGCTCTGCCACGATCCGCGCACCCGCCAGAGCACCGCGCTGCTGCAGGCCCAGGCCGCACGCGAACAGCTCCAGCAGGCCGCACGCGCTCCGGTGCTGGGCGCCCGGCTCGATCTGGGCCGGCAGTCGGGCGCCTGGGCCGATGCAAGCGGGCGCAGCCGCTCGATCGCGCTGGAACTCGACTGGCTGCTGCTCGACGGCGGCCAGCGCGAGGCAGCGCAGGACGCGGCGCGGCAGCAGCTGATCGAGGCCGCCGCCAGCCATGACGCGGTGGTGCAGACCGTGCTGATCGAGACGGCCGAGGCGCACCGGGCCGTGCTCGACGACAGCGAGGGGCTGCGGCTGTGGCGCGACCTGGAGCTGCGGCTGGCTGAGCTGCAGCGCCAGTCGCGCCTGCGCAACCGCCGCGCCGACGGCCCCGACCATGCCGACGTGATCGAGGCCCGGCTGGCGCTGGAGCAGACCCGGCTCGCCCGGCTGGAGGCCGAGGAGGCGCTGGCGCTGGCCCAGGGCCGTCTGGCCTGGCGGCTTGGCGCGTCGGCCGGCACCGTCTGGCGGCTGCCGCCGCCTTCGTCGGACACTGCGCCGGCCAGCTCGCCCGGCGAAGTGGCGCAGCAGATGCCGCAGTGGCTGGAAGCGGTCGAGCGCGAGCATCCGGAGCTGCGGGCCGCAAGGGCACGCGCCGCCGCGGCCCAGGCCGCGCGCGTCCAGAGCGAGCGGGCGGGACGACCCTCGCTGTCGATGTCGGCGCGGATCGGGGCGGGCCGGCGCGACGATCCCACGCTGGAGAGCGGCCGGCTGAGCGGCGGTGCCCGGCAGGCCGCGCTGACCCTGAGCCTGCCGCTGCTCGACGGCGGCGCGCAGGCCGCACAGGTCCGCGCGGCGCGCGCCGAGCATGAGGCGGCCCTGGCAGCGCTGGACAGCGTGCGGCGCGATGCCACCCTGACCGCCTGGGAGCACCTGCTGGTGCTGCGCCATGCCGATGCACTGCGGCAGGCCCATGCCGATGTGCTGCGCACCCGGCGCGCGCTGCTCTTCACCGAACTCGGCCGTCACCGCGACAGCGATGCCTCGGCGGCCGACCTGGCCGACGCGATGCTGTACGAGACCGAAGCCCGCATCGCGCTGCAGCGCGCCGACAGCCGGGTGCAGCTGGCACGCTGGCGCCTGGCGCTGGCGGCCGGCCAGCTGCCACAGCGGCCAGCGATCGAGACCGCCTCGGCACCCGCCATGGCCCCCCTGCTCCCCGGGGCCGATCGGACCGAACCCGCGCCGCGCCCGGGCAGCCCCTGCCGCCTCGGTGCGCCGCCGCCGCGCGAGGGCTGGTGCGTGCCGCGCTGAGCGCCGAAGAACGCCCAGGAAATCGGTTCCATCGTGATAATGTAAACAAAATTTACCAATTGTTTCACTGATTCACACTGGCGTCTCCAACCCACCCGGCCTCAGGAGACCCGACATGAATCCGATTCCCGCCATCGCATCGACCGGACCGCAGGACCGCGCCGTCTTCGCGCGCCGGGAATCCGCCGTGCGCGGCTACTGCCGCCGCTTCGACACGGTGTTCACCTCCGCGCGCGGCAGCCTGATGCGCGACGAGAGCGGCCGCGAGTACATCGACTTCCTGGCCGGCTGCGCGGCGCTGAACTACGGCCACAACGAGCCGGCGATGAAGGAAGCCCTGCTGCGCCACATCGGCTCGGACGGCCTGGCGATGGGGCTGGACCTGCACTCGGCGGCCAAGCGCGATTTCCTGGAGCGCTTCGAAGCGCTGATCCTGCAGCCGCGCGGGCTGCCGCACCGGGTGCAGTTCACCGGCCCGACCGGCACCAATGCGGTCGAGGCCGCGCTCAAGCTGGCCCGCAAGGTCACCGGCCGACACAACATCATCGCCTTCACCAACGGCTATCACGGGGTGACGATGGGTGCGCTGGCGGCCACCGGCAACCGCTACAACCGCATGGGGCTGCCGCTGTCGGGTGTGACCCGGGTGCCGTTCGACGGCTATCACGGCGAGGGGATCGACACCAGCGCGATGCTGGCGCGGCTGCTCGAGGACCCGTCCGGCGGCATCGATGCGCCGGCGGCCATCCTGCTGGAGACGGTGCAGGGCGAGGGCGGGCTCAATACCGCCTCCGCCGCCTGGGTGCAGCGCATCGCGCTGCTGGCCCGGCAGCATGGCGCGCTGCTGATCATCGACGACGTGCAGGCCGGCTGCGGCCGCACCGGGCAGTTCTTCAGCTTCGACGGCATGGGCGTGGTGCCCGATCTGGTCGTGATGTCGAAGTCGCTGTCGGGCTTCGGCCTGCCGATGGCGCTGGTGCTGGTCCATCCGGAGCATGACCGCTGGCAGCCGGCCGAGCACAACGGCACCTTCCGGGGCAACACCCATGCCTTCGTGACCGCGGCCGCCGCGCTCGACGGCTACTGGCGCGAGCCCGGCTTCACCGACGAGATCGCGCGCCGCGCCGCGCTGGTGCATGCGCATCTGGAGCGCATCGCCCGCGAGGTGCCGGGCGCGCGGCTGAAGGGGCGCGGCATGATGCAGGGCCTGGACGTGCTCAGCGGCGATCTGGCCGCGCGGGTGTGCACGCTGGCCTTCGAGCGCGGCCTGATCATCGAGACCTCGGGCGCGCATGACCAGGTGCTCAAGGTGCTCGCGCCGCTGAACATTGCGCTGCCGCTGCTCGAGCAGGGTCTGGCGCTGCTGCACGGCGCGGTGGCCGATGCGGTGGCCGGCACGCTGCGCCGCGCCGCCTGACTCGGACCAGAAGGCCCGGATCGCACCCGTCATGGACCGTCTGACCCCGCCGCCGGCCCTGCTGCAGCAGGCCGATGCCGATCACCGCCTGCGCTGGCAGCCGCACGAGCGGCTGCATCATCTGTTCGAGGCGCGCTGCGATGCCTGGGCCCGCGAAGGCCGCGCCGAAAGCGCCGCCGCGCTGCAGACCGACGAAGGATCGGTCAGCTACGCGGAGCTGGACCGGCGCACCAACCGGCTGGCCCGGCATCTGCGCGACGCACTGGGCCTGTGCCCGGGCGAGCGGGTCGCGCTGCTGTTCGACAAGACGGTGCACGGCCATGTGGCGATGCTGGCGGTGCTCAAGGCCGGCGCGGCCTATGTGCCGCTCGACCCGGGCTTTCCGGACGAGCGCTGCGCCTTCATCTGCGCCGATGCCGAGGTCGGCCGGGTGCTGTCGGTGCAGCGCCATGCCGGCCGGCTGGCCGGACTGGGCGTGCCGGGGCTGTGCCTGGATGACCCGATGCTGGAGGCGGCTCTGGCGCCTGTGGACACCGCCCGCCTGCCGAGCCCGGAACGCGGCGCGGCGGACGCCCTGTGCTATGTCATCTACACCTCCGGCTCGACCGGGCGCCCGAAAGGCGTGCCGATCGATCACTCGCAGATCTGCAACTTCGTGCGGGTCGCCGCCGAGACCTACGGCTACCAGGCCGACGACCAGGTCTACCAGGGCCTGACGATGGCCTTCGACTTCGCGGTCGAGGAAACCTGGGTGCCGCTGAGCGTGGGCGCGACGCTGCATCCGAACCAGAGCGGCGCCAGCCTGCTCGGCGCCGATCTGGGCGAGTTCCTGCGCCGGCGGCACATCACCGCGCTGTGCTGCGTGCCCACCGCGCTGGCCACGCTCGAGGAGGATCTGCCCGAGCTGCGGCTGCTGATCGTCTCGGGCGAGGCCTGTCCGCGCGATCTGGTGCAGCGCTGGGCCACGCCGGCGCGGCGCATGCTCAACGCCTACGGCCCGACCGAGACCACCGTCACCGCGACGCTGGAGAGACTCGATCCGGCCGCGCCGGTCACCATCGGCCGGCCGCTGCCGACCTACAGCGTGCTGATCCTCGATCCGGACACGCCCCGGGTGCTGCCGGCCGGCGAGACCGGCGAGATCGTCATTGCCGGCGCGGGCGTGGCGCGCGGCTACCTGAACCGGCCGGAACAGACCGCCCGGGTGTTTCTCGACGACTTCGTCGGCGTGGACCCGAATCCGTCGGGGCGGCTCTACCGCACCGGCGACCTCGGCCGCCTGCGCGAGGACGGACGGGTCGAATACCTCGGCCGCATCGACACCCAGGTCAAGATCCGCGGCTACCGCATCGAGCTGACCGAGATCGAGTCGGTGCTGATGGCCCAGCCCGGCGTGCGCCAGGCGGTGGTGCACACCGGGTCGACCTCGCCCGGCCAGGTCGAGCTGGTGGCCTACTGGACGGTGCGCCCCGGCTGGCCCGATCCGCCCTCCCCGGCCGGACTGCGCGAGGCGCTGCGCGCGCAGCTGCCCGACTACATGGTGCCGCGCCTGTACGAGCAGCTCGACGAGATGCCGATGCTGGCCAGCGACAAGGCCGACCGCAAGGCGCTGCCCGCGCCGCGAGCGCCCGCGCTGTCCGGCGGCACCGAGGCGATGGATCCGGACGAGCGGCCGCGTCCGGGCACCGAGCAGACGCTGGCCGCCGCGCTGGCCGCGGTGCTCGGCGGCGCGGCGCACGAGCTGTCGGCCACCGCCCATTTCTTCGATGAGCTGGGCGCCAATTCGCTGCTGATGGCGGGATTCGGCGCGCGGCTGCGCCGCCAGCTCGGACGCAGCGACGTGACGATGCGCGCGATCTACGCGCATCCCAGCCTGCGTGCGCTCTCGACGCATCTGGAGCAGACCGCAGCCCCCACGACCACCGTCACCGCGGCCATGGCCGAACCGGTGCCGCAGTCGCAGGCCGAGGCGCCCGCCTGCGCACCACGCGCCGCCTATCTGGGCTGCGGCCTGGCCCAGGTGCTGATGGCGCTGGCCTGGCTGACGCTGAATTTCCAGGCCCTGCTGATCGGAATGGACTGGCTGCTGACCGCCACCGATCCGCTGCAGGCCTATCTGCGGGCCGCGCTGGCCGGCTCGGCGCTGTGGGCGCTGGCGGTACTGCTGCCGGTGGCGCTGAAGTGGCTGCTGGTCGGCCGCTGGCAGGCCGGCAGCTTCCCGCTGTGGAGCGGCCGCTATCTGCGCTGGTGGGCGATGCGGCAGCTGATGCGCTTCAATCCGATGGTGCTGTTCGCCGGCTCGCCGCTGCTCAACGGCTATCTGCGGCTGCTGGGCGCGCAGGTCGGCGCGCATGCGCACATCGCCACCCCGGTGCTGCCGGTCTGCACCGACCTGATCCGCATCGGCGACGACAGCCTGATCGGCCGTCAGGTGCGCCTGCCCGGCTGCCGGGCCGAGGCGGGCCGGATGTGGCTCGGCCCGGTCGAGATCGGCCAGGGCTGCCATGTCGGCGACCATGCGCTGCTCGACATCGACACCCGCATGCAGGACGGCAGCCAGCTCGGCCATGCCTCGGCGCTGCTGCGCGGCCAGACGCTGGCCGCCGGCGTGCATGCGCACGGCGTGCCGGCCCAGCCGACTCCCACCGAATTCTGCCGGGTGCCGGCGCAGCCCCGGCCGACGGCGCTGCGCCGCCGGCTGTATGCGCTGTGGCAGCTGCTGGTGCTGGGCGGCGTGTCGCTGCCGCTGCCGCTGTGGGGGCTGTGGCTGCTGTCGGGCGAGCCGGGACGGCGGCTCGAGGAGCGCTTCGACCTGCATCTGCTCGGTCACGGCCATGCGGCGCACTGGGCCGATCTGGGCGGGGTCGCGCTGGGCGGCGCGCTGGCGCTGCTGGGCGGCATGACGCTGTGGGCGCTGCTGATGGCCACGCTGCCCCGGCTGCTGTCGCGGGCGATCGTGCCGGGGCGGCTGTACCGCTTCTACGGGCTGCACCACTGGCTGCTCGGCCTGATCACCGCCTGGAGCAACTCGCGCTGGCACAACATGCTGGCCGGCGACAGTCCGGATGTGGTGGCCTGGCTGCGCGCGGTGGTCGGTTACCGCTTTGTCGGCGGCATCGAGCAGACCGGCTCGAACTTCGGCCTGACGCAGCAGCATGACCTGCCCGGACTGAGCCACTTCGGCCCGGGCGCGATGGTCTCCGACGGGCTGACGATGGCCCAGGTCGAGCCCGGCCCGGGCGGCTGGCGCGTCGGTCCGACCCGGCTGGGCGCGCGGAGCTTCGCCGGCAATGCGGTGCTGCTGCCCACCGGTGCGCCGCTGGGCGACAACTGCCTGCTGGCCACCCGGGTGATGGTGCCGCTGGACGGCCCGCTGCGCGAGAACATCGGCCTGCTCGGCTCGCCGGCCTTCGAGATCCCGCGCTCGGTGCTGCGCGACCGGCCCGATCCGCGCTGGAGCGATCCGGCCTGGCGGGCGCAGGCGCTGCGGCGCAAGACCGCAGTCAACCGGCTGACGATGCTGCTCTTCGTCGGCGCGCACTGCATCGGCGCGGCGCTGGCGGCGGTGGTGCTGTACGGCGCCTATGTCGGCGTGCCGGGCGTGCCGCCGGCGCTGTCGCTGGCGGCCGGCACGCTGGTGGCGATCGCGCTGGAGCTGCTGTGGTTCGTGCTGGTCGATCGCGCCAGCCTGGGCTGGCGCCCGCTCGAGCCGCTGACCTGCTCGATCCTGGAGCCCGGCTTCTGGCGCCATGAGCGCTTCTGGAAGCTCGGCTTCGCCGGCGACGGCGTGCTGATGACCGCGCTGCGCGGCACGCCGATCATGGGCCTGCTGTGGCGGATGCTGGGCGTGCGGGTCGGGCGACAGCTCTTCGACGACGGCGCCTCCATCGTCGAGAAGACGATGACCACGCTGGGCGATCACGTCACGCTTGGCGATCAGTCGCTGATCCAGGGGCATTCGCTGGAGGACGGTCTGTTCAAGTCCGGCCGCATCGTGCTGGGCGACCAGGTCACGCTGGGCGAGCGGGCCTTCGTGCACTATGGCGTGCAGGTCGGAGCGCAGGCGCGGATCGCGCCGGAGTCCTTCGTGATGAAGGGCGAGCAGCTCGAGGCCGGCAGCCGCTGGCAGGGCAACCCGGCGCAGGCGACCGGCGGGGCCTGCTGAACGGCCGGCATGGCAGCCGGGCCGGGTGCGCTCAGGGCGCCGCCGGCACGCTCAGGCCGAACAGCTCCGCCATCGCCACCCGGTACTGCGCCAGGCCGATGGCATTGGTGTTGTGGTGGGTGCCGCCCTCGACCAGCTCGAAGCGCTTGGGGCCGCGCGCAGCCTCGAACAGGCGCCGGCCCAGCTCGGGCCGGATGGTGCGGTCCTCGCTGCCATGCACCACCAGCAGCGGCGAGCCGATCTGCGCGACCCGCTCGACCGAGGCGAAACGCTGGGTGATCAGCGGCTCCAGCGGCAGCCAGCCCCAGCGGTAGGAGGCGACCACCTCCGGAATCGAGGTGAAGGTGCCCTCCACCAGCGTGCCGGCCTCGTCCGCCACCCGGGCGGCCAGATCGATCGCGATCGCCCCGCCCAGCGAGTGCCCGAAGATGTAGCGCGGCCGCCCGGGATGCGCGCGGGCCAGCCAGTCCCAGGCCGCCCAGGCGTCCTCCAGGGCCAGGGTCTCCGAAGGCAGCTCATCGCTGCTGCGGCCAAAGCCCCGGTAGTCGATCGCCAGCACCGAGAAGCCGAGCTGCCGCAGCCGCTGCGCCCGCGCCGCCGAGCCCACCACATTGAAGCGCGCTCCGTGCAGATAGAGCAGCACCGGCGCCTGCGGATCACTGGCGAAGCGCTCGTGCGCGCTCCACAGGCCATGCAGCCGCACCGGCCGATCCGTCTCGGCGGAGCGGAAATCGATCCAGACCTCGTCCATGCCTCGCGCGATCTCCTCGGCTCGCCCCCAGCTGCGATCCGAGGGCTGGAAGATCCAGGCCCGCTGACGCTCGTCCAGAGAACTGCAGCCCGCCGACAGCAGCGCCAGCGTGGAAGACAGGATCAGCAGGAAACTCAGCGTGGACAGGCGTTTCATGGCCGGCGCATGGTCGCAGAAACGGGAAAGGGGAATGCGGCATGGGGGTTCCCATATCTCGTCGTTCTGCCCTTGCGGCTCTTGCTGCGTGAACAACACGTGAAGGAGCGGGCATCTCCTCGGAATCCGAATGTGATCAATGCACTCCGTTGCCGCCGGGCGGTCGTGTACCTTGGCGGGCAAGGAGGAAGACATGCGAGCAAGCGTCTTCATGATGGCCGTCGGCATGGCGACGGTCGGGGCACCTGTCTGGGCCCAATACAAATGCACCAGTCCTTCGGGGCAGGTGTCGTTTCAGCAGCAGCCGTGCGCCGGCCAGCAGCGTCAGCAGGCGCTGGATCTGAAGACCTTGCCGCCGCCCAGCGCTGGCACGCCTGCGCCGGACTTCGCCAAGCAGAACGCCGAGCTGGACAAGCGCCTGGCCATCCGGGCTGCGATCGAAGAGCGGCGCCCGGTCGTGGGCATGACGGTCAGTGAGCTGCAGCTGGCCATGGGGGCGGCCAACAACGTGAATCGCAGCCAGGCGGGGGATGTGGTCAGCGACCAGCATGTCTATCAACGCGGGGCGCGCACTGTCTATGTCTACACCCGCAACGGCGTGGTGACCTCAATCCAGGACACTGCATCGGGGCAGGCATCGGCGCCGGTGGCCGGCAAGTGCCTGAGCCGGCGCGAAATCTGGGAGCTGGAGGTGGAGGCCTCCCGCAACGACATCCGCTACAACGAGGCGGCCCAGGAGCGCTATCGGCGGCGCATTGCTTTGGCGAAGGACTGCAGCTGATGAGCGCCCCCACGAGACGTTCATGCGGTGGCCGGGCGCTGCTGTGGGTGCTGGTGGCTGCGGTGGTCGCGGTGGGCGGCGCCATGCTGCTGCAGGCCAACCGGCGGGCCGAGCAGGTGGCGCGCACGGCGCAGGAGCAGGCCGCCGAGCAGGCGCGGCAGAAGGCGGCGCAGGCAGCCGAGCAGGAGATGCATGCGCGCCAGCGGGCGCAGGCCGAGCAGTCGAGGGTGGAGCAGGCCTATCGTGCGGCCGACGATCTGCTGCAGCGCTGGGATGATGCCAATGCGCTGGCCGCCGCAGCGCCGCGCATGGCCCTGGCAGACCGGGTGAGCGCGCTTCAGGCGCTGGTGCGCGAGGCCGACGCCCTGGTGCTGCCGGCCTGCATGGACCCGCACCGGCCGGCGCTGATCAAGGGCCTGCGCGGCGTGGTGGACGGATACCTGGCCTTCCTGCAGGACGTCAACCTGGGCCGTCTGGTGGCGCAGGCGGCAATGGATGATGGCCGCTCGGCGCTGCAGGCCTTCCGGCTTGAGCTGTCGTCGTGCCGCGCGGCGGTGGCCCGGCCCTGAGGCTGTGGTCATCAAGCACCGCAACGAATACGGCTCAACGCCAAGCAAAAAAGGACTTGGCACTGCTGCCAAGTCCTTGTCGCTGAACGCTTGTTGCGTCTTCTGTTCTGGTGGGCCCTGAGTGACTCGAACACTCGACCTACGGATTAAGAGTCCGCTGCTCTACCAACTGAGCTAAGAGCCCGTCACCACCGCGTGTGCGGTGAACGGTGAAACACTGAATTCTGGTGGGCCCTGAGTGACTCGAACACTCGACCTACGGATTAAGAGTCCGCTGCTCTACCAACTGAGCTAAGAGCCCGCATCACTGCCCATGGGCAATGAAGACGAATGAAACACACGACAGTCAGGCAAGTCTGGTGGGCCCTGAGTGACTCGAACACTCGACCTACGGATTAAGAGTCCGCTGCTCTACCAACTGAGCTAAGAGCCCTTGCCTGCTGGCCCTGATTTTCATCAAGACTGTGACTATATCATGTTTTTGGTGGGTCGTGCGGGACTCGAACCTGCGACCTACGGATTAAAAGTCCGCTGCTCTACCAACTGAGCTAACGACCCCCACCGCCCCGGCCAATCAGTCACTGATCAGCCGAGCCCTAGATTCTAATACACCTCACCTTGGTGTCGTCAAGCACCTCGTGCGTCTGCGCGCACGCCTTCGAGAATCTGCGCCGCAGCAGCCAGACCGAAACTGGCGGTGACCATCACGCTGGAGCCGTAGCCGTGGCAGTTCAGGCCGCCGTCGACGGCGCAGGCGCCGTCCGTCTGCGGGCGCTGCACCGTCTCGCGCGAGAAGATGCAGCGCACGCCGATGCGCCCCTGGCGCGGCGCGCCCTCGCGGCGCAGCTGCTGGCGCAGCCGGGCCAGCAGCGGGTCGTGCGTGACCTCGGCCAGATCGGCCGCCTCCACCCGCTCGGGGTGCGACTTGCCGCCTGCCGCGCCAGCCATCACCAGCCGGTGCCCGCCGGCCAGCGCCCAGCGCGCCATCGCCAGCTTGGCGGCATTGCGGTCGCAGGCGTCGATGACCCCGTCGACCTCGATCGGCAGCAGAGCCGGCCAGTTCTCCGGCTCGACGAAATCCTCGACCGCATGCACCCGGCAGCCCGGGTGGATGTCGGCGATGCGCTCGCGCAGCGCCTGCACCTTGGCCGCGCCGACGGTCGCGCCCAGCGCCTGGATCTGGCGGTTGATGTTGGATTCGGCGACATGATCCAGATCGATCAGCACCAGCTCGGCCACGCCGCTGCGTGCCAGCGCCTCGACCGCCCAGGAGCCGACGCCACCGACGCCCACCACCGCCACCCGCGCCGCGCGCACCCGGGCATAGGCCGCGTCGCCCCAGAGCCGGCGCAGGCCACCGAAGCGGCGCTCGAGATCGGCATCACCCTCTTCCATGGCCGACGCAGAGGTCACGGAAACCACCGGAGCCACGCTCACTTCAGCTGCCTGATGCGCTCGGCCGCGGCCTGCGCGGCCTCGGACTGCGGATAGTTGCGCACCAGTTCCTCGAGGGTGCGGCGGGCGCTCTTCGGATCCTTCAGCTCGATCTGGCAGTTGGCCAGCGCCAGCAGCGCCTCGGAGGCGCGCGGATGGTCCGGCGTCGAGCTGACCAGCGTGCGGAAGATGGTCATCGCCTCCTTGACCTCGCCCTTGCCGTAGAGCGCGTTGCCGAGCCAGTACTGCACATGGCCCTGGTAGGGGCTGGAGGGAAAGCGCTTCTGGAAGCTGGTCAGCGCGGCGGCGGCATTGGCGAACTCGCCCTTGCGCAGGATGCCGATCGCCTCGTCGTAGGCCTTCTTCTCGGGCGCCTCGACCACCGCGTCGCGGCCGTCGAGCGAGACGCGCTGCGGCTCGAGCCGGCGCATGCGCTCGTCGATCGCGGCGAACTGGTCCTTGAGCTTGCGCTGCAGCTCGGCGATCTCGCGGGCCAGGTCCTTGCCGGACTGCACCTGCTGCTCGTCCTGGCCACGCAGCTTCGCCAGGTCGGCGCGCAGCGATTCGATCTGGGCGTTGAGGTCCAGCAGGCTGCGCTTGAGCGTCTCGACCTGCTCGGCCAGCTCGCGCTGGCGCGCATCGCGCTCGCTGTTCTCCTGCTGGGTACGTTCGAGGCGGCCACGCAGCTCGACGATGGCCTTGCGGGCCTCCTCGTCATCGAACAGGCCGGCCTGGGCGCCGACGGGCCAGGCCGCGGCCAGCGCCAGCAGCAGCGCCGCCGGAGCCCGTGCGGCGCGGATCGACAGGGGGCGGCGCGTCATCTCAGCGGTCCTTCAGCTCGGCGCGGCGGTTCTTGGCCCAGGCGGCCTCGTCGCTGCCCTGGGCGGCCGGGCGCTCCTTGCCGAAGCTGACCGCCTCGAGCTGGCCGTCCTGCGCGCCCAGCAGCACCATCGAGCGCACCACCGCATCGGCGCGCTTCTGGCCCAGCGCCAGGTTGTACTCGCGGCCGCCGCGCTCGTCGGTGTGGCCCTCGATGATCATGCGGCGCTTGCGGTCGGCGCTCATGCGGCGGGCATGGGCCTCGACGACGCTGCGGTACTCGTCCTTGACGACGAAGCTGTCGAAGTCGAAGTAGACGACACGGCCGGCGCCCGCCGCCGCATCGGCATTGCGGCCGGTGTCGACCGGGGTGACGGCGGAGCTGCCGACGCCGCCGGTGCCGGCCCCCTGGGCCGCGCCGGTGCCGGCGCCGGAAATCGTGCCGGTGCCGCGACTCTCGACCGGCGCGGGCGGCTCGACGCGGGTGTTCGAGGCGCAGCCCGCCAGGAAGGCGGCGCTCAGGCCCAGGGACAGGAAGGCGGCGCGGGAGCGAAGGATCTTGGACATTGCATGTTCTCCGTGAAAGCGGCCAGGTTCAGCGGCCGAAGGGACCCCAGACCGGCTCGCGCACATCGACCATCGGCGGGCTCAGGCGGGCCTTGATGGACCCGTCGAGCGTGGTGGTCATCAGCACATCGCGCCCGCCGGAGCGGCTGGCGTAGATGATGAGCCGGCTGTTGGGCGCGAAGCTCGGGCTTTCGTCGTCGTTGGTGTCGGTGAGTGCGGTCACGGTTCCCGAGGACAGGTCCATCAGCTGCAGGCGGAAGGCGCCGCCGCCGTTGCGGGTGATGTAGGCCATCCAGCGGCCGTCGGGGCTCAGTGCGGGACTGATGTTGTAGCTGCCGGAAAAGGTCACCCGCTCGGCGTTGCCGCCGGCCGCACTCATGCGGTAGATCTGCGGGCCGCCGCCGCGGTCGCTGACGAAGTAGATCGAGCGGCCGTCGGACGACCAGGCGGCCTCGGTCTCGATGCTCGAGGCCTGGGTGAGCCGGCGCGGCTCGCCGCCACCGCCGCGCCCCACCAGATAGATCTCGGAGTTGCCGTCGCGCGTGAGCGTCACCGCGATCTGGCTGCCGTCGGGCGACCAGGCCGGCGCGCTGTTGGAGCCCTTGAAGCTGGCCACCACCCGGCGCTGGCCGGAGGAGACGTCCTGCACATAGACCACCGGCTTGCCGCTCTCGAAGGAGACATAGGCCAGATCGCCGCCGTCGGGCGACCAGGCCGGCGAGATGATGGGCTGCGCGCCGCCGACCGCCACCTTCGCGCCCTCGCCGTCGGCATCGGCGACGAAGAGCGTGTAGCGGCCGGCGCTCTTGGAGACATAGGCGATGCGGGTCGAGAAGATGCCGCGCTCGCCGGTGAGCTTCTGGTAGATCTCGTCGGCGATGCGGTGCGCGGCGCGGCGCAGGTCCTCGCGCGGCACCGCCAGCGACTGGCCGAGCAGGTCGGCGCCCTTCACCACATCCCAGAGCCGGTAGCGCAGGTCATGGCGGCCGTCGGCCAGGCGGGTGGCCGAGCCGCCGGCCAGCGCGTCGGCGCCCCGGTTGCGCCAGCCGGGAAAATCGGGGCGAGAGAGCTCGTCGATCGCCTCGCCGGCGGCCGGCACGATGCGGAACAGCCCGCTGCGCTCCAGGTCGGCGCGAATCACCTGCGAGATCGGCACCGCGGCACGGTCCTCGTCGCGGAAGGGCGCGATCGCGACCGGGATCTGCGAGGCGCCGATGCCGGAGATCTCGACGCGGAACTGGGCGTGGATCGATTGCGATCCAGCCAAGGAGGTCAAGCCCAGTGGAAGCACACAGAATTGGCGTCGTGAAATCATGAACAGAGCTATCCAGAGCGCGACTGTCGTCAGCAGAACGGCGCGTAGGTTACAACAGTCGAGTACCACCCGGATTCGCCCGAGCTTCGCGTGGATCAAGCCGAGGCCTGTAGACACAGGCATGACCGATAATCGCAACCCCTGTTGCTCAGCTTCCTTACCGTCCTTTCGCTCCATTAGGAACCATGGTCCGCCTCAGCATCGTCATCGCCGCCAAGAACGAGGAACGCAACATCAGCGATTGCGTGCGCAGTGCGCGTTTTGCCGACGAAGTGATCGTGCTGGACTCCGGCAGCACGGATCGCACGGCCGAACTCGCTCGTGAGGCTGGCGCCACCGTGGTAGCCACCGACTGGCCCGGCTACGGCCTGCAGCAGCAACGCGGCTTTTCACTGGCGCGAGGCGATTGGGTTCTATCGTTGGATGCCGATGAGCGCATCAGCGCCTCGCTGCAGAGCGACATCCTCGGGGCCATCGCCACTGGTAAGCACGACGGTTATCGCATTCCGCGCCTGTCGGAGCTGTGCGGACGATTCATTCACTACGGCGGCTGGCGCCCCGACTACACCCTACGACTAGCCCGACGGGCGAAGGCAGGCTTCACCGATCACTTCCTGCATGCGCACATGACGGTGGATGGCACGGTCGGCCAGTTACGCCATAGCTTGATCCACCATAGCTACCCAGACGTGTCGGACATGCTGGAGAAGCTCGACCGCTACTCCAGCGGCCACGCCCGTGACATGGCTGCCCGAGGGCGGGATTCAGGGGTATTCGGTGCGGCGCTGCGTGGCGCCTGGGCCTTCATGCGCACCTATGTGCTACGACTTGGCCTGCTTGACGGCGGGCATGGGCTGATGCTGGCCATCTATAACGCCGAGTACACCTATTACAAGTACCTGAAGCTGGCGCACCTGCGCCGCCCCCCGTCCCGCCCCCCGGCACCGACCCCGGATGTCTAGCCGGGCATGCGCCCTGAAAGGATGTACACGATGACGCCTTCGCGAGCCCCCACCCAGGCAGCGGCCCCGATCAGCCGCTTTCCCGTGCCCGACCTGGCCGACCTGCCCGAGGACCTGCGCACGCGCATCCTGGCGGTGCAGGAGAAGGCCGGCTTCGTGCCCAATGTTTTCCTGGCGCTGGCGCACCGCCCGGACGAATGCCGCGCCTTCTTCGACTACCACGACGCGCTGATGCTGCGCCCCTCCGGCCTGAGCAAGGGCGAGAAGGAAATGATCGTCGTGGCGACCTCGGGCGCGAACCGCTGCCTGTACTGCGTCGTCGCGCACGGCGCGATCCTGCGCATCCTCGAGAAGAATCCGCTGATCGCCGACCAGATCGCGATCGACCACCGCAAGTCCGACGCCACGCCGCGCCAGAAGGCGATGCTCGACATGGCGCTCAGGCTCTGCCGCGAACCCGACGCGGTCGACGAGACCGACTTCGCCCGGCTGCACGAGCACGGCTTCTCCGACGAGGACATCTGGGACATCGGCGCGATCACCGCCTTCTTCGGCCTGTCCAACCGCATGGCCCACCTGCTGGCGATGCGGCCCAACGACGAGTTCTTCTTGGTGGGCCGGGTGCCCCGCAGCAAGTAAGGGACGCATGTTCTCGATCATCATCCCGACTTGGAACAACCTCGCCTTCCTGCAGCTGGCAGTCGAGACGATCCGGCGCCATTCGGCCCACGAGCACGAAATCCTCGTCCACGTCAACGACGGCTCCGACGGCACACTGGACTGGGTGCATGAGCAAGGGATCGCGCACACGCACAGCCCCGGCAACATCGGCATCTGCTTCGCGGTGAACCGCGTCGCCGCGCAGGCGACGCAGCCTTACCTCGTCTACATGAACGACGACATGGCGGTGCTACCCGGCTGGGACACGCGACTGCTGGAGGTGGCCGCGCAGCTCGACGGCCAGCGCTTCATGATCTCCTCGACGATGATCGAGCCGGGCGGCGCCAACAACCGCTGCACCATCGCCGCCGACTACGGCCGCGCCCCGGCCTCGTTCCGCGAGGCCGAGCTGATCCGCGATCTGCCGAAGCTCAAACGCGGCCACTGGCTCGGCTCGACCTGGCCGCCGACGCTGCTGCCACGCTGGATGTGGCACGAGGTCGGCGGCTACAGCACCGAACTCTCGCCCGGCATGAGCAGCGACAACGACCTGTCGATGAAGCTCTGGCACGCCGGCTGCCGCATCTTCGTCGGTCTGGGCGACAGCCTCGTGTATCACTTCGCCTGCGTCTCCACGGGTCGCATCGTCAAGAACGACGGGCGGCTGCAGTTCCTGCACAAGTGGGGCATCAGCCAGCGCGACTTCGACCGCATCTGCCTACACCGGGGCGAAGAGACCACGCTGGATGCCGCGATGACCGGCCGCCGCCTCGACGCCACCGATCTGCGCCACCTGCGTCAGGCCCGGCTGCGCGCCGGACTGTTGCTGCGTCTGAAGCCGCCGGTGCAGATCGAGCTGCTGCCCTGACGCCGCGATGAGACTGCTCCGCCCCCTGGCAGATGCCACCAACCTGCAACCGCTGTCAGCGCCGGTACCGGCCGACGACGCCGCATTCCGCGCTCGCAAGGGCGAGTTCAAGCTCGCGCTGCGCACCATGCGCCGCGCGTTGCAGCTGAGCATGAGCGGCCAGCGGCGCCGACTGTGCACGCGCATCGACCCGGCGCAGCGTCGCATCCTGTGGATTCACCAGGGCATGCCGCAGGTCGGCGATGCGCTGATGGATCTGGCACCTCGCAGCCTGCTGGCCGAGCAAGGCTACATGGTCGATCTTTACGCTGTACCGCATCTGGTCGCATTGTTCCGTGATGATCCCTGGTTCAGCCGCACGCTGAGCGATCCGGCTGAGGTCGATCCAGCTCGCTACGACCTGGCCATCGTGCTCGGACATGACCGCAAAGCGCTCGAACTCAAACAGACGCGCCTGCCACAGCTCCCCTGGGTGTCGCTGCACGGTTACTACGACTCGCCGGGGTTCCACCGCGCCCGCTACGTTGCGCAGCGGCTGGCCGACCTGCTCGGGATCGTGCTCGACACCGACGCGATGGCGCGCCACTCGGTGCAGAAACTCGCTACGCTGTCTGCAAACGCAGCCTGGGCCACGGCACAGTGTCCGCAGCCGGCCGACGCCGTGATTGCGGTCGGCGGCGTCTCGCCAGATCGCACCTATTTCCACTGGGATCGGGTCGTCGCCGGACTGCATGCCGACGGAATGCGCCGCATCATCCTGATCGGCAGCGACAACGGCCGCGCGATGGCCGATCGCATCACGGCACTAGCCACCACGCTGCCCGGGCTGGAGTTGATCGACTGCGTCGCTCGCACCACGCTGCCACAGGCCCATGCGCTGGTCGGACGCGCCCGCATCGCGCTGTGCGCCGACGGAGGCCTGATGCATCTGGCCCTAGCCACCTCGACGCCGGTGATCGGGCTCTACTGTGGGGCGATCCGCCCAGAGTGGCGCGAGCCGCTGCGCCACGCCGGTTGCAGTTTGGTCGCACCGCAGCACGACACCAGCACCATCGACCCGGCGGAGATCCTCTGCGCAGCCCGCATGCTGCCGTCGCCGGTGTCCGCCCACTTCACCGAATGACCCGTCCTACCCTGAACATCGGCATCAGCTTCGGCCAGATTGACACACTCGTCGATGGACTGGGCGAGTTCTCCTGCCAGATCGCGACCAGCCTAGCCGAGCGCGCCGACGAACTGCACGGACGCCACGGCATCGTGATCTACCTGCACATGCCGCGCCAGTGGCACGGCCGTTTCGGCCCGCAGGTCAGATACCTCGATCGTCACAGCCTGCAACGCCACTTTCATCTGCGCGGTACGCGCTTCAGCCTCTGGCACACGCTCAACCAGCTCAGCCGGCTGAGACCGCCGGCGCTAAGCCGGCACCGGATCATGACGATCCACGATCTCAACTTCCTCTACACCGGCGAGCCGCAGGACAAGGAAGCTCGTGCGCTGCGGCGCATCCGGCACAGCCTGAGCTGGCACGATCAGGTCACCACACTGACGCACTACGTCGAGGGCGACATCCGCCGCCACCTCGGCTGGCAGCGCCCGATCGAGGTGATCCCGAACGGCGTGCGTGACCTAAGCCACGACCTGGCCGAACCGGTAGAACATCTGCAGCAGCGCCCGTTCATGTTCCATCTGAGTCGCATGGCGTCATCGAAGAACCCGGACTGCCTGCTCGATCTGGCACGCATCTGGCCGGAGCAGCATATCGTGCTGGCCGGCCCGGCCAGCGCGGAGAGTGCACACCTGCGCAAACGCATCCGTGCCGAGCGGATCGACAATGCCGAGATTCTAGAAAACATCAGCGAGGCGCAGAAGACCTGGCTGTTCCAGCACTGCCGCGCCTTCCTGTTCCCGTCGCTGACCGAAGGCTTCGGCCTCCCCCCGCTGGAGGCGATGAAGTTCGGCAAGCCGGTGTTTGTTTCGAACCTGACCTGTCTGCCCGAGGTGGTAGGCAACGCCGGCGGCTATCTCGACAGCTTCGATCCGGCAGCGATGCGCCAGCGCATCGAGCGCGATTTACCTCGCCTAGAGAACCTGCCCGACCAGATCCGGCTGCATGCCAGCCGCTACGACTGGCGCCAAACCACGTCGGCTTACCTGAGGCTGTATCTGCGGCTGCTCGGACTCGACAGCTCGGCCATCTGATCGCGGCTGGCCAGACCGAGTTGTTGCCGGTAGTAGTCCAGATACCCAGCGCAGCAGCGGTCCCAGGTGAAGCTGGCGGCATGGGCCCGCATCTGCTCGACAAAGCCGGGACGCTCCGCCTCGGCAAGCCCGGCCTCAATCACGCCGCGCATGTGCCCGGCCGAAAACTCGCGCCAGTAGAACGCATGCGCGCCGCCGATCTCGGGCAGGCAGGTCAGGTTCGACAGGAATACCGGCTTGCCATGGCGCATGGCCTCGATCACGGTCAGGCCGAAGCCCTCGGTCCATGACGGCAGCAGGAACCCCAGGCAGTTCTGGTAGAGCCAACTCTTCTGCCCTTCGGTAATGTCGGTGAGTACCATCACATTGTGCAGACCGCGAATCCTTGCCATGCCACGGATATTCTCAGCATCTGCACTTGACGGTCCAGCCAGTACGAATGACTGTTCCGGCCAATTCTGAGCCAGATTCAAAATGGCACGCGGATTTTTTGATGGAGCCATCCGGCTAAGGTGAAAAAGGTAGCGCCCGGCAGGCAGTTCAGGCAAACCAGCAGAATCAGCCAGAGCATCTGCGCTGGCACCATTATAAATCCGCTCAATCGGCTTGGAATAGCCAAATTTTTCACGCAAATCACCAGCCACGTAATCACTAATCGCAATTACAGAATCAGTTCGAGCAAGTCTAAATCTATTTTTCAAATTTTCTGAAGTTTTCTTCCGAGCAGCAGGATCATAAAGAAAATTAAAATCATGCACAGTCATGACCCAATGCTTTGTACCTAGCGGCGCCGCAAATTTGGCATGTTGATTGAGCGTGTGCCATAAATTAAATTTAATGCCGGCTCGATGAATAAATTTTTGATTTTTATTCTGAGGCAGATAAAAAACATCTTCCCCAAAAAGACCATGCAACTCATTACGTATATGAAAACTAAAAATGACGCCGTATCGCCGCCGCCACTCAGATGCTTGCGAGGCAATTCGTCTCCCCAACTGCACAGAAAATTCGCCAAGCCCATCATGCAGAATCCGCATATGATCAAATCCAACGCCGATATTAATTACATTTTTTTTCATGTTGCCGCCAAAAAATTTAAATTAAAACACAGATTGCAGTTGAAAAACTCAACCGCACTCGAAGTAAATTAATTATCAAAAATATATTTCAACATCAGTCTTCATCGTTCAGACTCTGCGCACGAACCATCCCCGCATAGATTCCACCCTTTTCAACAAGAGCACTATGCGTGCCCGATTCGACCACCCGCCCGTCCTCGAACACGAAGATGCGGTCGGCACGCCGCACCGTGCTGAGCCGGTGCGCGATCAGGATGATCGTCTTGTCGCCGGAGAGTTGCTCGATGCTTTGCTGAACGACCCGCTCGGACTCGGCGTCCAGCGCCGAGGTGGCCTCGTCGAAGATCCACACCGCGCTGTCCTTGTAGAGCGCGCGCGCGATGGCCAGGCGCTGGCGCTGGCCGCCCGAGAGCCGGCTGCCGTTGACGCCGATGGCGGCCTCCATGCCATCAGGCTGCTGCTCGACGAAGCTCCACAGGTTGGCCGCCCGCAGACAGGCCTCGACCCGTGCGTCGTCGCGCGGCTGCGCGTAGGTGACGTTGGCGGCGATCGAGCCGTCGAACAGCACGATGTCCTGCGACACCACCGCGAAGTGGCGCCGCAGCGAGGGCCGGCGGATGTCCTGGATCGACACCCCGTCGATCAGCACGTCGCCGCCGGTGGGCTGCACGAAGCCCAGCAGCGTGCTGACCATCGTGGTCTTGCCCGCCCCGGAGGCGCCGACGAAGGCCACCGTCTGGCCGGGGCGGATCGCCATCGACACGCCGTCGATCGCCGGACGCGGGCTGTCGGGATAGCACACCTCGAGCGCACGCACGTCGATGTCGCCGCGACAGGCCGGCAGGTCGCGCGAGCCCGGGTCGGGCTCCTCGGGCGCGTCGATCAGGTCGAAGGCGCCACGCAGCCCGATCAGGCTGTGAATGAAGGACTGCGACACGTCGGTGAGCTGCTTCAGCGGCGAGATCGTCATCAGGAGCGCGGTCAGGAAGGCGACGAAGTCGCCGACGCTGGCCTCGCCATTGCGCGCCTGCCACAGCGCCAGCGACAGGATGATCGACACCGCCAGCGCCGAGACGATCTGGGTCGCCGGCGTCAGCAGCGCGCTGCTGGCGATGCGCTTGACCATCAGCCGGCGCAGCGTCCAGGCCTCGGACTCGAAGCGGCCGCGCTCGAAGGCATGCGCGTCGAAGGTGCGCACGATGCGCCAGGCGCGCGCGGCATCGTCGACGATATTGACCAGACGCTGCTGCGACTCGTACTCCAGGCTGCCCACCGCACTGACGCGCTTGTGCAGCCGCCGCACCACGAAGATCATCAGCGGCACCGTCACCATCGCCAGGATGGTGAGCTGGAAGTTCAGGTACAGCAGATAGCCGAACAGGAACAGGAAGGTCGAGGACGCCCGCAGCAGCGTGTTGAAGTTGTTCGACAGCGTGGTGATCGAGCCCTGCGGATCGTTGATCGTCTTGCTGACCGCCAGGCCCGGCGTCAGCCAGCCGAAGACCTTGGCATCGACCTTCAGCAGCGAGCCCATCAGGTCGCGGCGCACGTCGTAGACCACCCGCGAGGAGGCGTCGGCCATCAGGTAGGTGCCGGCGAAGGTGGTCAGGCCGCGCACCGCGAACAGCAGGATCACCACCACCGGCACCATCCAGATCGGGAAGCTGTCGGCCGCCTGGAAGCCGCTGTCGAGCAGCTTCTTGAACAGCGCCGGGATCAGCGGCTCGATCGCCGAGGTCATCAGCAGCGCGACGATCGCGGCGATGTAGCGGGCCTTGTGCTGCGCCACATAGGTGAGCAGCCGCCGGAGCGTGTCGCGATGGCTGGGCTGGGCGGGAGTCTCTGTGCTCATTCGTCTCGGTCGGTCGTCACATCAGGACGATGTCGTACTGCTCCGGGTTCATCGTCGCCTCCGCCTGCAGCGAGATCGGCTTGCCGATGAAGTCGCTCAGGCCGGCCAGGTGCGGGCTTTCCTCGTCGAGCAGCATCTCGATCACCGCCGGGCAGGCGATGACGCGGAATTCCTTCGGATTGAACTGCCGCGCCTCGCGCAGGATCTCGCGCAGGATGTCGTAGCAGACCGAGCGCGCGGTCTTGACCTGGCCGCGGCCGCCGCAGGTCGGGCATGGCTGGCACAGCATGTGCGCCAGCGACTCGCGGGTGCGCTTGCGGGTCATCTCGACCAGACCGAGCTGGGTGAAGCCGCTGACCGTGATCTTGGTGCGGTCGCGCGCGAGCTGCTTGCGCAGCTCCAGCAGCACCTGCTCCTGGTGGTCGGAGCGGGTCATGTCGATGAAGTCGATGATGATGATGCCGCCCAGATTGCGCAGCCGCAGCTGGCGCGCGATCGCCTGCGCGGCCTCGAGATTGGTCTTGAAGATGGTGTCGTCGAAGTTGCGCGCGCCGACGAAGCCGCCGGTGTTCACATCGATGGTGGTCAGCGCCTCGGTCTGGTCGACCACCAGATAGCCGCCCGACTTCAGGTCGACCCGGCGCGCCAGCGCGCGCTCGATCTCCTGGTCGATGTTGTAGAGGTCGAAGATCGGCCGCTCGCCGCGGTAGTGCTGCAGCCGCCCGACCGCGCCGGGCGTGTAGAGCTGGCCGAACTCG
This sequence comes from Sphaerotilus sp. FB-3, assembly GCF_023706025.1. Lineage (NCBI taxonomy): Bacteria > Pseudomonadati > Pseudomonadota > Betaproteobacteria > Burkholderiales > Sphaerotilaceae > Sphaerotilus > Sphaerotilus sp. FB-3. Next base: position 64,215 of record NZ_BQWE01000006.1, on the reverse strand, counting down.
CGCAGCAGGTCGTACTGCATGCGCGAGTCGATGCGGATCGAGCCGGTGCGGTCATCGACCAGATCGCGCAGCACCCGCTGCACCAGGCTCAGGTCCTCGAACAGCAGCGAGCCCGGCGGCGACTTCAGCGCCCGCTCGCGGATCAGCGCCCAGGTCTTGCGCAGGTAGGCGATGTCGTCGCCCAGCTCGGCGTCGGACGCATCCTCGGCATTGGTGCGCAGGATGAAGCCCCCGCCGCCGCCGGTCTCGCGGTTGCCCACCAGCGCGGTCATGCGCTGGCGCAGCTGGTCGCGCAGCTCGTGCGAGCCGATCTTCTGCGAGATGCCGATGTGGTCGTCCTGCGGCAGATGCACCAGCAGCCGCCCGGCGATGCTGATCTGGGTCGACAGCCGCGCGCCCTTGGTGCCGATCGGGTCCTTGATGACCTGCACCACCAGCGTCTGGCCTTCATAGACCAGCTTCTCGATCGGCGGCAGCGTCGTGCCCTCGCCGTGGTGGCCTCGGGCCGTCTGGCCGTTGATCTGCACATCGGCGACATGCAGGAAGGCGGCGCGCTCCAGGCCGATGTCGATGAACGCGCTCTGCATGCCGGGCAGCACGCGCGCGACACGGCCGGCATAGATGTTGCCGACCAGACCGCGCTCGAGCGTGCGCTCGACATGCAGTTCCTGGATGGCTCCGTTCTCGACGATGGCCACGCGCGTCTCCTGCGGCGACCAGTTCACCAGAATGTCATGCATCGGCATCGGTGGGGCTTTCTGTCTGTGTTGTGGCGGCGCTGCCCGGATCAGGCCCGGATCAGGATCAGACCGTGGCGCCGGCCTCCCGCAGCAGGCCCGCGGTCTCGAACAGGGGCAGGCCCATGATGCCCGAATAGCTGCCGGCGATGTGCTCGATCCAGGCGGCCGCGCCGCTCTGGATCGCATAGGCGCCGGCCTTGCCCATCGGCTCGCCGGAGGCCACATAGGCGGCGATGCGCTCGGGGCCGATCGGCGCGAAGCGCACCGTCGAGCGGCTCAGGCGCAGCAGCGGCGCGCGCGCGTCCGGCAGCGGCCAGGCCAGCGCGACCGCGGTCAGCACCTGGTGTTCGCGGCCCGACAGCGCCGTCAGCATCTCGCGGGCCTCGGCGGCGTCGGCCGGCTTGCCCAGGATGCGCCCGTCCAGCGCCACGGTGGTGTCGGCGCACAGGATGGGCAGCGGCGCCAGCCCGCGCCGCTCCAGCCGCAGCCGCGCGGCCTCCAGCTTGGCCAGCGTGACCCGCTGGACATAGTCGAGCGCCGCCTCGTCCGGCAGCACGGCCTCGAGCGCCTCGGCATCCTCGTCGTCACCGGGCAGCAGCAGCTCGTGGCGCACGCCGATCTGGTCGAGCAGCTGGCGCCGGCGCGGGCTCTGCGAGGCAAGGTGGATCCGGAAGGTCATCGAAGGCGACTCGGGCTCATTCACGGTGATAGGGATGGCCGGCGTTGACCGACCAGGCGCGGTAGAGCGCCTCGGCCAGCATCACCCGCACGAAGGCATGCGGCAGCGTCAGGTCCGACAGGCGCACGCGCTCGTCGGCGTCCTCGCGCAGCGCCGGATCGAGCCCGTCGGGCCCGCCGATCAGCAGCGCGACATCCCGCCCGTCGTGCTGCCAGGCCTGCAGCCGCTCGGCCAGCGCGACGGTGCTCAGCCGGGTGCCGCGCTCGTCGAGCACCACCCGGCGCACGCCACGCGGCAGCGCGGCCTCGATGCGCGCGCGCTCGGCCGCCATCAGCGCCTCCACCGGCTTGCCGGTGGTGCGCGGCTCGGTCTTGACGGCCTTGAGCTCCAGCCGGCAGTCCGGCGGGAAGCGCTTGGCATAGTCGTCATAGGCCGTCTCGGCCCAGGCCGGCATGCGCTGGCCGACCGCGACGATCGTCAGCTTCACGGCGCGGACCGGGCGTCAGCCGCGCTTGGGCGCCGCGCGCTTGCGGGCAGCGGGTGCGGCGGCCTTGCGCTCGGGCGCGTTGATGACGACGGTCTGGATCTTCGGCGTGGACTTGCGGGCGGCCGTCTTGCGCGGGGCGGCGGTCTTGCGTGCGGCCGGCGCGCCTTCCGTGGCGGAGGCCGCACGCGGAGCGCGCTTGGCAGCCGGCTTGACCGGCTTGGCCACCGCTTCGGCAGCGGAGGAGCCGCGCTTGCGCGCGGCCGCCTTGCGGGCCGGCACGTCGACGCCGGCCTGTTCGCCCTCGCCGTCGTCCTCGTCGGCCGGTCCTTCCGAGGCCTTGGCCAGACCCTTGCGCTGGCTGGCCAGCTTCATGCGCACCGCCTTGCCGCCCCAGATCTCCTCGAGGTGGTAGTACTGCCGGATGGCCGGCTGCATGATGTGGACGACGGCCGAGCCACAGTCGACGATGATCCACTCGCCGTTGTCCTCGCCCTCCATGCTCAGGATCTCGCCACCGATGCCCTTGACCTCGTCGCGCACGCCGGCGGCGAGGGCCTTGGTCTGGCGGTTGCTCGTGCCCGAGGCGATCACCACCCGCTCGAAGAGCGGCGAGAGATGCTCGGTGTTGAAGACCACGATGTCCTGGGCCTTGACGCCCTCGAGGCCATCGACGATGGCGCGTTGCAGCTTGCGGATGTCCATTAGATCCGTTCTTGTTCCGTGTTCGGGGGGTGGGGATGGTACAGGCCGTGGCGTTCAATATAGCCTGCCACCGCCGGCGCCACCATCCGGGGCGCCAGGCTGGACGCCGGCTCGCCTGCAGCCAGCCGCGTCCTCAGTTCGGTCGACGACACCGTCATCGGCATCATCGCCAGCGGCACGACCCGCGCGCCGGCCTCGGCCAGCGCCACGGGCATCTGCACCGCGTCGCCGGCCCGGCCGGCCACCGCCAGAACGACCCGCCCGAGCAGATCGCGCCAGCCGTGCCAGGTGGCGAAGTTGGCCAGCTGGTCCTGTCCGATGATCAGGAACCAGTCGGCCGGCTCGCCCGGATGCCGCTGCCCGTCGCGCCGCTGCAGCTCGGCGACGGTGTCGAGCGTGTAGCTCGGTCCGTCGCGTTCGATCTCGCAGCGCTCGAGCACGAAGGCGGGATTGTCGCCGATCGCGAGCCCGACCATCGCGGCGCGATGCGCCGCCGGGGCCATCTGTCGGGTTTTCTGCCACGCCCGACCCACCGGAATCCAGCGCAGCTCGTCCAGACCGAGCTGCGCCAGCGCCGCGTCGGCCAGTTCGCGGTGCGCCTGGTGGACCGGATCGAAGCTGCCGCCGAACAGGCCGATGCGGCGCCCCCGCCGCCCGGCCCGGAGCGACTCAAAGGCCATCGGTGCCGGATGCTTCGGCGGCTTCGGCTTCGGCGAGCCAGTCGCGTGGACGCAGGAAGTCGGTGGCCAGGCGCGCCTCGGGCGTGCCGGGCTCCGGCGCCCAGCGGTAGCGCCAGCTCACGTTCGGCGGCATCGACATCAGGATGGATTCGGTGCGCCCGCCCGACTGCAGACCGAACAGCGTGCCGCGGTCCCAGACCAGGTTGAACTCGACGTAGCGACCACGCCGGTAGGCCTGGAAGTCGCGTTCGCGCTCGCCGTACGGGGTGTCGCGGCGGCGCTGCGCGATCGGCAGCCAGCCCTTGAGCAGCGCGTCGCCCACATCCTTCAGCATCGCGAAGCTGCCCTGCGCGCCCAGCGCCGAGAAGTCGTCGAAGAAGATGCCGCCGATGCCGCGCGGCTCGTCGCGGTGCTTCAGGAAGAAGTACTCGTCGCACCAGGCCTTGAAGCGCGGGTACAGCGCCGGATCGTGCGGCGCCAGCGCATCGCGGCAGGCGCGGTGGAAATGCACCGCGTCCTCCTCGAAGCCGTAGTAGGGCGTGAGGTCCATGCCGCCGCCGAACCAGCGCACCGTCTGCCCGGCCGCCGGGCCCTCGGTCGGCGTGGCCGAGAGCATGCGCACATTCATGTGCACCGTCGGCACATAGGGGTTGCGCGGGTGGAAGACCAGCGACACGCCCATCGCCTCGAAGGGCGCGCCGGCCAGCTCCGGCCGGTGCTGCGTGGCCGAGGGCGGCAGCGCCGGCCCTCGGACCTGCGAGAAGGCGCAGCCGCCGCGCTCGAGCAGCGCGCCGCCCTCGATCAGCCGGGTGATGCCCGCACCCTCGAGCCGCCCGCCGGGCGGGCGCTCCCAGGCGTCCGTCAGGAAGGGCGTGCCGTCCTCGGCACCGACCGCATCGCAGATCGACTGCTGCAGGCCCAGCAGCCAGCCGCGCACCGCCTCGTTCGACAGCGGCTGCTCGTCGGGCATGGCCATGTCAGGCGCTGCCGCCGCGCTTGATCGCGCGGTAGCCGATGTCGTTGCGGTACTGCATGCCATCGAACTGGATCGACTGCACGCCGATGTAGGCGCGCTGCTGCGCGGTGCGCACCGAGTCGCCCAGCGCGGTCACGCACAGCACCCGGCCACCGCTGGTGACGACGGTGCCGTTCGGGCCGGTGGCGGTGCCGGCATGGAAGACCTTGCAGTCCTCGGTCTCGGCCGGCAGGCCGCGCAGCGTGTCGCCCTTCTTCGGGTCGAGCGGGTAGCCACCGGCGGCCATCACCACGCCCAGCGCAACGCGGCGGTCCCAGTCCAGCGTGACCTGGTCGAGCGAGCCGTCGGTGGCATGCAGCAGCACCTCGAGCAGGTCGCTCTTCAGGCGCATCATGATCGGCTGCGTCTCCGGGTCGCCCATGCGGGTGTTGAACTCCAGCGTCTTCACGCCGCCGGTGGGGTCGATCATCAGGCCGGCGTACAGGAAGCCGGTGAAGGGCATGCCGTCGCGGCGCATGCCCTCGACCGTCGGCCGGATGATCTCCTGGATCACCTTGGCATGGATGTTGGGCGTGACCACCGGCGCGGGCGAGTAGGCGCCCATGCCGCCGGTGTTCGGGCCCTGGTCGGCATCCTGCAGGCGCTTGTGGTCCTGGCTGGTCGCCAGCGCGAGGATGTTGCGGCCGTCCACCATGACGATGAAGCTGGCCTCCTCGCCCTGCAGGAACTCCTCGATGACCACCCGGGCGCCGGCGTCGTTGTGCTGCACGCCGAGCTTGTTGTCGAGCAGCATCCAGTCGACCGCCTCATGGGCCTCGGCCAGCGTCATCGCCACGACCACGCCCTTGCCGGCGGCCAGGCCGTCGGCCTTGACGACGATCGGCGCGCCGATCTTGTCCACATAGGCGTGTGCGGCGGCGGCATCGCTGAAGGTCTCGTAGGCGGCGGTCGGGATCCTGTGCCGCTTCATGAAGTCCTTGGCGAAGGCCTTGGAACTCTCGAGCTGCGCGGCCGCCTTCGACGGGCCGAAGATGCGCAGGCCACGCGCACGGAAGGCGTCGACCACGCCCAGCGCCAGCGTCGCCTCGGGGCCGACCACCGTCAGGCCGATCTTCTCGGATTCGGCGAAGTCGGCCAGCGCGCCCACATCGTTGCCGATCGGCACGTTGACGATGCGCTGGTCCAGGGCGGTGCCGCCGTTGCCCGGCGCCACATAGACCTTGTGGACCCGGGGGGACTGCGCCAGCTTCCAGGCCAGGGCATGCTCGCGGCCGCCGCCGCCAATAACCAGTACTTTCATAGACATCCGAAATCAGTCGAGGTAGTTTGCCACAGCGATCGGCAGCACCGGAGGCTGCCAGCGGTAGTCGTCCGAGAGCGCATCGCGCGCGGAATCCGCGCCCGGCAGCGTGATGCCCAGCCGGGGCAGCAGCAGATCGGCCAGCCAGTCGGCCCGCACCGGACGCTGCTCAAGGGCCTGCGCATCGGGGGTCGGAACGTGGCCGGATTGCCACAGCAGCAGGGGAATGCGGTAGCCGGCCGGCGTCATCGGGCTGTGGCCGGCATGGTTGCGGTCATGGCCGACATCCTGGCCATGGTCGGACACCGCCAGCCAGAGCTTGTGGGTCAGCTCATCGCCCGGCACGGACTGGAGCTGCTTGAGCAGCGCCGCCAGCACCCCGTCGTGATAGCGCAGCGCGGTGTCGTATTCGGTGCGGAAACGCCGGATCCACGGCCAGCGGCCCTGCTCGACCATCGCCGCGGAGACCGCATCGTCGGCGGAGCCGGTCTCGGGCTGGCCTTCCGGGTAGCGGTAGCGGTAATGCGGATGGGCACCCAGCAGATGCACCACGATCAGCTTCAGCGGCGCCGGATCGGCCAGCGCGCGGTCGACCGACGGCAGCAGCTCGCCGTCGAGCGTGCGCGCCGAGCGGCCCGGCACCCGGTTGATGTAGACCTGCTCGTCGGCCAGACCGCCATGGCGGGTGCGGATCGCCAGATCGTCATGGTTGCTGATCCAGTGGATGCGGTAGCCGGCCGCACGCGCCAGCGCCAGCAGGTCCTGGCGGCTGCCGTCGGCGGCGGTCGGCCGCAGCATCGCGTCGAGCGCCGGCACGGTCGAGGCCGCAACCGACCAGGCATGGCGCATCACCAGCAGCTCATGGCGATGACGATCCAGCGCCGGGGAGGTGGCCCGCGCATAGCCGTACAGGCCGAGGTTGTCGCGGTTGATGCTCTCGGTGATCACCAGCATCGCGACATGGCGCCGGGTCGCAGGCCCCGCCACGCCGGACCGGATCGCGCGGTCGATCCAGCCCTGGTGCTCGAGCGCGGCGTCGCGCAGCGCCGCCCGGGTGCCGGCCAGCTGCGCCGGCCACTGCGGCCAGAAGGCCAGCGGATGCATGTCGCGCCACGGCCCGCTGGCGGTGGCGCCCAGCGCCAGCAGCACCGGCAGCAGCGCCTGCGGCCAGCTCAGCCCCCAGGACAGGCCGCGATCGTCCGGACCAGGATCGCGGGCCAGGACCTCGCGGGCGATGCGGTCCAGCACCGTCAGCGCCGCCAGCACCAGCAGACTGGCCAGCGCCACCGGCACCACATGCTGCTCCAGGTATTGCAGCGCCTCGTCGCCGTGGGTGTTGGCCAGCGAGGTCAGCACCAGCGAGCTGTCCGGCGCCGCACCATAGCTGAAATGCAGGAAGCCGCGCACCGCCGCATCGACGACGAAGGGCACGGTCCACAGCAGGAAGGCGGGCCGTCGCAGCGCCGGCCGAATGATGCGCAAGGACAGCAGCCACCATCCGGGCAGGAACAGCACTGCCATCTTGGCCGCACCCAGCAGCGGCTGGCCCGGCAGGCCCAGCAGCAGCAGCAGCACCGAGCCCAGCAGCAGCCAGCCTGCACGCGCCGCACGTCGCGGCCGCTCGACCGCCATCGCGGCGGCCGCCGACATTTCCATTGCCATCGCCTGTCCCCTCGCACCGCGCCTGGACCGCACCCGCAGAGGCGCGCGGCCCGGGCTCGAGCTTGTCGTGTCGTATCGTGTCTTGTTCTGTCTGGTTCCGCGCTCCGGGCCTGAAGCCCGGGGTTCAGAGCACCGCGTTGTGGAACACGTCCTGCACGTCGTCCAGATCCTCGATGACATCGAGCAGCTTCTGCATGCGCGCGGCATCGTCGCCGGCCAGCTCGACCGGGTTGTCGGCGCGCATCGTCACCTCGGCGATCTCGGCCTGCAGGCCGGCGGCCGTCAGCGCGTCGCGCACCGCCTCGAAGTCGGTCGGCGCGGTCAGCACCTCGATCGAGCCGTCGTCGCCGACGACCACATCGTCGGCGCCGGCCTCCAGCGCCACCTCCATCACCTTGTCCTCGCTGGTGCCCGGCGCGAAGACGATCTGGCCGCAGTGCTTGAACTGGAAGGCCACCGAGCCTTCGGTGCCCAGGTTGCCGCCGTACTTGCTGAAGGCGTGGCGCACCTCGGCCACCGTGCGCACCCGGTTGTCGGTCATCGTGTCGACGATGATGGCCGCGCCGCCGATGCCGTAGCCCTCGTAGCGGATCTCCTCGTAGGTCACGCCGTCGAGGTTGCCGGTGGCCTTGTCGACATTGCGCTTGATGTTGTCGGCCGGCATGTTGGCCGCCTTGGCCTTCTCGATGGCCAGACGCAGGCGCGGATTCATCGCGATGTCGCCGCCGCCCTCGCGGGCCGCGACGATGATCTCGCGGGTGATGCGGGTCCAGACCTTGCCGCGCTTCTCGTCCTGACGACCCTTGCGGTGCTGGATGTTCGCCCACTTGGAATGACCGGCCATGGATGGATGCTCCTGTAACTGTTGTTCAGCTGAGTTCGATAGACTGACATTCTACTTTTCGGCGTCCTGCTGCCCGGAGAACCTGCCATGGCCGATCCGATCCTGCTCGCCCGTCACGGCGCGACTGAAGCCCTCCTGCTGCCCGCCCTGGCCAACCGCCACGGCCTGATCACCGGGGCCACCGGCACCGGCAAGACGATCACGCTGCAGAAACTCGCCGAGGGCCTGTCCCGCCAGGGCGTGCCGGTCTTCATGGCCGACATCAAGGGCGACCTGACCGGCATCAGCCAGACCGGACGCAGCAGTCCGAAGCTCGAGCAGGTGCTGCGCGAGCGCGGCCTCGAGGCGCCGGACTGGGGCGGCTGCCCGACCCTGCTGTGGGATGTGTTCGGCGAGCAGGGCCATCCGGTGCGCGCCACCGTCTCCGACATGGGCCCGCTGCTGCTGGCGCGCATGCTCAACCTCAACGAGACGCAGCAGGGCGTGCTGCAGCTGGTCTTCCGCATCGCCGACGACAGCGGCCTGCTGCTGCTCGACCTGAAGGACCTGCGCGCGATGCTGCAGCATGTCGGCGACAACGGGAGCACCTTCCAGACCGAGTACGGCAACATCAGCGCCGCCTCGGTGGGCGCGATCCAGCGCGGCCTGCTGCAGATCGAGAGCCAGGGCGGCGACCGCTTCTTCGGCGAGCCGATGCTCTCGATCGAGGACCTGATGCAGACGATCGACGGCCAGGGCGTGGTCAGCATCCTGGCCGCCGACAAGCTGATGAACGCGCCGCGCCTGTACGCGACCTTCCTGCTGTGGATGCTGTCCGAGCTGTTCGAGACCCTGCCCGAGGTCGGAGATCTGGACAAGCCCAAGCTCGTCTTCTTCTTCGACGAGGCCCATCTGCTGTTCAAGGACGCTCCGGCGGTGCTGACCGAGCGCATCGAGCTGGTGGTGCGGCTGGTGCGCTCCAAGGGCGTGGGCGTGTATTTCGTGACCCAGAATCCGATCGACATTCCCGAGACGGTGCTCGGCCAGCTGGGCAACCGGGTGCAGCATGCGCTGCGCGCCTTCACGCCACGCGACCAGAAGGCGGTGCGCTCGGCAGCCGAGACGATGCGGCCGAACCCGGCGCTGGACATCGGCGCCGCGATCACCGAGCTGGGCGTGGGCGAGGCGCTGGTGAGCCTGCTCGATGCCAAGGGCCGCCCCGGCGTGACCGAGCGGGTCTTCATCCTGCCGCCGGGCAGCCAGATCGGCCCGATCAGCGCCGAACAGCGCCAGCAGCTGCGGGAGGATTCGCTGGTCGCCGGCGTGTACGAGAAGGCGGTCGACCGCGAATCGGCCTACGAAAAGCTCCAGGGCCGGGTCATGGCCGCCAACGAGGCGATAACGGCACGGCCGGCACCGGCCGGGTCCGGCGATCCGGCCGCCCCGTCCGAGGCTGGCGGCCTGCTCGGCGGAGCGCTGGGCGCGCTGCTGTTCGGCTCGACCGGCCCGCGCGGCGGCCAGCGCGACGGTCTGGTGCAGGCGGTCGCCAAGACGGCGGTGCGCCAGATCGGCTCGTCGGTCGGGCGCGAGATCGTGCGCGGCGTGCTGGGCTCGCTGCTGGGCGGCGGCGGGCGGCGCCGCTGACCCGCCGCCGCGCCTGCGCGCCCCGGCGTCTCTTTCCCCTTCCTTCCCCTCCCTTCCCCTTTTCAGCCAAGGAGTCCACATGGGCTGGTTCTCGAAGCAGGATGACGGTTTCTTTCTCGCCACGGTGATCCCGAACGGCGAAGGCGGCGCGCGGGTCGAGCGCTTTCTCGGCGTGGTGCACGGCGAGGCGATCATCGGCGCCAACATCTTCCGCGACCTGTTCTCGTCGGTGCGCGATGTCGTCGGCGGCCGCGCCGGCGGCTACGAGCGCGCACTGGCTGGCGCACGCGATGCGGCGGTCGCGGACATGAGCGCCGCAGCGAAGGAACTCGGCGCCGACGGCATCGTCGGCATCGACTTCGACTACGAGGTGCTCGGCGAGGCCAACGGCATGATGATGGTCGCCGTCAGCGGCACCGCGGTGAAGATGGCCTGAGCGCGGCTGCGGCGCAGCCGCCGGACCTTTCCCGCCGGCAGAAGCGCCGTTCGCGCCGGAATGCGACGCTTCGTCGCATCGCGGCTGCGCAGCGGCGACGGACAGCGAACCATGACGTCATCGTCAACGCTTTCCGGGAGAGGCCCTCCATGCCACGCCGCACCCTGTTCCTGCTGCTGGCCGCCGTCAAGATCGGCGTGCTGGTCGCCATCGTCGCACCGACGGTTCCAGCCTTCTCGGCCGACGGAGTGCCCTCCGGCGCACCGGCCACCGCCACCGCAGCCGCAGCATTCGCCCCCTCGGCCGAGGCCTTCGACCAGGCCGACGCCACCTTCCGCCGCGCCAGCGACGGCGACCGCGCAGCCATCGCACCAGCGCTGGCGCAGTTCACCGCACTGCTGCAGGCCCGCCCCGGCGATCCCCGGCTGATGGCCTATGCCGGTGCGGCCACCGCGATGCAGGCGCGCACCACCTGGCTGCCGTGGAAGAAGATCGGCCATGCCGAGGACGGTCTGGCGCTGATCGACCGGGCCCTGGCGCGGCTGACGCCCGCGCACGACGCGGAACGGCATCACGGCGTGCCGGTGGCGCTGGAGACGCGGCTCACCGCCGCCGCCACCTTCCTGGCGCTGCCGGCGATGTTCCACCGCGGCGAGCGCAGCAGGCGCCTGCTCGAGCAGGTTCAGCGCGACCCGGCGCTGGCCGCCACGCCTGCGGCCTTCCGCGAAGCGGTGCAGCGCCTGGCCGCGAAGGAGGCCGCATGAACACCCCGACACGCGCTCCGGTGATCAAGCTGCAGGGCGTGCACAAGACCTACCGGCTCGGCGCGCACACGGTGCCGGCGCTGCGCGGCGTCGACCTGGCGGTGCGGCCGGGCGAGCTGGTGGCGCTGACCGGCCCGTCGGGCAGCGGCAAGAGCACGATCCTGAACATCGCCGGCCTGATCGACGGCGCCGACGCCGGCACGGTGCGGCTGCGCGGCCGGGCGGTCGATGCCGGCGACGAGGCCGCCGCGACCGCGCTGCGCCGCGACGCCATCGGCTTCATCTTCCAGGGCTTCAACCTGGTGCCGGTGATGACGGTGGCCGACAACGTCGACTACCCGCTGTTCCTGGCCGGCGTTCCGGCGGCCGAGCGGCGCGCGCGCGTCGCCGCGGCGCTCGACGCGGTGGGCCTGCGCGAGCACGCCGGCCACCGCCCCGACGCGCTCTCCGGCGGCCAGCGCCAGCGCGTGGCCATCGCCCGTGCGCTGATCAAGCGCCCGGGTCTCGTCATCGCCGACGAGCCGACCGCCAGCCTGGATTCGGCCACCGCCGCGCAGATGCTCGACCTGATGCGCGAGCTCGGCCACCGCGACGGCGCCGCCTTCCTGATCGCCACGCACGACGAGCGGCTGACGCGCCGCTGCGACCGCGTCATCGCGCTGCGCGACGGCGTGATCGCCACCGCCGACACGGAGATGCCCGCATGAACCCCCTCACCCCCCTGCTCGCCTGGGCGCGCTTCGCCTGGCTCAACACGCGGCGCAACCGGCGCCGCTCGCTGGTCACGGCGGCGATCGCCGCGCTCGGCACCGCGGCCATCCTGCTGGCCGGCGGCTTCGCGCTCTCGACCTACCAGGGCCTGGCCGAGGCCTCGGCGCGCACCACCGGCCACCTGGTGCTGGCGCACGCGGCGCAGTTCGACGGCTTCGAGGACACGCCGCTGCAGCACGGCCTGACGGATGCCGATGCGCTGCGCCGGCGGCTGCTGGCCGACCCGGCGGTGCGCCAGGTGCTGCCGCGCGTCGAGTTCGGCGGGCTGATCAGCAACGGCGACAAGTCGGTGATCATGATGGGCGTGGGCATCGAGCCGGACGCCGAGTTCGCGGTCAAGGGCCCCTTCCTGACCGTGCAGGCCGGGCGCGAGCTGGCCGGCGCCGAGCGCGGCGCGGTGATGCTCGGCGCCGGGCTGGCGCGCAACCTGAAGGCGCAGCCGGGCACGTCGCTGACGCTCCTGGCCGGCACGACCGAGGGCGCGATGAACGCGCTCGACGTCACGGTGGTCGGCGTCGTCTCCACCGGCGTGCCCGAGATCGACCAGCGCCTGGTCTACACCGATGTCGCCACCGCGCAGCGCCTGCTGGTGACCGACCGGGTGTCGAGCCTGGGGATTTTCCTGGACCGCATGGAGGCCACGCTGCCGGCGCGCGCGCGGCTCGGCGCGAGCCTGCCCGACCTGACGCTGCGCACCTGGGAGGAACAGGCGCCCTTCTACCGCAGCGTGCGCGCGCTCTACAACCGCATCTTTGGCGCGCTCGGGCTGATCATCGGCGTGATCGTGGTCGTGGTGGTCGCCAACGCGATGGCGATGTCGGTGATCGAGCGCACCCGGGAGATCGGCACGCTGCGCGCGCTGGGCACCCGGCCGGGTCAGCTGCTGCAGACGCTGGCGATGGAGGGGCTGCTGCTGGGCGCCGCCGGCGGCGCGATCGGCGCGGCGATCACGGTGGCGGTGTCGGTGGCGCTGCAGCTCTTCCCGGTGATGATGCCGCCGCCGCCCGGACGCTCGACCGGCTATCCGCTGCTGATCACGCTGGACGCCGGGCTGATGCTGGCCACGCTCGGGCTGGTGACGGTACTGGTGGCGCTGGCCTCGGGTTGGGTGGCGCGACGCACGGTGCGGCTGCCGGTGGTCGCAGCGCTGGGCCATGTCTGAAGGAGGTCGATCATGACCATGAACAAGCTCTTCTCGCTGCAGCCGCTGCTGCTGGCCGCCCTCTGCGCCGCATCCGCCCTCGCCTTGCCCGCCCGGGCTGCGGACCCCGGCCCCGACGTCGCCCGCCTGCTCGCCGACGCCGACCGCTACCGCATGACCGACGACAACCTCGTCGTCGAGACGCGCGTCACCACCACCTCGCCCGACAAGGAGCGGCTCTACACCGTCTACGCGCAGAGCGGCCGGCGCTCGCTGGTCGTCATGCGCTCGCCGGCCGAGCAGGGCCAGAAGGTGCTGATGCTGGGCGACGACTTCTGGCTGCTGATGCCGGGCACGCAGCGGCCGATGCGCATCACGCCGATGCAGAAGCTGCTGGGCGACGCCTCGACCGGCGACATCGCCACGCTGCGCTGGTCGCAGGACTACGCCGCGGCGCTGGTCGGCGCCGAGCCCTGCGCCGAGGGCGCAGCGCCGTCGGCACCGGCAGCGGCCACCTGCTGGCACCTGAGTCTGGCGGCGCAGCGCAAGGGCGTGAGCTACGCGCGCATCGAGCTGTGGATCGGCCGCACGCACCACGAGCCGGTGCGCGCCGACCTGTACGTGCAGTCGGACAAGCTGGCCAAGCAGGCGCGCTTCATCGCCGACCGGCCCGAGCGGCCGACCCGCATCGACGTGATGGAGCTGAGCGACCAGCTCGGCAACGGCCGCCGCACCCGCATCGAGTACCTGTCGCGTCAGGTGCGCCGCGTGCCGGAGTCCTGGCTGAACCCGATGGCGCTGGTGCGCAACCCGACGCTGGAGTGACGACCGATGACACCGATCGCGCCCCTGCTGGCGATGGCGATGGCCATGGCGGTGCCCCCGGTGGCCCGCGCCGACGAGGCGGCGCCGTCCTCCACCTCGACCCGCTTCGCGCTCTCGGGCGAGCTGCAGCTGGCGCGCGAGTTCCAGCAGCCGGCCACCACCGGCGCCTGGGCCGAAGCGCAGGCGCGCTGGCCCGGGCGCATCGCCGCACCGCGCCACCGCAGCAGCGCGCAGGTCCAGCTGCGCGCCGACGCCCGCCGTGCGCTCGACGCTCAGACCGGCCTGGGCCTGCATCTGGACGCCCAGACCGCGCTGCAGCGCACCGACGGCGACGCGCAGATCGCCACGCCGGGCCGCGTCAACGAGCTGTATGCCCACCTCGACCTCGCCGACTGGCAGCTCGCCGCCGGCCGGCGCATCGTCGCCTGGGACGTCGGCCAGGCCTTCCGGCCGAACGACGTGGTGCAGCGCGAGGAACGCCGCCCGCTGCTGCCGATCACGCCGCAGGGCCGCGCGGTGCTGCAGGCCGAGCAGGTCGATGCCGACAGCGCCACCAGCCTGGTCGCGGTCGAGCCGCAGCGCGAGGCGGCCGAGCGCGCGCTGGCGCTGCGCCATTTCCGCCGCCTGGGCGCGCTGGATGCCCATCTGCACGCCGACTGGCGCCAGGACCGCCGCGCCGGCCTCGGCGCCGCGCTGGCCTGGGTCGCCAGCGACGCGGTGGCGCTGCATGCCTCGACACGCTGGCAACCGCACCAGGCGCGCCACCAGACGCTGGCCGGTCTGAGCTGGACCGGCGGCCCGGACCTGACGCTGCTGGCCGAGGCCTGGCATGACGGCACGGCCGCGAGCCGCCCCGCGCAGCGCAACCTCTACCTGCGCGCCAGCCTGAAGAGCGGCGCCTGGGAGCCCTTGCTCGATCTGCTCTGGCAGCCGCGCGACGGCGGGCTCAGCCTCGGCGCCGGCCTGCGCTGGAGCGGCGACCGCTGGCGCGTCGATGCCGCGTGGCGCCGCCTCGGCGGCCCCCAGGCTGCGGCGATGCGACAGGGCGCCCTGCGCCAGAGCGGCGCGATCGCGGCGACACTGGCGTTCTGATGACAAGCCCACAAGCCCTGCCCTCGCCCCAGCCGCTGCACCATGGCATGGCCCGCCGCGTGCTGTGGACGATCGGCGCCTGCGTGCTGATCGCCCTGTTCCTGATGACCATGCTCGGTCACCCGCTCGGCCCCGGGCTGGTGTATTCGCTCTCGATCGGCCTGAGCTGCTGGGCACTGATCGATGTCGGCCGGCTGCTGGTGGCACGCTGGCGCCTGGCGCGCAACCCCGGCGACGTGCCGGCCGCGCATGGCTGGCCGGGCTGGGGCTGGATGGGCACGCTGATCGTCTTCGGCTCGCTGGTCGGCTATCTGGGCGGCGGTCGCCTCGGCGCCTGGCTGAACGGCCACGCGCCCGGACAGCTCAACCCTCTGCACGAGGCGGCCGGCATCAGCATCGGGCCGATGCTGATGGTCACGCTGACCGTCGGCCTGGTGCTGACCGCCTTCCAGTCGCTGCAGAGCCGCCGGCTGCTGGCCGAGGCCGAGGCCGAGGCGGTGCGCCGCCTGGCCGCCGAGACCCGCCTGAAGCTGCTGGAAAGCCAGCTCGAGCCGCACATGCTCTTCAACACCCTGGCCAATCTGCGGGTGCTGGTCGATCTGGACCCGCCACGCGCGGGCGTGATGCTCGATCACCTGATCGATTTCCTGCGCGCCACGCTGCAGGGCTCGCGGGTGGCCGAGCATGCGCTGGCCGACGAGTTCGACCGGCTGCGCGACTATCTGGCGCTGATGCAGGTGCGCATGGGCGAGCGGCTGGAAAGCCGCTTCGAGCTGCCGCCCGAACTGGCCGCGCTGCCGGTGCCGGCGCTGCTGCTGCAGCCGCTGGTCGAGAACGCGATCCGCCACGGCCTGGAGCCCTGCGTCGACGGCGGCCGGCTGACGGTGCGCGCCGCGCAGTTCGACGGACGGCTGCGCCTGACGGTGCACGACACCGGCGTCGGCCTGGACGGCGCGCCGGGTGCGGGGACGCAGGCCATGCCGCCGGGCACCGGCTTCGGCCTCGACCAGGTGCGCGAGCGGCTGCGCACGCTGCACGGCGATCAGGCGCAGTTCACGCTGCAGTCGGGACCTGAGGGCACGCAGGCCTGCGTCGAGCTGCCGATGCCCGCCGCCCTTTCAAGCTCGAACACAGGAGAGCTGGCCCGATGAACCCCGACCTGGACGCCAGCGCGCTGATCGCCGAGGACGAGCCGCTGCTGGCCGCGCACCTGCGCCACGCGCTGCAGCAGGCGTGGCCGGCGCTGCGCATCGTCGGCCTGGCCGCCAACGGCGCGCAGGCACTCGAGCGCACGCTGGCGCTGCGGCCGCAGATCGTGTTTCTCGACATCCGCATGCCCGGCCTGGACGGGCTGGAGGTCGCCCGCGCGCTGGCCGAGGACTGGCCGGAGGCCGACGCGGCCGGCTTCCCGCTGCTGGTCTTCGTGACCGCCTACGACCAGCACGCGGTGCAGGCCTTCGAGCTGCAGGCGGCCGACTATCTGCTCAAGCCGGTGCAGCCGGCGCGGCTCGCCCGCTGCCTGGAGCGACTGCAGACGCAGCTGCAGGCCCAGCAGGAGCCGCGCCCGGACGCCGCGCCGCCATTCGAGGAGCTGGTGGGCAGGCTGCAGCAGCTGATGCAGGCCGCCGAGCCGGCCGCGCGGCGCCCGCCCGAGCGGCTGGAGGTGATCGCCGCGCAGCAGGGCGCGGTCACCGAGATGGTGCCGGTCGACGACGTCATCTACTTCGAGGCCGCCGACAAGTACCTGCGGGTGGTCACCGCACGGCGCGAGCACCTGATCCGGCTGTCGCTGCGGGAACTGCTCGGCCTGCTCGACGAGCAGCGCTTCTGGCAGATCCACCGCGGCACGGTGGTGCAGGCACGCTGCATCGCCCGCGCGGTGCGCGACGAGCAGGGCCGCACCACGCTGGAGCTGCGCGACCGACCCGAGCGGCTGGCGGTCAGCCGGGTGTTCGCGGGGCGCTTCCGGGGGCTTTGACCCCAAGGCGTCGACTCAGCCCAGCATCTCCAGCAGCGTGCGCGCCACCACCTTCGTGGCGCGGCGCAGGTCATCGAGCACCAGATGCTCGTCGGCGCGCTTGGCGTTGGACTCGCGCACGGTGCGGGGGCCGGCGCCGTAGATCACCGCCGGAATGCCCTGCGCGCAGTACAGCCGCACATCGGTGTAGAGCGGCGTGCCCGACACCGGAATCGCCTCGCCGAAGACCTCGGCGCCGTGGCGGCAGATCGCCTCGACCAGCGGCCGGTTGCCCGGCAGCGGCTTGAGCGACTCGGCCAGCAGCAGGCGGCGGATGTCGACGCCGACGCCGGGCCGGCTGGCAGTGGCCTCGGTGATGAGGCGGCGGATCCCGGCCTCGACCTGCACCGGATCCTCCTCGGGAATCATCCGGCGGTCGATCTTCATCACCACCTTGCCCGGAACGACGTTGGTGTTGGTGCCGCCCTGGATCCAGCCGATGTTGGTGTAGGGATGGCTGATGCCCGGCACCTGCGAGCGGATCTCGGCGCGATAGCGCGTGTTCTCGGCGTAGAGCGCGTTCATGATCGCCACCGCGCCCTGCAGCGCGTCGACGCCGCTGTCGGGAATCGCGGCATGCGCCATCACGCCGTGCACCGTCACCTCCAGCTGCAGGCAGCCGTTGTGCGCGGTGATGACCTCGTGGCCGAAGCCGGCGGCGATCAGGTAGTCGGGCTTCGTCAGGCCTTGTCCGAGCAGCCAGCCGGGGCCCAGCTCGCCGCCGAACTCCTCGTCGTAGGTGAAATGCAGCTCGATGCCGCCCTTCAGGGGCACACCGGCGGACCGCAGCGCCTCCACCGCGCGGGTGGCGAAGGTGAAGGTGGCGAAGTCGCTCTTGCTGACCGCAGCGGCGCGGCCGTAGAGCCGGCCGTCGACGATCTCGCCGCCGTAGGGGTCGTGGGTCCAGCCCTCGCCGGGCGGCACCACGTCGCCGTGGGCGTTGAGCGCGATGACCGGGCCGCCCGCGTCATAGGCGCGGCGCACGATCAGGTTGGTGATCGACTCCAGGCCGTAGTCGCGCACCTCCTGCTGCGGCACGGCGTGCTGCTCGGCGTCGAAGCCGAAGCCGGCGAGCAGCTCGGCGGTGCGCTCGGCGTGCGGGGCGTTGTTGCCGGGGGGCGTGTCGGTGGGCACCTGCACCAGCGCCTGCAGGAAGCGCACCTCGTCGTCGAAATGGGCGTCGATCCAGGCGTCGAGCTGGGCGAAGCGGTCGGAGTGGCTGGGGGTCGTGGTCATGCGGAGTGCTCCCGGTTCAGTTGTTCGAGCAGGTCGGCGAAGGCGCGCACGGCCAGTTCGGTGTCGTCGTTGGTGGTGGATTCGAGCGGGTTGTGGCTGATGCCGCTGTTCAGGCCGCGCACGAAGAGCATGGCCTGCGGCATCAACTCGTGCAGCTTCATCGCGTCATGGCCGGCGCCGCTGGGCAGGCGGTGCACGGGCAGGCCCGTCGCGGCCACCGCCCGTTCCCAGCGCGCCTGCCATGCCGGATCGCTCGGGGCAGCCGAAGCGCGCATCGTCTCGTCGAGTGCCACCGACACGCCGCGCCGCGCGCAGATGGCCGCGAGTTCGGTGCGCACATCGTGCAGGCAGGCGTCGCGCGCCGCGTCGGTCGTCGCGCGGATGTCCAGGCTGAAGCGGCAGCGGCCCGGCACGACGTTGATCGAGCCGTTGGGCACCTCCAGGATGCCGACCGTGCCGACCACATTCGGCACCGAAGCCGCGCGCCGCTCGACGAACAGCGCCAGCTCGGCCACGGCGAGCGCGGCGTCGCGGCGGCGGTCCATCGGCGTCGTGCCGGCGTGGCTGGCCATGCCGGTGACTTCGCCGACGAAGCGCACGCTGCCGTTGATCGAGGTCACCACGCCCAGCGGCAGGTCCAGCTCCGCGAGCACCGGCCCCTGTTCGATGTGGACCTCGACAAAGCCGAGATAACGCGCCGGATCGCGCTGCAAGGCGGGAATGTCGTCCACGCACAGGCCGGCATGCTCCATCGCGGCGCACATCGTCACGCCGTCGGCGTCCTGCTGGTCGAGCCAGGCCGGATCGAACTGGCCGACCAGCGCGCCCGATCCGAGGAAGGTCGCCTTGTACCGCTGGCCCTCCTCCTCCGCGAAGCCGACGACCTCGATGCCGAAGGGCAGCCGGCGCCCGGCGCGGTGCAGCTCGGCCACCACCGCCATCGGCACGAAGATGCCCAGGCGGCCGTCGTACTTGCCGCCGTTGCGCACGGTGTCATAGTGGCTGCCGGTGAGCAGGCGCGGCGCGGCGCGGTCGCTGCCGTGGTAGACGCCGACGACGTTGCCGACCGCGTCGATCTCCACCTCGTCGAAGCCGCAGTCGGCCTTCATCCAGTGCGCGAGCCGCTGCGCGCAGGCGCGGTGCGCGTCGGTCAGGTAGGTCACGGTCAGCTCGCCGCGCTCGGCATAGCCGGGGTCGCTGTGCTGCGCGAGCTTCTCGGCCCAGTCCCACACGCGGTTGCCCAGCTCCGGCGACACGCCGAACTTGTCGTTCAGGCGGATCTCGGCGATGCGGTGGATGTTGCGCAGGCACTCGTCGCGCTCGAAGTCCACCGGGTTGCCCAGCCGGCGGGCGAAGGTGGCGATGATCTCGTGCCGCCCCAGGCCGAGGCCACGCGGCCCGCGCACGGCCAGGATGAAGGGGAAGCCGAACTTGGCGTTGTAGTCGGCGTTGAGCTGCTGCAGCCGGGCGAATTCCTCGGGCGTGCAGTCGGTCAGACCGGCCTTGCCCTGCTCGTTCGTCGATTCGGCGGTGAGCGTCTTCGACACCATCGCCTTGCCGGCCAGCTCCGGGTGGGCGCGGATCAGCGCGAGCTGCGGCTCCAGCCCCGCGTCTCGCACGACGGTGACGAGAGCGTGTTTCAGCCCGGCCAGGCTCGTGAACGGACGGAGTGCGGCGGCGCGTTCGGCGATCCACGGCGAGTGCTCGTAGGTGCCGTCCAGCAGCGCCACGAACTCGGCGGGCGTGGCGGCGTTGAGCTGTTCGATCGTCAACGGCATGGTGCTCATTCCCAGACGAAGGCGGTGTCGGCGTTGAAGGGATGCACCTGCTGCCAGTGGCGGGCAATGTCGATGCGACGACAGACCCAGACACGCTCATGCGCCTGCACATGGTCGAGGAAACGCTGCAGCGCCCGCATCCGGCCCGGGCGTCCGAGCAGGCGGCAGTGCATGCCGATGCTCATCATCGACGGCCGCTCGTCCCCTTCGGCGTAATGCACGTCGAAGGCGTCGCGCAGGTACTGGAAGAACTCGTCGCCGTGGCTGTAGCCCTGCGGCAGCGCGAAGCGCATGTCGTTGCAGTCCAGCGTGTAGGGCACGACGAGGTGCGGCGCGAGCGCGCCGTCGGTCTTCCTCACCTGCAGCCAGAACGGCAGGTCGTCGCCGTAGTAGTCGCTGTCGTAGGCGAAACCGCCGTGGTCGGCGACGAGGCGGCGCGTGTTGGGGCTGTCGCGGCCGGTGTACCAGCCGAGCGCACGCTCGCCGGTCAGCCGCTCGATGATCGCCATCGCCTCGGCCAGGTGGGCGCGCTCGGTGGCCTCGTCGACGTTCTGGTAGTGGATCCACTTCAGGCCGTGGCAGGCGATCTCGTGGCCCAGCTCGCGGAAGGCCGCCGTCACCTCGGGCGAGCGCTCGAGCGCCGTCGACACGCCGAAGATGGTCAGCGGCAGGCCGCGGCGCTCGAACTCGCGCAGGATGCGCCAGACGCCGACGCGGCTGCCGTACTCGTAGATGCCCTCCATCGACAGATGGCGGGCCGGGTAGCTGGCCGGGTTGAACATCTCGGACAGGAACTGCTCGCTGCCGGCATCGCCGTGCAGCACCGAGTTCTCGCCGCCCTCCTCGAAATTGAGGACGAACTGGACCGCGACACGGGCCTGGCACGGCCATTGCACGTGAGGCGGGTTGCGGCCGTGGCCGCGCAGGTCGCGGGGATAGCGGGCAGGCAACGAATCGGTCATGGCATCGGCTCGCGGCAGGATGAGAAGATTGACGTGTATCCCGAAGTGTATACACTTTCCTTCATTCTGCAATTTTCAAAGGATCTCCCATGGGACGCTTCAGCACCCATGTGCTCGACACGATGCACGGCAGCCCGGCGGCCGGCATGGCGGTACGCCTGGAACGCATCGGCGACCAGGGCACCGAACTGGTGCAATCGATCGTGCTCAACGACGACGGCCGCAACCCGGACGGCCCGCTGCTGGGCCCCGGCCCACTGCCGACGGGCCGCTACCGGCTGACCTTCTCGGTCGCCAGCTATTTCCGTGCCCGCGGCGTCGTGCTGCCCGAGCCGGCCTTTCTCGACGAGGTGCCGATCGAGTTCGGCATCGCCGAGCCCGAGGGCCATTACCATGTGCCGCTGCTGGTCAGCCCCTGGGCCTACTCGACCTACCGAGGCTCCTGAGCGATGGACATCGCCTATCTCTTCGACTGGCTCAACCTGCTGCTGCGCTGGGCCCATGTCATCACGGCCGTCGCCTGGATCGGCGCGTCGTTCTACTTCGTGATGCTGGACAACAGCCTCTCGCCGCCCACCCATGACGACCTGAAGAAGAAGGGCGTCGACGGCGAGATGTGGGCGGTGCACGGCGGCGGTTTCTACCACTCGAACAAGTACATGGTGGCGCCGCGCTGGCTGCCACTGCCCGACAAGCTGCACTGGTCCTACTGGGAGAGCTATTCCACCTGGCTGACCGGCTTCGGGCTGTTCACCACGCTCTATCTCTACAACGCCGGCACCTTCCTGGTCGACAAGACGGTGTTCGACTGGACCCCGGGCGCGGCGATCGGCGCGGCGCTGGGTTTCCTGGCGGCGTTCTGGGTGATCTATGACGGCATCTGCCGCACGCTCGGCCAGCGCAAGAACGGCGACATCGTCGTCGGTATCTGCGTCTTCGTCTTCGTGGTGTTCGCGTCCTGGCTGGCCTGCCAGCTCTTTGCGGGGCGGGCCGCCTTCCTGCTGGTCGGCGCGATGCTGGCCACGGCGATGAGCGCCAACGTCTTCTTCTGGATCATTCCCGGCCAGCGCAAGGTGGTGGCCTCGCTGCGCGCCGGCCAGACACCCGACCCGGTCCACGGCAGGCGGGGCAAGCAGCGCAGCGTGCACAACACGTATTTCACGCTGCCGGTGCTGATCGCGATGATCTCCAACCACTACGGCTGGCTGTACCAGGGTCCGGACAACTGGCTGGTGCTGGTGCTGCTGATGCTGGCCGGCGCGCTGATCCGCCACAGCTTCGTCGCGCGCCACAAGGCGCATGTGCTGGGCAAGCGCACGCCGTGGGAGCACGCCGTCGCCGGCACGCTGGTGCTGCTGGGTCTGGCGATCTGGCTGGCCCCGCCGCCGCCGAGTGCTGCCGCGCAGGCCGCTGCCGCCAAGCCGGTCACCTTCGCCGAGGTCAAGACGGTCATCGACCAACGCTGCACGATGTGCCACAACGCGCAGCTGCAGAACAAGAACATCGCGCTGCACACGCCGGAGCTGATCCAGCGGCACGCGCAGGCGGTCTACCAGCAGACCTCGGTGCTGAAGCTGATGCCGATGAACAACGCCACGCAGATCACCGAAGACGAGCGCGCGCTGATCAGGCGCTGGTTCGAGGCAGGCGCGCCCTCGGCGCCGTGAACCGCCGTGCCTGACCACTACCAGACCCTGGGCCTGGCACGCCACGCCGAAGCCGTCGTCATCAAGGCGGCCTACCGGGCGCTGGTGTCGCTCTACCACCCGGACCGCAACCCGGCCCCGGACGCGATCGAGCGGATCCAGCGCATCAACATCGCCCACGATGTGCTCTCGGATCCGGCCCGCCGGCTCGCCTATGACGCCACGCTGGCCGGCGCGCCGCCCCCGCCCGCGGCGGACACGGACGACGGCGCCGACACGATCGCCGAACGCTGGAAGATCGCCTCGAACTTCTTCCCGGAGATCGGCCGGCACCATGCCCGGCTGGAACGGCTGTCGGCGCACCTGGCCGACGAGTTCCAGCGGCACCTGCTCCAGCGTCAGCAGTACGCCGACGCGGCAGCGATCGCCGATCGTCTGCGCATCGAGTTTCTCGGCCGCCACTTCGGCACCGACGAAGCCGTGCTCGCCTATGCGGAGCAGCTGCTGCTGGCGCGGGAGGTCGATGCGGTGCGCTTCGTCAGCCAGATCGTCTCGGTGCTCGGGCGCAGCGTCGACGCCGACAGCGTGCGCGAGAAGGTCTCGCAGCGCTTTCCCCGCACCGTCGACAGCCTGCGCAAGCGCGCCCTGTACGCCCGCATCGCGCACCAGGGCGACGGCGCGCCCGACCGGCAGGCCCTCCACGACCTGGTGAGCCTGTGCGGCGGCGTCGTTCAGCGACCGCTGCTACGCGCCGGCGGCACGCTGCTGCTCGGCATGCACGATCTGAAGTTCGAGAACGACGAAGAGCTGCGCCAGCTCGTCGTGCGTCGTCTGGCCGCCGAATTCGGTTGAAGGTGCCCCATGGACAACATGGGGTGCCAAGCCCATGTCGAGCGCGTGCGCTGGAGACGATGTCCAATGCCAGCCTCGTCCCCGCCACCGAATGCCCCGAGACGCCATGACCTTCGCCGACCCCGCCGCGCTGCTGCGCCAGCTCTTCGATGCCGCCGTGGCCAGCGCGCAGCCCGCGCTGTGCGTGCCGCCGCACCTGCCCGATCCGGCCCGCGTGCGCGGCCGGCTGATCGTCATCGGTGCCGGCAAGGCCTCGGCAGCGATGGCGCAGGCGGTGGAAAAACACTGGCCGGGGCCGCTGGCCGGGCTGGTCGTCACCCGCTACGGCTACGGCGCGCCCTGCGAGCGCATCGAGATCGTCGAGGCCGCGCATCCGGTGCCCGACGCCGCCGGGCTGGCCGCGGCGCAGCGGCTGCTCGCGCTGCCCGAGACGCTCGCCATCACCGCAGACGATCTGGTGCTGTGCCTGATCTCGGGCGGCGGCTCGGCGCTGCTGCCGCTGCCGGCCGGCGCGCTCACGCTGGAGGACAAGCAGGCGATCAACCGCGCGCTGCTGGCCTCGGGCGCGACCATCTCGGAGATGAACACCGTGCGCCGGCACCTGTCGGCGATCAAGGGCGGACGGCTGGCCGCGGCCTTCCATCCGGCGCGCATGCTCACGCTGCTGCTGTCGGACGTGCCCGGCGACGATCCCGTCGACATCGCCTCCGGCCCGACGGTGGCCGACCCGAGCACCTGCGCCGACGCGCTCGAGATCGTCGCCCGCCACCGCATCGCGCTGCCCGAGGCGGCGCGGCGGCTGCTTGAATCAGGCGCGGGCGAATCGGTCAAGCCGGGCGACCCGCGCCTGGCGGCCAACGAGGTGCGCATGATCGCGGCGCCACAGATGGCGCTGGAGGCCGCAGCCCGCGTGGCCGAGGCGGCCGGCCTGCCGGCCCACATCCTCGGCGACGCGATCGAGGGCGAGGCGCGCGAGGTCGGCCGGGTGCTGGCCGGGCTGGCGCAGCAGGTCGCCGGGCGCGGCCAGCCCTTCGCGGCGCCGTGCGTGCTGCTGTCGGGCGGCGAGACCACGGTGACGGTGCGCGGCCCGGGTCGCGGCGGTCGCAATGTGGAATGCCTGCTCGGCTTCGGCGTGGCGCTGGGCGAGCACCCGCGCGTTCACGCGCTGATGGCCGACACCGACGGCGTCGACGGCCGCGAGGAGATCGCCGGCGCGCTGTGGACGCCGGGCACGATCGCGCGCGCCGCGGCCGCCGGCCTGAAGCCCCGCGCGCACCTCGACGACAACGACGGCCACGGCTTCTTCCAGGCACTCGACCAGTCGCTCGTCACCGGCCCGACCCGCACGAACGTGAACGATTTCCGGGCGATTCTGGTGATCTGAGCGGCTCAGCCCCCGGTTGGCGCATCGAACATGACTTTGGTCATGTCGTTACCCGCTCGCCACATCCCGATCTGAAAATGAATCTACTCTCCCGGCAGGGCCTCGTGCCTCGCCAAGGTCGCAGGCTGTCGCGCGGCCGGCATGTCTTTTTCGGGAGAGTCAGATGAACCGTCCACCCTTCGCACGCCAGGCCCTTGCGCTGGCACTGGCCACCACCACCCTGGGCGCCGCAGCCCAGACCACGCCCGCAGCCCAGCTCGAAAAGTCGCAGGTGCTCGCCGGCGGCAATGTCGTCACCGCCTACCGCGTGCCGGTGGTCAGCAGCACCGGCGCGGTCAAGTACTACGACATGTCCTTCGTGCTGGGCGTCAGCACTGCCGGCGTGCCGAGCTTCTCGAAGTTCACTACGGCGGTTTCGCCGACCACTCAGGGAACGAAGTTCATCGCTGGCAAATACAAAACACCAGAAGGTCGCATCTGTCAGGTCACGACCGCCGTGCTGAGCGGTGGCCGCCAGCAGCTCAACATCAGCTGCAACAACCCGACCACCAGCAATGACGCATTGACCATGAGTCTGGCGACAGGAACGATTTCGGGCCACCCCTACCAGACCGACCTGACCGCCGCGAAGATCGGCGACATCACCGGCTACGCCCAGTACGCCTGGGGCAAGGCGCTCTTTGCACAATGGTGGAACTGGGTGTGTCTGGGCACCGGTCACGTCGTCAGCGCCGTTCAGGCCGGCAACCAGATCGCCATCAGCGCCTATGGCCTGGAAAACAAGCAAATCTGCGGTTCGATCATGACACTGCAGTGAACTGAGCCACTCCAGCGCAGCAGAAAACACCAGATCGGGTCAAGTCGCGACCTGTGGGCGCCGAAATCGGCAGTCATGTCGATTGACCGCCCTTGGGCCGGAGAACACATCATGACCCGACCGAATCCCGTGCTGCCGCGCCTGCTGCCTGTGCTGCTGGGCGCCTTGCTGATCAGTGGCACCGCTCAGGCGGGCGAGGCTGCCTCCGCGCCTGCGCATGTCTCGCCCGCCAAGGCAGCAGCCAAGGCGGCTGCGCAGGCCGCGGCCCAGAAGGAAGCGGCCAAGCCTGAGGCTGCACCCGCCAAGGAGGCCCCGGCGGCCGCCGCAGCCGCGCCGGCGCGTGTCAGCGACGAGGAGCTGCGCCAGCGGCTGGAGGCCCGCATCGCCGCGGTCCGTGCCGCCCAGGCCGAGCACAAGCCGGCGGCGCGCAAGCCGGCGCATGTGCGCAAGGTCGCCGCGCCGGCCGCCGCACTCGGTGCCGCGGCGGTGGCCGCCCATGCCGCCGCAGGCCACGGGGGCGGGCATGCCGCACCGCACTGGTCCTATGGCGGCGACGGCGGCCCGGCCGAGTGGGGCAAGCTGCAGTCCGAGTTCTCGCTGTGCAGCAGCGGCAAGCGCCAGAGCCCGATCGACATCCGCAGTGGCGTCAAGGTCGATCTCGAACCGATCCGCTTCGACTACCGGCCCACCGGCTTCAACGTGATCGACAACGGCCACACGGTGCAGGCCAATCTCGGCAGCGGCAACACCATCGAGGTCGGTGGCAGGCGCTACGAGCTGGTGCAGTTCCACTTCCATCGCCCGTCGGAGGAGCGCATCAACGGCCGCCAGTTCGAGATGGTCGCCCACCTGGTGCACAAGGATCCGGAAGGCCGCCTGGCGGTGGTGGCGGTGCTGATGGACCAGGGCAAGCAGCATCCGATGGTCCAGCTGGTCTGGAACAGCCTGCCGCTGGAGAAGAAGGAAGAGACGATGTCGCCGGTGCCGATCGACATGAACCTGATGCTGCCGGAGGACCGCCGCTACTACACCTACATGGGCTCGCTGACCACGCCGCCGTGCAGCGAGGGCGTGCTGTGGCTGGTGCTCAAGCAGCCGGCGCAGCTGTCGGCCGAACAGCTGGCGGTGTTCGCCAAGCTCTATCCGATGAACGCGCGTCCGATCCAGCAGGCCAGCGGCCGCATGATCAAGGAATCGAACTGAGCGGTCCCGCGACGGTGCCGAGGCTGATAGGCTCGGCACCGTCGTTCGTTTCCAGAGACCGCATTCCATCATGTTCACCGGCATCGTCCAGGCCGTCGCCACCGTGGCGGCCCTCTCCGACCGCCCCGGTCTGCGCAGCTTCACGCTGCAGTTCCCGCCCGGCTTTCTCGCCGGCCAGGAGATCGGCGCCAGCGTCGCCTGCGACGGCACCTGCCTGACCGTCGTCCGGCATCATGACAGCGACCGCGCCGACTTCGACGTGATGCAGCAGAGCCTGGCGCTCACGACGCTGGGCACGCTGCAGGTCGGCAGCCGCCTCAACGTCGAACGCGCCGCACGCGACGGCGTCGAGATCGGCGGCCACCCGCTCTCCGGCCACATCGACTTCCAGGCCACGCTGGTCGAGGTTCGCCACCCCGAGAACAACCATGTGCTGCGCATCCAGGTGCCGCCGCAGTGGATGCGCTACATCTTCCCGAAGGGCTACATCGCCATCCACGGCGCCAGCCTGACCATCGCCGAGGTCGACCGCACGGCCGGCTGCTTCGAGGTCTGGCTGATCCCGGAGACGCTGCGCCAGACCACCTTCGGCGACAAGCGGCCCGGCGACGCGCTCAACATCGAGATCGAGCGCCAGACCCAGGTGATGGTCGACACCGTGCGCGCGGCGGTCGACGAGCGGCTGGGCAGCATGCTGCCGGCGCTGAAGGCACTGCTGCGCGAGCGCGGCGTGGAGATCGACGCATGAACACCCCGAAGACCGTCCCGTCCGACGCCCAGGCCGTCGCCGACACCGTCGAGTGGCTGGAGAAGGCCGTCATCGGCCTGAACCTGTGCCCCTTCGCCAAGGCGGTGCATGTCAAGCAGCAGATCCGCTACCAGGTCAGCCACGCCACCGACGCCGAGGGCCTGCTGCAGGAGCTGGTGAGCGAGCTCGAGCTGCTGGCCGAGACCTCGCCCGAGAAGATCGAGACGACGCTGCTGATCCATCCACAGGCCCTGACCGACTTCATGGACTTCAACGACTTTCTCGAGGTCGCCGACGCGGCGGTGGAGGCGCTGCAGCTCGACGGCATCCTGCAGGTCGCCAGCTTCCACCCCGACTACCAGTTCGACGAGACGCACGCCGACGACATCGAGAACTTCAGCAACCGCTCGCCCTGGCCGACGCTGCACCTGATCCGCGAGGCCAGCATCGACGCGGCGGTCGAGGCCTTCCCCGACGCCGCCGACATCTACGAGCGCAACATCGAGACGCTGCAGCGGCTCGGTCACGCCGGCTGGAAGAAGCTGTTCACCGCCTGATACCATTGCGTTCCACGCGAATCGGGGGCCGCACCCGTGAAAGCATCATGGTGCTGACGTGCCCTGTTCTTTCATTTGTGACATGAATCAAGCTGCTGCAGCCTGTTTTCCTGTTGCGATCTGACGGAAAAGCCCCGCCTTTCATCGGGCTTCACATCCGAGATTCAAGGCGATGATGTGAATTGTCGACAGAACTGACGGCAATCCTCGCTATGCTCGGGCTTGTCGGCAGTCGAAGAATCGGGCTATTCGCAGGCTCGTCGCGTGAGCCTGAAGGTCGGTCCAGCACCGGCCACATCTGAAAAATCAGGACACGACCCCATCGGGGGTACCCGATTCACAGCAGCTGGCGTGCTCGCTAGACTGCGCCCACTTTTCGATCACCCGATCGGAAGCCCACGCAACTCAGGCAAGGAGACCCCCCAGATGAATGCACGGACTGTCCGCTCTGTCGCTCTTCACACGACGCTCTGCACGCTGCTGATGAGCGGTGCAGGCCTGACGATGGCGGCCCCGGAACCGGCCGCGAGCGATGAAGGGGATCGTCCTGCGCTGCTGTCGGTCTCCACGCTGACCAGCACCACCACCGCAGCGGTCGCCGCCGTGGCCGAGGCGGCCTCCGCACCGGTCAGCGCCGCGGTCAGTGCGGTCAGCGCCGTCACCACGGCCATCGCCGAGCCGGTGCAGCGCATCCGCAGCGCCGCAGCCACCACCACCGCACGGGTCACCGGCCAGCCTCACCAGACCGGCGCGGCCTCCTACTACGCCGACAAGTTCCACGGCCGCAAGACCGCCAGCGGCGAGACCTTCGACAACGGCGAGCTGACGATGGCGCACCGCACGCTGCCGCTGGGCACGCTGGTGAAGGTGACCAATCTGGCCAACAACACCAGCGTGGTGGTGCGGGTCAACGACCGCGGCCCCTACTCCGGCGGCCGAGTCGCCGACCTGTCGCGGGCAGCGGCCGAGAAGCTCAAGATGATCCAGCGCGGCATCGTCGACGTGGCGCTGCACATCGTGCCGCCAGGCACGGCCGACAAGGACGGCAGCCCCAAGCGCGGCAGCAACTGAGGTCGGATCAAGAAGCGCAGCGGGCCCGCAGCGCCCGCCCGGCGCGCGAGCCGTTCGGCCGGCCCAGCTCGGCGCAGATCCATTCGCCGCAGGCGGCCAGCGCCTCCAGGTCCACGCCGGTGGACTCGCCCAGGCCGTGCAGCAGCCAGACCAGGTCCTCGGTCGCCACATTGCCGGTGGCGCCCTTCGCGTAGGGGCAGCCCCCTAAGCCGGCCACCGAGCTGTCGAACACCCGCACGCCCTGGCGCCAGGCCTCGGCCACGTTGGCCACGCCCATGCCCCAGGTGTCGTGGAAATGGCCGGCCAGACGCGCCACCGGCACCTGCTCGCCCACCGTGCCGATCAGGCGCTGCACGCCCGCGGGCGTGCCGATGCCGATGGTGTCGCCCAGCGAGACCTCGAAGCAGCCCATCTGCAGCAGCTCGCGCGCGATCGTGGCCACCGCCTCGGGCGCGACCTCGCCCTGGTAGGGGCAGCCGAGCACGCAGGAGATGTAGCCGCGCACCCGCACGCCGGCGGTCTGCGCCGCCGCCAGGATCGGCTCGAAGCGCGCGATCGACTCGGCCACCGTGCAGTTGATGTTCTTCTGCGAGAAGGCCTCGGAGGCCGCGGCAAAGACCGCGACCTCGCGGGCGCCGGCCGCCAGCGCCGCCTCGAAGCCCTTGAGGTTGGGCGTCAGCACGGGGTAGTTCACGCCGGGAAACTCGGCCGCCGACGGCAGACCGGCCATCACCTCGGCATGGTCGGCCATCTGCGGCACCCACTTCGGCGAGACGAAGGCGGTGGCCTCGATGTCCTTCAGGCCGACGGCGGCCAGGCGGCGGATCAGCGCGAGCTTGGTCGCGGTCGCAATGGCCTGGCGCTCGTTCTGCAGGCCGTCGCGCGGGCCGACCTCGACCAGGCGCACCGTCGGGGCCGCGGGAGATGCAGGGGGCGCAGGAGGGCGGGAAGACATGCTCATGGCGCCCATCATGCCGCAGCGCCCGTGCCCGCGGCCTCGGCCGCCTCCGCGGCGAAGTCCACCAGCTCGGCGCCGTCGCTCACCTGATCGCCGACGGCGAAGCGAAAGGCCTGCAGCCGGCCGCGTGCCGGCGCGGTCAGCGTGTGCTCCATCTTCATCGCCTCCATCACCAGCAGCGGCGTGCCGGCCTCGACCACCGTGCCCGGCGTGGCCAGCAGCGCGATGACCTTGCCCGGCATCGGCGCCTTCAGGCCGCCGCCGTGCTCGTCGCCGCGCCCGCCGGCCTGCAGCCGCGCCACCCGCACCACCGGCCAGGTGCGGCCGTCGAGAAAGACCTGGCGGCGCTCGGCGCTGACCACCACCGCCGCCTGCACCCGGCGCTCGCCCAGCCGCGCCGCCAGCGTGCCGTCGGGGCCGAGCCGGCCGCTGGCCTGCAGCCGCGTGTCGCCGATCGACAGCCACCAGCCGCCGGCCGCATCGGGCTGCGCGCCGACCGTCAGCGCCTGCTCGCCGCAGCGCAGCGCAAGGCGGCGCTCGGGCGCGAGGTTGAGCCGCCAGCCGTCGGCCACGCTCCACGGCGAGGCAGCGTCGCCGGCCGCGGCCTCGGCCGCCTCGCGCTGCAGCTCGGCCAGCGCCGCCAGCGCCCAGACCTCGTCGGGCACCGGCTGCGGCGCCGGGAACAGCAGCGCCTGCTCGCGCTCGATCAGCGCGGTGTCGAGATCGGCCTGCGCGAAGGCGGGCGTGGCCACCAGGCGCTGCAGGAACTCGACATTGCTGGTCACGCCGGCGATGCGGTACTGCGCCAGGGCCGCGCGCAGGCGCGCCAGCGCCCGCGGGCGGTCGCGGTCGTGCACGATCAGCTTGGCGATCATCGGGTCGTAGTGCGGAGTGATCTCGTCGCCCTGCTCCACCCCGGTGTCGACGCGCACATGCGGGCCCTCCAACGGCGGCGCCAGGTGCAGCAGCCGCCCGGTCGACGGCAGGAAGCCCTTGTCCGCATCCTCGGCATAGACACGGGCCTCGATCGCGTGGCCGTCGATCGCCAGCGCCTCCTGCGTCAGCGGCAGCGGCTCGCCGGCGGCCACCCGCAGCTGCCACTCGACCAGATCGAGGCCGGTGATCATCTCGGTGACCGGGTGCTCGACCTGCAGCCGGGTGTTCATCTCCATGAAGTAGAAGGCGCCGTCGGGCTGGACGATGAATTCCACCGTGCCGGCGCCGACATAGCCGACCGCCCGCGCGGCATCCACCGCCGCGCGGCCCATCGCGGCCCGGCGCTCCGGCGTCATGCCGGGCGCGGGTGCCTCTTCCAGCACCTTCTGGTGGCGGCGCTGCACCGAGCAGTCGCGCTCGAAGAGAAACACGCAGCCGCCCAGGGTGTCGCCGAAGACCTGGATCTCGATGTGGCGCGGGCGCAGCACATACTTCTCGACCAGCACATGCGGATCGCCGAAGGCGTTCAGCGCCTCGCGCTGGCAGGAGGCCAGCGCGGCGGCGAAGTCCTCCGGGCGGTCGACCCGGCGCATGCCCTTGCCGCCGCCGCCGGCGCTGGCCTTGATCAGCACCGGATAGCCGATCTCGGCGGCGCGCTCGGCCAGGAAGTCCGGCTCCTGCCGATCGCCGTGGTAGCCGGGCGTCAGCGGCACGCCAGCCTCGGCCATCAGCGCCTTGGCGGCGGACTTGCTGCCCATCGCGCGGATCGCGCCGGCCGGCGGGCCGATGAAGACCACGCCGGCGGCGGCACAGGCCTCGGCGAAGTCCTCGTTCTCGGACAGGAAGCCGTAGCCGGGGTGAATCGCCTGCGCGCCGGTGGCGCGGGCCGCCTCCAGGATGCGGTCGCCGCGCAGATAGCTCTCGCGCGCGGCGGCCGCGCCGATGCAGACCGCCTCGTCGGCCAGCCGCACATGGCGCGCGTTCGTGTCGGCCTCGGAATGCACCGCCACCGTGGCGATGCCCAGGCGCCGCGCGGTGCGGATGACCCGGCAGGCGATCTCGCCGCGGTTGGCGATCAGGATCTTCGTGAACATGGCTCAGGCTCCGGAATCGGGGGATGACGGCAGCGTCCAGGCCGCCGGCCGCTTGTCCAGGAAGGCGGCCAGCCCTTCGCGGGCCTCGTCGGTGGCGCGCAGCGTGGCGATGCGCCGCGCGGTGTCCTCGACCAGCGCATCGGTGATCGGCCGGCTGGCGACGGCGCGGATCAGCTCGGTCGCCGCGGCCTGCGCCTGCAGGCCGCCGGTCAGCAGCGCCTCGATCAGCGCGTCGACCTGGGTGTCGAGGCCGTCGTCGGTCGTCACCTCATGCACCAGCCCCAGCTCGCGGGCCCGCGCGGCCGGGATGCGCTCGGCGGTCTGGAAATAGCGGTACGCCTGGCGCTCGCCGATCGCGCGGATCACATAGGGGCTGATCGCCGACGGAATGATGCCGAAGCGCACCTCGGAGGTCGCGAACACCGCCCGCTCGGCGGCGACGCAGAGGTCGCAGGCGGCCGCCAGCCCCATGCCGCCACCGAGCGCGGCGCCCTGCACCCGGGCGAGCGTCGGCGTGACGCAGGTCGACAGCGTGCGGAACAGCCCGGCGAGCCGGCGCGCGTCGGCGAGGTTGTCCTCGACCGAGGCCTCGCCCTGGCGGCGCATCCAGTTCAGGTCGGCGCCGGCCGAGAAGCTGCGGCCCTCGCCGGCCAGCACGATGGCGCGCACCGCCGGGTCGGCGTCGAGCTGGCGCAGCGTGTCGGTCAGCTCGGCGATCAGCGTCTCGTCGAAGGCGTTGTGCACCGCAGGCCGGGCCATCCAGATCCAGGCCGCCGGGCCGCGGCGCTCGATGCGCAGCGTCGCCAGGGATGTCGTCGTGGAGATCGTCATCGGTCCGTCCCCCTCACATGCGGAACACGCCGAACTTCGTCGGCGCCACCGGCGCGTTCAGCGCCGCCGACAGCGACAGCGCCAGCACCCGGCGGGTCTGCGCCGGATCGACCAGCCCGTCGTCCCAGAGCCGCGCGGTGGCGTAGTACGGGTGGCCCTGGGCCTCGTACTGCGCACGGATCGGCGCCTTGAACGCCGCCTCGTCGTCGGCCGACCAGGCACCGCCCCTGGCCTCGATGCCGTCGCGCCGCACGGTGGCCAGCACGCTGGCGGCCTGCTCGCCGCCCATCACGCTGATGCGCGAGTTCGGCCACATCCACAGGAAGCGCGGGCTGTAGGCGCGGCCGCACATGCCGTAGTTGCCGGCGCCGAAGCTGCCGCCGATCAGCATCGTCACCTTGGGCACCTGCGCGGTGGCCACCGCCGTCACCATCTTGGCGCCGTCCTTGGCGATGCCGCCGCTCTCGTATTTCTGGCCGACCATGAAGCCGGTGATGTTCTGCAGGAAGACGAGCGGGATGGCCCTTTGAGCGCACAGCTCGATGAAATGCGCGCCTTTCTGCGCCGACTCGCCGAACAGGATGCCGTTGTTGGCGATCAGGCCCACCGGCATGCCGTGCAGATGCGCGAAGCCGGTCACCAGCGTCGCGCCGTAGCGCGCCTTGAACTCATCGAAGCGCGAGCCGTCGACGACACGCGCGATCACCTCGCGCACGTCCCAGGGCTTGCGGGTGTCCAGCGGCACGATGCCGTGGATCTCCTCGGGATCGTAGAGCGGCGCCTCGACCGGCGCGAGCCTGAGCGGGTCGGGCTTCCTGCGGTTCAGGTTCGCGACGATGCGCCGGCACAGGAACAGCGCATGGCTGTCGTTCTCGGCCAGATGGTCGGCCACGCCCGAGAGGCGGGTGTGCACGTCGCCGCCGCCCAGGTCCTCGGCCGAGACCACCTCGCCGGTGGCGGCCTTCACCAGCGGCGGGCCGCCCAGGAAGATGGTGCCCTGCTCGCGCACGATGATGGTCTCGTCGCTCATCGCCGGCACGTAGGCGCCGCCGGCGGTGCACGAGCCCATCACCACCGCAATCTGCGGGATGCCCATCGACGACATCGTCGCCTGGTTGTAGAAGATGCGGCCGAAGTGGTCGCGGTCCGGGAAGACCTCGTCCTGCAGCGGCAGGAAGGCGCCGCCGGAGTCGACCAGGTAGATGCACGGCAGATGGTTCTGCAGCGCGATCTCCTGGGCGCGCAGGTGCTTCTTGACCGTCACGGGATAGTAGGTGCCGCCCTTGACGGTGGCGTCGTTGGCGACGATCAGGCACTCCACGCCCTCGACCCGGCCGACGCCGGCGATCATGCCGGCCGAGGGCGCCTCGTCGCCGTACATCCCGAAGGCGGCCATCTGGCCGATCTCCAGGAAGGGCGTGCCCGGGTCGAGCAGGTGGTCGATGCGCTCGCGCGGCAGCAGCTTGCCGCGGGCGACATGCCGGGCGCGCGCGGCCTCGCCGCCGCCCAGCGCCACCTGCGCCGCCTTCGCGCGCAGGTCCTCGACCAGCGCACGCATCTGCGCCGCGTTGGCCCGGAAGTCTTCCGAGCGCGGATTGATCTTGCTCTGCAGCACCTGCATGGCGGCGTCCTCAGCAGGTCTCGCTGAACAGCTCGCGGCCGATCAGCATGCGACGGATCTCGGAGGTGCCGGCGCCGATCTCGTAGAGCTTGGCGTCGCGCCAGAGGCGGCCGGTCGGGTATTCGTTGGTGTAGCCGACGCCGCCCAGCGCCTGGATCGCCTCGCCGGCCATCCAGGTCGCCTTCTCGGCGGTGTAGAGGATCACGCCGGCGGCGTCCTTGCGCAGGGTGCGGCTGTGGTCGCCGCGGTCGCAGGCCTGCGCCACCGCGTAGCCGTAGGCGCGGCAGGCCTGGAAGGTCGAATACATGTCGGCCAGCTTGCCCTGCATCAGCTGGAACTCGCCGATCGACTGGCCGAACTGCTTGCGCTCGTGCACGAAGGGCACGACCACGTCCAGGCACGCCGCCATGATCCCGAGCGGCCCGCCCGACAGCACGATGCGCTCGTAGTCCAGGCCCGACATCAGCACCTTCGCGCCGTTGCCCTCGCCGCCGAGCACGTTCTCTTCCGGCACCTCGCAGTTGTCGAAGAACAGCGGCCAGGTGTTGGAGCCGCGCATGCCGAGCTTGTCGAGATGGTGGCCGTGGCTGAAACCCGCAAAGCCCTTCTCGATGATGAAGGCGGTCATGCCACGCGCGCCCATCTCCGGCTCGGTCTTGGCGTAGACCACCAGCGTGTCGGCGTCGCCGCCGTTGGTGATCCACATCTTCGAGCCGTTGAGCACGTAGCGGTCGCCCCGCTTCTCGGCACGCAGCTTCATGCTGACCACATCCGAGCCGGCGCCGGGCTCGCTCATCGCCAGCGCGCCGATGTGCTCGCCGCTGATGAGGCGGGGCAGGTATTTCTGCTTCTGCGCCTCGGTGCCGTTGCGCTTGATCTGGTTGATGCAGAGGTTGGAATGCGCGCCGTAGCTCAGGCCGACCGAGGCGCTGGCGCGGCTGATCTCCTCCATCGCCACCATGTGCGCCACATAGCCGAGGTTGGTGCCGCCGTACTCCTCGGGCACCGTCAGGCCGTTGACGCCGAGGTCGCCGAGCTTTTTCCACAGCGCATGCGGGAAGAGGTTGTCGCGGTCGATGTCGGCCGCACGCGGCGCGATCTCGTTCTGCGCGAAGTCGCGCACCGCCTCGCGCAGCGCGGCGATGTCGTCGCCGAGGGGGAACTGGAAGGTGGATTCGAACATGGGGGGCCTCTGGCGTGGATCCCCGCCTGCGCGGGGATGACGGAAAACGGGGGAAAAACGGGGGAAAAGACGGCTCGGACCGCTCAGGCGGTCCGGTCCTCGTCGCGCGCCAGCGCCTCGGCCATCGCGCGGCGCATCATGAATTTCTGCACCTTGCCGGTGATCGTCATCGGCATCTCGGTGACGAAGCGGATGTGGCGCGGGATCTTGTAGTGGGCGATCTGGTCGCGGCAGAAGGCCTGGATCTCCTCGTCGGTCGCCGTCTCGCCCGGCCGCAGCATGATCCAGGCGCAGACCTCCTCGCCGTACTTCTGATCCGGCACGCCGAAGACCTGCACCGACTGCACCTTCGGGTGGCGGAACAGGAATTCCTCGATCTCGCGCGGGTAGATGTTCTCGCCGCCGCGGATCAGCATGTCCTTCACCCGGCCGACGATGTTGCAGTAGCCCTCGGCGTCGATCGTGGCCAGGTCGCCGGTGCGCATCCAGCCGCCCTCGACCACCGCCTCGCGCGTGCGGGCCTCGTCGCCCCAGTAGCCCTGCATCACCAGATAGCCGCGGGTCCACAGCTCGCCCGGCGTGCCGACCGGCACGGTGCGGCCGTCGGCGTCGACCACCCGGGCCTCGACATGCGGCTGCACCCGGCCGACCGTGGTGACGCGGCGCTCCAGCGGGTCGTCGGTGCTGCTCTGGAAGGAGACCGGGCTGGTCTCGGTCATGCCGTAGGCGATGGTGATCTCGCGCAGGTTCATGCGCGCGACCACCTTCTTCATCGTCTCGATCGGACACGGCGAGCCGGCCATGATGCCGGTGCGCAGGCGCGACAGGTCGAAGCGCTCGAACTCCGGGTGGTCCAGCTCGGCGATGAACATCGTCGGCACGCCGTGCAGCGCGGTGCAGCGCTCCTCGGACACCGCCGCCAGCGTGGCGCCGGCATCGAAGACCTCGCCCGGGAACACCATCGCCGCGCCGCTGGCCACGCAGGCCAGCACCGCCAGCACCATGCCGAAGCAGTGGTACAGCGGCACCGGAATGCACAGCCGATCGGCCTCGCTGAAGCGCATCGCCGCCGCCACCGCGATCGCGTTGTTGACGATGTTGTGGTGCGTCAGCGTCGCGCCCTTCGGGTGGCCGGTGGTGCCGCTGGTGAACTGGATGTTGATCGGGTCATGGCAGCCCAGGCCGGCCGAGATCGCGTCGAGCGCGGCCCGGTCGACCTCGTCCGCGGGCACGAGCACATCGGCGTAGCGGCGCATGCCCGGCGTCTCGCCCTCGCCGAGCCGGATCACGCATTGCAGCGCCGGCAGCCGCGGCGCGACCTCGGCCAGCATCGCCAGGTAGTCGGCGCCGCGCAGCCGCTCGGCGGCGATCACCGCGCGGCAGCCGGCCAGCCGCAGCGCGTATTCCAGCTCCGCCAGCCGGTAGGCCGGGTTGATGTTGACCAGGATGAGACCCAGCCGTGCGGTGGCGAACTGCGTGACCAGCCACTCGGCCCGGTTCGGTGACCAGATGCCGACGCGGTCGCCGGCCACCAGGCCCAGCCGGCGCAGGCCGTCGGCGAGCCGGTCGATCTCGAGCGCGAACTGCGCCCAGTTCCAGCGCAGGCCCTGCTCGCGCAGCACCACCGCGTCGCGCTGCGGCCAGCGCGCGACGGTGGCCGCCAGCAGCGCCGGCAAGGTCAGCGCGGACAGCGGCCGGGAACACTCGCCCTGCACATGGGACAGGCCGTCGACCGGGACGATGCCGAAAGAACCGGACGAATCAGACAAACCAGACGAACCAGACATGAGGCGCCACTCCTTGCTGAGCCTTGCCGACATTTGTTGAGCTTCACTCATTTTCATTCTGCACCATGTCGATTGCTTTGCACCGAGGGTGAACCCGGGTTGCAGCCTGCGCGAAGACATCAAGAATTGAGCAAGGCTCATCTTTCAGGGCCTGTCGACCCTTCCGCTGCCGGACAATGCCGCCCATGAGCACCCGCACCGCCCTCCCCCCCGACGACGCCGGCGGCCCGGCCCGATCGCCGCAGCGCCGCAGCCCGGCCAGCGCCAAGTCCGAGCAGCGCATCCGCGACCTGCTGCGCGTCGGCCGCGAGGTCTTCGCCGAGAAGGGCTACGAGCGCGCCACCACCACCGAGATCGCCCAGCGCCTGGGCATCAGCGAAGCCACCGTCTTCACCTACTTCCGCGGCAAGCGCGAGCTGTGCGTGCGGGTCATCGAGGACTGGTACGACGAGATCGTCGCGGCGATGGAGGCCGGCCTGCCGCGCGAGGCCTCGGCGCGCGAGCAGCTCGACCATCTGGTGCGCACGCATCTGCGCCTGTTCCTGATCCAGGGCACCGGGCTGTGCGCGCTGGTGCTCTCCGAGGGCCGCTCCAAGGGCCAGGAACTCGGCGAGAGCTTCCTGCCGCTGCAGAAGCGCTACACCGCACCGCTGATGGAGCTGCTCGCGCGCGGCCAGGCGCGCGGCGAGATCCGCGCCGACATGCCGCTGCGGCTGCTGCGCTCGCTGGTGCTCGGGCCGATGGAGCACATCCTGTGGGAGGTGGTCGCGCAGGATCGCCCGGTCGACCTCGACGCGATCGCGCAGGATCTGGTCGAGATGCTGTGGTCGGCGCTGCGGGCGCCCGGCACCGAGCTGGCGGCGCTGCGCCGGCTGCGCGACGAGGTCGACCAGGCGCTGCGCCACAGCCGCTCGGCTTGATCCAGCGCTACGTGGAACCCACGACAGACGGGCGGACTTCGGCTTCTAGACTGGTGAAAACCCTGTCAAGGTAAACCCGAAGAAAGACCCCGATGACAAGCACTCCGGCCGCGGCAGCCCAAACGCCGTTCTATCGATCTCTCTATGTCCAGGTGCTGGCCGCGATCGCGATCGGCATCGCGCTGGGCCACTTTGCGCCGGCGCTGGGCGAGCAGATGAAGCCGCTGGGCGACGGCTTCATCAAGCTGATCAAGATGATCATCGCGCCGATCATCTTCTGCACCGTCGTGCTGGGCATCGCCGGCATGGACGACATGAAGAAGGTCGGCCGCACCGGCGGCCTGGCGCTGCTCTATTTCGAGATCGTCTCGACGCTGGCGCTGATCATCGGCCTGGTGATCGTCAACGTCGTGCAGCCGGGCGCCGGCATGCATGTCGACCCCAGCTCGCTCGACACCAAGGGCATCGCCGCCTATGTCGAGCCGGGCAAGATGAAGGGCACGGTCGACTTCCTGCTCGCGATCATTCCGTCGAGCGTGGTGGATGCCTTCGCCAAGGGCGACATCCTGCAGGTGCTGCTGTTCTCGGTGATGTTCGGCTTCGGGCTGCAGAAGTTCGGCGGCCGGCGCAACATCGTCTTCACCTTCATCGACAAGTTCTCGCATGTGCTGTTCGCGATCGTCGGCATCATCATGAAGGTCGCCCCGATCGGCGCCTTCGGCGCGATGGCCTTCACCATCGGCAAGTACGGCGTGGGATCGCTGATGCAGCTCGCGCAGCTGATGGCCACCTTCTACGCCACCTGCCTGATCTTCGTGCTGGTGGTGCTGGGCGGCATCGCCAAGGCGCACGGCTTCTCGATCACCGCCTTCATCCGCTACATCAAGGAAGAGCTGCTGATCGTGCTGGGCACCTCCTCGTCGGAGTCGGTGCTGCCGCGCATCATGAAGAAGCTCGAACACGCCGGCGCCGAGAAGTCGGTCGTCGGCCTGGTGGTGCCCACCGGCTACTCCTTCAACCTGGACGGCACCTCGATCTACCTGACGATGGCCGCGGTCTTCATCGCCCAGGCCACCGACACGCCGATGACGCTGACGCAGCAGATCACGCTGCTGGGCGTGCTGCTGCTGACCTCCAAGGGCGCGGCCGGCGTGACCGGCTCGGGCTTCATCGTGCTGGCGGCGACGCTCTCCGCCGTGGGCGGCGTGCCGGTGGCCGGTCTGGCGCTGATCCTGGGCATCGACCGCTTCATGTCGGAAGCCCGTGCGCTGACCAACCTGATCGGCAACGGCGTGGCCACCCTGGTCGTGGCCAAGTGGTGCGGCCAGCTCGACAGCCATCAGATGAATGCGGCGCTCAACGGCCAGTCGCCGATGCCGGCCGAAGAGACCCTGACCCACGCGATCGACGCCGCGCTGCCGCACGGCGACGACGCGCATGCGCCGGCTCAGCCCGGCACCGCCGCGCGCTGATCCGCCACGACGGCGCCCGCCGCCGGCCGCTGCCGGGCACGCTCGCGGCCGTCCAGCGCCGACTGCAGCGCCCAGCCCGCCAGCAGGCTGAGCGCCCAGGCCAGCACCAGCCCGAGCGCATGCACTTGCGACGCATCCGGCCACAGGCGGCCGATCAGCGCGCCGGTCAGCAGCAGCACCGGGTAGTGCAGCAGGAACACGGTGTAGGAGATGTGCGAGAGCGCGGCCACCGGCCGCGCCAGCCAGGCCGGCAGGCGCAGATCCAGCGGCACCAGCAGCGCCAGCACCAGCGCGCTGGTGCCGGCCAGCAGGATGCGCACCCGCCAGTCCAGCCACAGCGCCAGCCCGGTCAGCGTCAGGATGGCCAGCAGCCAGCCGATGCGCGAGACCGGCCGCCGGGCGCTCGCCGCCCAGTGCGCCAGCATGCCCAGGCCGTAGGCGCCGACGAAGTAGATCGCCCAGACATCCAGATCAGGCTCGCGGTTGAACAGCAGCAGCGACAGCGTGACGCCGGCCAGCAGCAGCAGCGCCGTCAGCGCCGACCGCGCCGGACGGGCGATGCCGCGCCGCAGGCCGCACAGCAGCGCCACCAGCGCAAAGAGCTGCAGGTCGATCGCGACATACCAGACCCCGGCCGAGAGCGCCTCCAGACCCGCCACATCCTGGACCATCAGCAGATGGGCCAGCACCTGAAGCAGCGTCGGCGCCTCGGGAATCGTCGGGTGATCGATCAGAGCGCGCGCGACCCAGGCCGCGAACATCGCAGCCAGCAGCGCCACCCAAGCCGGCTCGGCCAGACGCAGGAAGCGCCGGCCGATCGCGGCAGCCACCCCGGTGGCACGCGGCTCGGCTGCCGGATGCGGCAGCATCGAGCGCGCCGCCAGGAAGCCCGCCATCACCAGGAAGACCTGCACCGCCAGCCGGCCCTGCTCGACCAACCAGTCGCGCAGCGCCGGCGCCAGCGACTCGGCCACCTCGCACATCGGCCCGTACAGCGCCAGGTGATGCCAGACGATCAGCTGCGAGGCCAGCGCCTTGCCCAGATCGACCAGCGGCAGCGCCTGGGATCGTGAAGCTTGTGAAGCTCGTGAAGAAAAAGACGGAATATCCGTGGAGACGTGAATTGACATCGCCGGATCGTACCCGGCGAACCTTTCAAGATCTTCACCGTACCAGGCGACGCCCCGGACGGAAGGTCGGCTGGCGGCGCAGACCGGCGCTCAGGCTCCAGCGAGCCCGACCATGGCGGGCACGCCGGGACGGGCGGTCGCTCTCGGCGAAGGTGATGCGCCAGACGTTCGGCCGAACCATGACCACCGGCGGCGTGTCCGGGTGGGCGTGGTGCTTCGGCGCGGCGAGGAAAGACATGCTGACTCCTGTAGCCGATCCGAACAAGTTGCCAACGAGGCGATGCAGCTTATTTCAGATTCGGCATCGCCAGTCTGATCGGAGCCGGATCGCTTCGCTACGGCCCCAGCCCCCTCGAACACGGGCATGTCCGACAAGATCCGTGAAGATGGCGCAGGTTGGCGCGTGTAGAAGCCACAACCCCCGCAACATGGCGCCCACCGCCCCTTGCCGGACAGGAGCGGCTCTCCAGAATGAAGTCCATCGAGCCGACAACACGGCCAGCCACCTGACTTCGTCCCGCCATGATCCGCACCTGTAACAAGCGCCTGTCCCTGCCCGCCATCACCACCGCGCTGCTGGCCGCACTGCTGGCCGGCTGTGGCGGCGGCTCGGACGATGGCGGCTCGGCCGCCAGCACCACCTCCAGCGTCAGCGCCGGCACCGGCAGCACCGCCCAGACCGCATCGGCGATCGCGGCGAGCGAACGCTGCGGCATCGACGGCTACCAGAGCGCGATGCTGGCCGAGATCAACCGCCGGCGCGCCAGCGCTCAGAGTTGCGGCAGCCGTGGCAGCTTCCCGGCCGCGGGCGCGCTGAGCTGGAACGATCAGCTGTTCGCCGCGGCGGCCGGACATGCGAAGGACATGGTCGCCAAGGGCTTCTTCAGCCACACCGGCTCCAGCGGCAGCAACGTGGCCGACCGGGTCAGTGCAGCGGGCTACGCCTGGTCGACGGTGGCCGAGAACATCGCTGCCGGCCAGCCCGGCATCACCCGGGTGGTCGACGCCTGGATGAACAGCGACGGCCACTGCGCCAACCTGATGAACGCGACGGTGCGGGATGTCGCAGTCGCCTGCGTGGTCAACACCGCCAACCAGTCGAACTACTGGGTGATGAACCTGGCCAAGGCCCGCTGACGGCCGAGCCCGCGCTCCCGGCTCACTCCTCGCGCAGGCTGATCTCGAAGTTCACCTGCACCTCGTCGGCCCCGCTGGCCTGGCATTTCATGCGCCGCGCCGCGCTGACCGCCAGCCGGTGGTATTCACGCGGCCCGGACAGCACGCTGGCCTCCACCACCTGACCGCCGCGCACCAGCATGCGCACCTTCACCACGCCAGTGATGCCGTAGCGGTCGAAGGCACCGGCCATCGTGTCCTGGATGATCTGCGCATAGCCCGGGCAGGCCAGGCCGACCTCGGCGCGCACCGGCGCGGCCGGCGCTGCCGGAGCCGCGACAGGCGCCGGTGCGGCGGGCGCAGGCGGTGCCGGCGGAGCGGGTGGCACAGGCCGAGGCGGCTCGGGCTGCACCGCCTGCACCGGCGCGGCGGCAGGCGCAGGCGGTGGCGTGATCTCGGGCTGAGGCGCCCAGACCTTGGGCGCGGGTGGGGGCGGCGCTACCGCCGGGGGCGGGGGCGTCTTCGGCGCCGGGGCGGGCGGAGGCGGCGTCTCCTTCGGGCGGGGCGGCGGCGGCGGGGGCGGCGGCGGTGCTGGCGCGTCAATGATCGCCATCTCCACCGTCTGGCGCACCGACTCGACCGTCTGGCGCGCCAGACCGGACATCAGCGCCCAGCCCGCCAGCAGGTGCAGGCCGACCACCGCAGCGGCACCGGCCCAGCGCGGCGCGCGTGACGGGTTCTCGAATTCGGGCAGCGGCATCGTGCGGACTCTCCCCGTTTCAGCGCGCAGGCTCGAACTGCTCGAGGCCGGCCACGCCCAGGCGCTTCAGCCCCGCACGCTGCGCCTCGACCATCACCTCGGCAAAGGCGGCATAGGCCGAGCCCGGTGCCGGGCGGATGTGCAGCTCGGCCGGACGCGGCCGCGCCGCCTCGGCCTGCAGCCGCGCCACCAGCGCGGCACGGTCGGCCAGCGGCTCATCCTGCCAGCGCAGCGCACCGTCGGGCGCGATGTCGATGCGCACCACCTCCGGCGGCTCGACCGGCGGTGCGGCCGGCGCCACCGGCAGGTCGAGATCGGCCGAATGCAGCTGGATCGGGATCGTGATGATCAGCATCACCAGCAGCACCAGCATCACGTCGATCAGCGGCGTGGTGTTGATCTCCATCAGCGGCTCGTCGTCGCCGCCGGCGGTGTCGCCGGGGCCGAGGTTCATCGCCATCGGATCGGTCCTTTCAACGCAGCGCCTGCGGCTCGGTGATGAAGGAAATGCGCGCGATGCCGGCGCGCTGGCAGGCCAGCACCGCCTGCGCGACCGGATCGAAGGCGCTGCGGCGGTCGCCGCGCACCTGGACCTCCGGCGCCTGGCCCGGCGGCGCACGGCGCGCGGCCTCCAGCAGCCGGGCCTTCAGCGCCTCCGGCCCGGCCAGCGGCAGGTCATGCCAGAAGATGCGCCCGGCCGCATCGACCGAGATGACGATGCTGTCGGGCCGGGTCTCGCGCGGCTGCAGCCGCTCCTGGGGCAGCTCGACCGGCACCGAGGTCGCCACCACCGGGATGGTGATCAGGAAGATGATCAGCAGCACCAGCATCACGTCGACCAGCGGCGTGGTGTTGATGGTCGAGATCACCGCATCCTCCTCGGGCGGCGCGTCGAAGGGGCCGCGGGGCAGCGTCATCGCGGCTCGGCCAGCAGCACCGCGTGCAGGTCGGCGGCGAAGCCGCGCACCTCGTCCATCACCGCCTTGTTGCGGCGCACCAGCCAGTTGTAGCCCAGCACCGCCGGCACCGCCACCGCCAGACCGATCGCGGTCATGATCAGCGCCTCGCCCACCGGCCCGGCGACCTTGTCGATCGAGGCCTGACCCGCCACGCCGATCGCGGTCAGCGCGTGGTAGATGCCCCAGACGGTGCCGAAGAGGCCGACGAAGGGCGCCGTCGAGCCGACGGTGGCCAGCAGCGCCAGCCCGTTCTGCAGCCGGCCCTGCACCCGCTCGATCGCGCGCTGGATCGACATCGTGATCCAGGTGTGCAGGTCGATGCGACCGAGCAGGCCGGCGTGCTTGCCGCTGGCCTCGACGCCGGCCTGGGCGATGAAGCG
Source organism: Sphaerotilus sp. FB-3 (assembly GCF_023706025.1). Lineage (NCBI taxonomy): Bacteria > Pseudomonadati > Pseudomonadota > Betaproteobacteria > Burkholderiales > Sphaerotilaceae > Sphaerotilus > Sphaerotilus sp. FB-3. The sequence continues at coordinate 20,075 of NZ_BQWE01000006.1, read as the reverse complement.
CAAGGGGCTGCCGCGCTCGAGCTGCTCGGCGCCCTGCGCGACGCTGGCGGCCTGCCAGAAGGACTCGGCCGCACGCGCCTGGCGCAGCATGCGCTGCTGCTCCAGCCACTTGACGACGATGACATACCAGCTCGCCGCCGACATCACCACCATCATCAGCAGCACCAGCTTGGCGACCAGGTCGGAGCCGGCCCACAGCGCGGCCAGTCCGTAGGGATTGCTTTCAGTCACCGAAGGAAGCTCCTCAAGGAAAGTGCGTTCAGCGGCAGCCGTCGTGGCCGGGCGCATGGGCATGCCCATGGGCGGAGGTGCGGTCGGCCTGTCCGGCGCAGTCGGCGCAGCAGCCGTACAGCGTCAGGTCGTGGTCCTCGACCGAGAAGCCCGGCGGGGCCAGCCGGGACAGGTCGCCCGGGCAGGCGTGCACGTCGAAGACGCGCTGGCAGCGTCGGCACTGGAAATGGTGATGGTGGCGGCGGCTGACCGGCTCGTAGCGCGGGTTTTCGCCGGGCAGCTGCACCACCGCCAGCGTGCCGTCATCGACCAGGGCCTTCAGATTGCGGTAGACGGTGGCGATGCCCAGGCCCGGTGCGAGCGACTGGGCCTGGTCGAGCACCTCCTGGGGCAGCAGCGGCCGGCGGGCCACCTCGATCGCCTCGCGGATGGCGATGCGCTGACGGGTATTGCGTTCCATGCCGCAAGGTTAGCCGATCCGCCGCCCCCCCAAGGCCCCAAGGCGCCTCGGCTCAGAAGCGCCAGTCCAGTCCGAGCTGCAGCGTGCGGCCCTGGCCGCTGGCATAGCGCGGATCGAAGCCGATCATGTGCGCGCCGCTGGTGCGCAGCGTCAGCGGCGGATCGCGGTCGAGCAGGTTGAGCACCGACAGCGTCAGCGTCAGGTCGGCGCGCGGCTGCCAGCGGCTGGTCCAGTCCAGCGTCCAGTGCGAGGGCACCCGGCGCTCGACGGCCATGCAGCTCAGGCCGTCGGCGCTGGTGACCGCGCAGCCGGCCTCGGTCTGCACCATGTCCTGGTAGCCGCTGCGCCAGTTCACCCGCGCCTGATGCGACCAGCGGCCACGCTCGAGCGCCGCCGACAGCGCCACCACATGGCGGAAGGCCACCCGGTCGTCGAGGCCGAAGCGGCCCAGGCTGGAGGCCCATTCGCCATCGCTGCCCGGCACGGTGTAGCGCGAATGCAGCAGCCAGGTGCCTTCGATGCGGTGGGTGACACGCCCCCAGGGCGAGCCGTGGCGCAGGTGTGCCTGCCAGTCCAGGCCGCGCTGCTCGACCCGGCCGATGTTGACCGGCAGCTGCCGCAGCGCCAGCACGTCGGTGCCGGTGGCGGCGCTGGTCTTGCGGGTGTAGAGGCTGGCGTAGCGCACCGGGTCGTTGAGGATCAGCTGCTCGCTGATCTCCTGCACCGCATCGCGGATGCGCACCGACCACAGATCGGCGCCGAAGCCCAGATCGGCCGAGGGCTCCAGGCGCAGGCCGGCCGACCAGTGGCTGGAGCGCTCCGGTTTCAGGTCCGGGTTGCCGCCCTTGAGCAGGTCGATCTGGTTGCTGCCCGGCCAGCACAGCGCGGCATAGGGATGCGAGCCCAGGCCGTTGGCGGCGGTGAAGGGGCAGGCGTAGCTGCCGGCGGTCACGCCGTAGTCCTGCTCGGCGCGGGCGACCTGCAGCAGATCAGGCGCCCGGAAGCCGGTGCCGGCCGCGGCGCGCCACATCAGCCCGGCCGAGGGCTGCCAGCGCCAGCCGATGCGGCCGGTGGCCTCGCTGGCCGAGCGGCCGATGCTGCGGTCGGCCAGATGATCCTGCACCGGGCCGATGCGGTCGGCGCGCAGCGAGGCATCCAGGCGCATGTCGCGCCGCAGCGGCAGCGCCAGCTCGCCGTAGGCGCCGGCGCTGTCGCGGCTCAGGTCAGCGGCGGTCTGCGCGTCGCTCGACAGCAGCGCGCCGCTGCGGGCGGTGTCCGACAGCGTGCGGCTCCAGCCGCTGCGCCGCCACTCCGCGCCCAGACCGAGCTGGGCCGGGCCGCCCGGCAGCTCGAACAGCGTGGTCGATCCGCCGGTCTCCAGACCGGCCAGATGGGTGCGCGCGGTGTCGTAGCGGCCGCGCCAGCCCGAGGCCGACAGCGCCGCCAGACCGCCCGCGTCCTGGCTTGCGGCAAACGGGTCGAGCCGGCCGTCGGCCAGCGCCGCCTGGAAGGGTGCCGCCAGCAGCCAGCCGTCATGCAGGTTCTGGCGCTGCTCGTGCAGCGACAGCAGCGCGCGGGTGCGCAGCTGCCAGCCGCCGGCCTCGCCGTCGAGCCCGGCGCTGACATGCATGCGGCGGTTGCGGTAGTCGACCACCCGCGGCCCGGCGTCCTGCAGGCGCCAGCTCACCACGGTGCTGTCATGGCCGTCGATCTGCTCCTGGGTCAGCCACGGGGCCAGGCTGCGGGCGAAGGCGGCCGAGCCGGCCTCGAGCGAGACATCGGTCGGATACGGCGCCACCGTCGCACGGGTCAGGGTGTCGCGCCACAGCGCGGTGCCGCGCAGCGTCCAGCCGGCATCGAGCCGGCGCGCGCCGTCCAGCGTCAGGCCGGCGCTCTGGGTCTGCGGCGCCACATCCACCGTCGAGGCGTAGTCGTAGTAGCACAGCCCGCCGGCCTCGATGTGGCGGCTGCCGCAGCTGCCGCTGGCCTGCAGGCCCGGATTGATCCAGGCGGTGGCGGCCTCGCCGGCGGCGTCGGTGTAGCTGACGGTGGCGTTGGCCGGCACGGTGCGCATCGAGCCGTTGAAGAACAGCAGATCGCGCCCCTGCGCGTCGCGGAAGCGGATCAGGCCGGTCGAGGCGAAGGGGCGCTGCGAGGCACGGACCGCCTCGGTGCGCGCCAGCTCCAGCGTCCACGACAGCGTGCCGCCGTCGCGCAGCTCGTCGCCCAGGCCCTGCGACAGCGAGGCGCTCCAGCCACGCCCGCCCGCCTGCTGCGGCCGCAGCGCGCGCGCCGAGAGCGCCAGCGGCCGCTCGCCACGGCGCAGGATCAGGTTGACCACGCCGCCGATCGCGTCGGCACCGTACAGCGCCGAGGCGCCGTCGCCCAGGATCTCGATGCGCTCGAGCGCGGCCAGCGGCAGCGTGCCCAGATCGACCACCGAGCCGGAATCGGCCGGCGCCAGGCGCTGGCCGTCGAGCAGCACCAGCGTGTAGCGCGCGCCCAGGCCGTGAATGGAAGCCGCGGTCACGCCGTTGCCGTCATTGCCGACGCTCTCCGACAGCGCCAGCATGCCCTGCATCTGCGGCAGCCGCTCGAGCAGCTCGGCCACGGTGCTGGCGCCGGAGCGCTCGATCTCGGCGCGCTGCAGGGTGCGCAGCGGCGCACTGCCCTCGCCCACGCTGCGCAGCATCCGGCTGCCGGTCACCTCGACCCGGGAAAGCTCGAGGGCTTCGGCGGCAGCAGCGGCCACCGGCAGCAGCGCCAGTGCGGCGGTGGCCGCCAGCCTGGTGTTCTTCTTCATTTCAGTCCGTCAATGATGTTGTCGATCGGAAACCCAACTCGACAAATCTTAACGTACCGTTAATTAACTATATGTCAAGGTCTTGTTATTTTTCACTTCGTTGCGGATACATCACGCTCCGAGATGAAGCCGCCGCGCGATCTCCGCCACCAGCGCACGCGCCAGCGTCTGCTTGTCGCAGGCGCGGCCGTCCTCGGGCAGCGGGCGGCTGTGCTCGGCATCGACCAGCAGCAGCGCGTTGTCGTCGCGGCCGAAGGTGGCCGGGCCCAGGTTGCCGACGATCAGCGGAATGTTCTTTCTCTGAAGCTTTTCGCGCGCGTGCTGCTCGAGCTTCTCGCTCTCGGCGGCAAAGCCGACGCAGAACGGGCGCTGGTCCTCGGGCAGGCGCGCCACCGCGGCCAGGATGTCGGGGTTCTCGGCCAGCTCGAAGCTCGGGGCGACCTTCTTGCCGTCCTTCTTGATCTTGTGCTCCGACAGCGAGGCCGGGCGCCAGTCGGCCACCGCGGCGGTGGCGACGAAGAGATCGTGCAGCGGCGCGCGCGGCATCACCGCGTCGAGCATCTGCTGCGCCGAGCGCACATCGATGCGGGTCACCCCGCGCGGCGTGTCCAGGTGCACCGGGCCGGCCACCAGCGTCACGTCGGCGCCGGCCTCGCGGGCGGCGCGTGCGATCGCGAAGCCCATCTTGCCGCTGGACAGATTGGTGATGCCGCGCACCGGGTCGATCGCCTCGAAGGTCGGGCCGGCGGTGATCAGCAGGCGCCGACCGGCCAGCGGTTTCGGCGACAGCGCCGCCACCAGTTCCTCGACGATCGCCTCGGGCTCGATCATGCGGCCGTCGCCGATCTCGCCGCAGGCCTGCGCGCCGGCGTCGACGCCCAGCACCAGCGCGCCGTCGGCGGCGATCTGGCGCAGGTTGCGCTGCGTGGCCGGGTGCGCCCACATCTCGCGGTTCATCGCGGGTGCCACGATCAGCGGCACCGGACGCGCGTCCGCCGCACCGCTGGCCAGCGGACGCGCCAGGCAGGTCAGGCTGAGCAGGTCGTCGGCGCGGCCCTGCGCCAGACGGGCGATGAAATCGGCGCTGGCCGGCGCCACCAGCACCGCGTCGGCGCCGCGGGTCAGGTTGATGTGCGGCATGCCGTTGGGCTCGCGGGCGTCCCAGGTGTCCAGCGCGACCGGATGGCCGGAGAGCGCCTGCATCGTCTCGGCGGTCATGAAATGCAGCGCGCCGGCGGTCATCGCGACCCGCACCTCGGCGCCGGCCTTGACCAGCAGGCGCGCGAGCTCCGCGCTCTTGTAGCAGGCGATGCCGCCGCTCAGGCCGAGCACGATGCGGCGGCCGGCGAGATCGGCCCGGGGGCCCGGGGCGGACGGAGCGAGGGTCATGAGCGTGGATTCGGTCATGGGCCGCGAGTCTATACGGGCGAGCAACGCGGCAGACAATGAACGCCGTGTCCGAAAAATCTACCCCTCCACGTATGAACACTCCGAAGAAGGTCACCAGGAACGCTCGAACGACCGCCCGGACGAAGGCCCCAGGCCAGCGAGGCGCGCGCCTGCTGCTGCCGCTGGCCTCGGTCGCCGCGCTGGCCGCCGCGCAGGTCCAGGCGCAGGAGAACAGCGCGCCGGCCGCACCGGTGCCGCCGCCGCAGGCCACGCTGGAGCGGGTCGAGATCCGTGCCAGCCGGCCCGACGAAAGCCGCGAGCGCCGCCAGGCCACCGCCGCCAGGACCGTCATCGGCCGCGAGGAGCTGGAACGCCAGGGCGACGCCACCGTGACCGAGGTGCTCAAGCGCCAGCCCGGCGTGACGCTCGACGGCCGCCCCGGGCGCGGCGGCAATCCGCGCCTGCGCGGCCTGGGCAGCGGCTACACCCAGATCCTGATCAACGGCGAGCGCATGCCGATGGGCATGAGCCTGGACGCGCTCACCCCGGGCCAGGTCGAGCGCATCGAGATCACCCGCGGCCCGACCGCCGAGACCGGCGCGCAGGCGGTGGCCGGCACCATCAACATCGTGCTGCGCGAGGATGTGCGCCAGCGCCTGAACGATCTGCACCTGAGCCTGGGCCGCGACGACGGGCAATGGCAGCCGGGCCTGAGCTGGACCCGCGCCGAGCAGATCGAGGATCTGTCCTACAACCTCTCGGTGCATCTGCGCGAGAGCCGCAGCGATGACGGCAGCCTGCTGCGCACCGTCGAGACCACGCAGGCCGACGGCCAGCTCGCGCGCGACCAGGACCGGGTGGACGACAGCCGCTCGCGGCGCCGCTCGCTGCATGCCGGCGGGCGGGTGCAGTGGCGGCTGGGCGCGGGCGAGAGCTTCGCGCTGATGCCCTTCTTGCTGCGCTCCGAGAGCGTCAGCGAAGGCAGCCGCACGCTGCTCACCCGCGCCGGCAGCGCCGACTACGCCCAGGCGGCCACCTCCGGCGAGAGCGGCTTCTCGCTGGCGCGGCTCAACGCGCAGTGGCAGACCCGGCTGGAGGGCGGCCTGCGGCTGGAGCTGCGCGCCGGCGCCACCGGCTCGCGCTCGGACGGCAGCAGCCGGCGCACCGAGGCCGATGCCGCCGGCAGCCCGCTGCGCCGCATCGACGAGGAGCGCGACGGCCGCGACCGCTGGCTGAGCACCGGCGGCAAGGCCAGCCGGCCGCTGGTGGAAGGCCGCCATCTGCTCGCGCTGGGCTGGGAGCTGGAGAGCGGTCGCCGCGACGAGAGCCGCAGCACGCTGCAGACCGAAGCCGACGGCAGCACCCGCGTGCTCGACGGCGACTTCGGCGACGCGCTGCAGTCGCGCAGCCGCCGCACCTCGCTGTGGATCCAGGACGAATGGACGCCCACGCCGCAGTGGTCCGTCCAGGCCGGCCTGCGCCATGAGCGCATCGACACCCGCGGCAGCACCGGCACCGCCGGCCAGGCCGAGGGGGTCAACCGCAGCCGGGTCACCGCGCCGATGCTGCATGCGGTCTACCGGCTGGAGGAAGGCGGCCGCAGCCTGATCCGCGCCGGCCTGACCCGCAGCTACAAGGCGCCGACGCTGGCGCAGATGATCGCCCGCAGCACCCGCGCCAGTGGCAGCAATCTGGAGATCAACCCCGACCGCGGCGGCAACCCGGCGCTGCGCCCGGAGCTGGCCACCGGCCTGGACCTGGCCTGGGAGCAGCATCTGGCGCAGGGCGGCGTGTTCAGCGTCGGCGTCTTCGAGCGCCGCATCGACGATCTGATCCGCAGCCAGGTCACGCTGGAGAACACCGGCGACGAGGCGCTGCGCTGGGTCTCGCGGCCGCAGAACATCGGCCGCGCACGCTCGCGCGGGCTGGAGCTGGAGGCCAAGGCCCGCGCCGCCGAGCTGGCCGCCCTGCTCGGCCCGCGCGCCGAAAACGCCCCGCCCTTGCCCGCCGTCGACCTGCGCGCCAACCTCAGCGTCTACCGCTCGCGGGTGGAATCGCTCTCCGGCCCCGACAACCGCCTCGACAGCCAGCCCGGCTGGAGCGCCGGCGCCGGCGCCGACTGGCGGGTGCGCGGCACGCCGCTGACGCTGGGCGGCAGCATCAGCTTCACGCCCGGCTACGCGGTGCAGCTCGACGCCAACCGCAGCGCCACCGTCGACACCCGCCAGGTCATCGACGCCTACGCGCTGTGGACCTTCGCGCCGGACCTGAAGCTGCGCGTCTCCGCCAGCAACCTCGCCGCCCGCGACAGCGTCTCGACCACCACGGTGAACGGCGCCACCACCCGCCAGACCGCGACCACCTGGGGCCGCAGCAGCACGGCGTGGGCGGTGAGGCTGGAGATGAAGCTGTGAGGATCGCCGACAATCATGCCCCTGCCGCGGCCCGCCCGCAGCCTGCCTGACCCGACGACCCATGCGCCTCCCCGACCTCACCTCCCGACTGCACGCCCTGGGCGCCGGACCGTCCCATGTGCAGCGCGTGCTGCGCCACTGGGCGCAGGCCCACCCACATGACCGGGGCGCCCATGCGCCCGAGCATTTCTATCCGAAGCCGCTGCTCGAAGCGCTGCCCGCGCTGCGCGAGGAGCTGGCCGGGCTGGCGCGGCTGCAGGCCAGCCATCCCGGCGAGGACGGCTCGGCGCGGCTGCTGGTGCGGCTGGGCGACGGGCAGATGGTCGAGAGCGTGCTGCTGCCGGCGGGCCCCAAGGGCGGGGGCATGTGCGTGTCCACCCAGGTGGGCTGCGCGGTGGGCTGCCGCTTCTGCATGACCGGCCAGGGCGGCCTGGTGCGCCAGCTCGGCAGTGCCGAGATCGTCGCGCAGGTGGCTCTGGCGCGGCAGCAGCGCCCGGGCCTGAAGGGCGTGCGCCGCGTGGTCTTCATGGGCATGGGCGAGCCGGCGCACAACCTCGACGAGGTGATGGACGCCATCGAGCTGCTCGGCACCGCCGGCAACATCGGCCACAAGGAACTGGTGTTCTCGACCGTCGGCGACCTGCGGGTGTTCGAGCGCCTGCCGCAGGGGCGCGTGAAGCCGGCGCTGGCGCTGTCGCTGCACACCACGCGGCCCGCGCTGCGTGCCGAGCTGCTGCCGCGCGCACCGGCCCTGGCCCCGGCCGAGCTGGTGCGCCTGGCCGAGGACTACGCGCGCGCCACCCAGTACCCGATCCAGTACCAGTGGACGCTGCTCGAGGGCGTCAACGACAGCGACGACGAACTCGAAGGCATCGCCGAGCTGCTGGCGGGCAAGTACGCGATGATGAACCTGATCCCGTTCAACAGCGTCGAGGGCAGCGGCTTCCGCCGCCCGAGCTGGGAGCGCGCCGCCGAGATGGCGCGCTGGCTCAACCAGCGCGGCGTGCTCACCCGCCTGCGCCGCTCCGCTGGCCAGGACGTGGACGCCGGCTGCGGCCAGCTGCGCGCCCGCGCCGAGCGCCCGCAGCACCCCGCGCGCCGGGTGATCAAGGTGCGGCCGGCCGTGGCAGGCTGAGGCCGGCCCTGCACGCCCACCTCCCAAGCTCAGCCCGCGCCCAGCGCCGCGCTCAAGCGCGCGGCCGTCTCGCGCAGCGCGCCGACCAGCTCGGGCCGCATGCGCGGCTCGGGCACCGTCAGCGTCAGCGCCCCCACCAGCACCGGCGCGGCGCCGGCCGCGCCGCCTGAGCGCCACACCGGCGCCGAGATGCCGGTGAGCCCGGCCACCCGGTCGCCGGTGCGCAGCAGATGGCCCTCCCGGCGGATCTGCTCGTGCAGCGCGCCGGGTTCGCCGGCAAAGGCCAGCAGCACCCGGCCGCCGGCGCCGCGCTCCAGCGGCAGCAGGTCGCCGGCGCGCACATGGTCGCGCAGCAGATGCGGCGAATCCACCCGCAGCAGGCACAGCCGCTGCGCGCCGGAGCGCACATGCAGCGCCACGCTCTCCTGGGTCGCGGCCACCAGCGCGCGCATCAGCGGCAGCGCCACCGCCTCCAGCGGAAAGGCCGCCGCGCGCACCTGCGCCAGCCGGTCGATCTCCGGCCCCGGCGACCAGCCGCCCGTCTCGTCGCGCACCAGCAGCCCGGCATGCGCCAGCGAGTTCAGCAGCCGCAGCGCGGTGCTCTTGTGCAGCCGGGTGCGCTCGGCCAGCTCGGTCACGCCCAGCGCGCGGTCGCCGGGCCGGAAGGCCGACAGCAGGCTGAGCGCGCGGTCGACCGCCGCGGTACCGCCGGGCGCGGCGCCCTCGTCGGCGACCGACGGATTCGTGGACTTGCGGGGCATCGGCTATGATCCTGATCGTTCATTGAAACGCTTGTTTCATTCTACAGAACAACCCAAGGATTCCCGATGCCCTTGCCGTCATCCCCTGCGTCCCCGGCCGCTCCGGCGGTGCTGATCAGCGAGGTCGGCCCGCGCGACGGCCTGCAGAGCGTCGCCGCGGTGATGCCGACCGCCGCCAAGCTGGCCTGGATCGACGCGCTGCACGCCGCCGGGGTGCGCGAGATCGAGGTCGGCTCCTTCGTGCCAGCCTCGCGCCTGCCGCAGATGGCCGACGTGGCCGAGGTGGTGCGCCATGCGGTGACGCGCCCCGGCTGGACGGTGATGGCGCTGGTGCCCAATCTGCGCGGCGCCGAGGCGGCGCTGGCCGCCGGCGCCCACAAGCTGACGCTGCCGCTGTCGGCCAGCGAGGCGCATTCGCAGGCCAACGTGCGCCGCAGCCGCGCGCAGATGCTCGAGGAGCTGCGCGCCATCGCCCGGCTGCGCGACCGCGTCGCGCCCGGCGTGACGCTGGAGGTCGGCATGTCGACCGCCTTCGGCTGCACGCTGCAGGGCCCGGTGGCCGAGGACGAGGTGGTGCGGCTGGCCGCCGCCGCGGTCGAGGCCGGCGCCGACGAGGTCGGCCTGTCCGACACCACCGGCATGGCCGACCCGGCGCAGGTGCGCCGGCGCTTCCGCCAGGTCCATGCGGCGATCGGCCGGCACCTGGGCGCCGCGCATCTGCACAACACCCGCGGCCTGGGCCTGGCCAATGTGCTGGCGGCGCTGGACGCGGGCGTGCGCACCTTCGACAGCTCGCAGGGCGGGCTGGGCGGCTGCCCCTACGCGCCGGGCGCCTCGGGCAATGTGGTCACCGAAGACCTGGTCTTCATGCTCGAGGCCATGGGCCTGGACACCGGCATCGACCTGGAGCGGCTGATGGCTGCGCGCGAGGTGCTGCGCGCCGGCCTGCCGGGCGAGCCGCTGCACGGCATGACGCCCGAGGCCGGGCTGCCGCCGGGCTTCGTCTACGCCGACGGCCGCCGGCCGGCCGCCGCCACCGCACCGGAGGCCGCATGAGCGCCGCCCCCACCCCGGACACAGGCCACGACGACGCGCTGCCGCTGGCCGGCGTGCGGGTCATCGAGTTCACCCACATGGTGATGGGCCCGAGCTGCGGCATGGTGCTGGCCGACCTGGGCGCCGAGGTGATCAAGGTCGAGCCGCTGGCCGGCGACAACACCCGCCGGCTGCTGGGCTCGGGCGCGGGCTTCTTCGGCATGTTCAACCGCAACAAGAAGAGCATCGCGCTCGACATCAAGAGCGCGCGCGGCCGCGAGATCGTGCTGCGGCTGGCCGCCGGCGCCGATGTCTTCAGCGAGAACTTCAAGAGCGGCACGATGGAGCGGCTCGGCCTGGGCTTCGAGGTGCTGGAGCGGCTCAACCCGCGGCTGATCCATGTCTCGCACAAGGGCTTCCTGCCCGGCCCCTACGAGCACCGCACAGCGCTCGACGAGGTGGTGCAGATGATGGGCGGCCTGGCCTACATGACCGGCCCGCCGGGGCGGCCGCTGCGCGCGGGCAGCTCGGTCAACGACATCATGGGCGGGCTGTTCGGCGCCATCGGCGTGCTGGCGGCGCTGGCCCAGCGCGAGCGCACCGGCCGCGGCCGCCAGGTGCAGAGTGCGCTGTTCGAGAACAACGTGCTGCTGATGGCGCAGCACATGATGCAGTTCGCGGTGACCGGCCGCCCGGCCGCGCCGATGCCCGCGCGCATCAGCGCCTGGGGGCTGTACGACGTGTTCGAGGTCCGGGGCGGCGAGCAGATCTTCCTGGCCGCGGTCAGCGACACCCAGTGGACGCTGCTGTGCGAGGCCTTCGACTGGCGCGACCTGAAGGACGACGCCCGCCTGATGACGAACAACGACCGGGTGCGCGCCCGCGAGTGGCTGCTGCCGCTGCTGCGCGAGCGCTTCGGCGGCTTCGACGCAGCCGAGCTGTCGGCGCGCTTCGAGCGCATCGGCCTGCCCTACGCGCCGATCGTGCGCCCGCACGAGCTCTTCGATGATCCGCACCTGGCGGCCACCGGCGGCCTGGCGCCGGTCACGCTGCCGGCCGACGCCAGCGGCGCCGGCCAGCCGGTGGAGACGCGCCTGCCGCTGCTGCCGCTCGCGCTCGACGGCCAGCGCCTGCCGCTGCGCCACGCGCCGCCCTCGATCGGCGAGCACGGGCCGGCGCTGCTGCGCGAGCTGGGCTACGGCGAGGACGAGATCGCGCGGCTGCACGCCGACGGCATCGTCGGCGGGCCCGGCGATGGAATTCCGGACTCGGCCTGATCAGTCCGCCATCACGATGACCTGGCGCAGCTTGCCGCTGGCCGGGTCGACACTGGGCGGCGCGGCATCGACGCTGAGCTTGATCTCGGGCAGGCCCTGGCGGCGCAGATAGTCGCGCAGCACCGCCAGCGCGCGCTCGCGCAGGCGCGCCGGATCGCTGCTCAGGCTGTCGTCGAGCCGCAGCGACAGCGCGTCCGGCGACGTCTGCAGCAGCTGGAAGCGGTGCAGGTCGGCGCCCTCCTCCAGCACGGTGGTCACCGCCAGCGGCGACAGCCGCACCTCGGCCGAGCGCGCGTCGCGCAGCCGCAGCGTGTCGTCGCCGCGGCCCTCGATGGTGAAGGACGGCCGGTGGTTGCCGCAGGGGCAGTCGTCCGGATGCATCGTGACGCTGTCGCCCAGGCGGTAGCGGATCAGCGGCTGCACCCGGTTGGCCAGGTTGGTCAGCAGCACCGCCTTCGACGGCGTGCCGGGTTCAACCGGCCGGTCATCGGCGTCGACCGGCTCCATCACGACCCAGTCGTCGTTCAGGTGCATGCGACCGTGCGGGCATTCGAAGGCGATGCTCAGGCACTCGGAGGCGCCGTAGTCGTTGATGACCGGCGCGCCGAAGACCGACTCGATCCAGTCGCGGGTGCTCGCCGGCAGGCCCTCGCCGCCAGCCCACAGCGCCAGGGGCGTGAGCCGCAGCCGCCCCGCCTGCTGCTGGCGCGCCAGCTCGGCCAGCATGCTGGGGTAGCTGGCCAGGAAGGCGGGCCGCCATTCCTGCAGGCCGGCGCAGATCTCCTCGATCGGCTGCGTCACCGAGAAGGCGCGCGAGGCGCTGCCGGAGACCGGATTGAAGCGGCACTGCCGGCGCCAGAACGAGACGCTGGCGTAATGGCCGTCGAGCGCGGCCACCAGCGCGCTGCGCGGCTGCAGCCCCCACGGGCCGAAGGCGCCGCTGGCGGCCATCGGCCACCAGCGCTGGGTCGCGAAGCGGCGGTCCATGCGGCTCTCGAGCATCGCGGTGTAGACCGCCAGCGCGCCGCTGTCCTGGACGAAGATGCCCGGCTCGCCGCTGGTGCCGGAGCTGGTCCAGATCGCGTAGCGACGCAGGAAGTCCTCGCCGATGCGCGAGCGGTCGGCCAGGAAGTCCTCGACGCCGGCGCGGGTGATCGCCGGATCGGTGACCCACTGGTCGAAGTTCGCCATCAGCGTGGTCTTGTCGACCGGCGGCAGATCCTGCCAGGCCGGCATCAGCGCGCCGGGATGGCGGCCGTGATGGCGCCGGTAGAACTGGCTGCGCGCATGGGCATGCTCGAGCAGGTCGCGCTGGCGCCGGCGCACCAGATCGGCGGAGGCGGCCGGTGCCCGGTTCGCCATGCCCAGCCAGCCGGCCGGGGACCAGGACTGCATCCAGTCCACCCAGGGTTCGTCATGCACGAGTGCTGCCATGTGCTTGTCTCCTTCTCTCCCGAGGGGGTTTGCGGCCAGCGCGCGAAGAGCGGTCAGATGCCGCCTGCGGCCGGTCCTTGCGTCCGTTTGTCACGGACATCTTGGACCGCCCGGCGAACATCTGCCTGACATGCATCACTCAGGACATGGTTTTTACATTCAGGAAGACCAGGTACCTGCAATCACCGGCTGCAGTGCCGTCTGATAGTCGGCCGGCAGCGTGGTCGTGCCGATCGAGGGCATGGCGAAGGCCGACATCGCCTCGATCAGCGTGTCGACCTGCGCGGCCTGCAGCGTGCGGCCATCGGCGGTGCGGAAGACCTCGATGCGCGCGGCCGGATCGGTGTCCCAGTCCATCAGGTAGATGCGGTTCCAGGTGCCCAGGATCGTGACCTCGACGAAGCCGTCCAGGCGCTGGAACCAGAGCTGCTCGGCGCTGATGCCGGCATCGAACTCGACCACATCCTGGTTGCCCGCGGTGTCGTCCCAGTCCCAGATCACGTCCAGGCTGGTGTCGCGGCCGATGCGATAGACATCGTTGCCTGCCCCGCCGGCCAGCGAATCGGCGCCGCCGCTGCCCAGGAGGGTGTCGTTGCCGGACGAGCCCAGCACCAGGTCGGTCCCGCCACCGGCGTCGATCAGCAGCCCGCCCAGCACCGTCGTGCCGCTCAGATCGATGATGTCGTCGGAACTGGTGCCCAGCAGCCGGGCCTGCCCCGCAACCCCCCGCACATCCAGGATCTCGATGCCGCCGGCCGACAGGTCGCGCACGCCGATGTCCATGCTGCCGGCGCTGATCGCGACGATGCGATCGGTGCCGTCCAGGCCGGTGTCCGCCCAGGTGTCCCAGCCCATGAACTCGGTGCTGCCGTAGACACCGCCGGTGATGCGGTAGGTGTCGCTGCCCTCGCCACCGTCGAGCAGATCGTCGCCCGCACCGGCCACGATGGTGTCGTCGCCGGCGCTGCCGAAGACGGTGTCATGGCCCCGGTTCGCATCGATGACCAGATTGGCGCCGGTCAGCGTCGTGCTGCGGAAGTCGAACAGGTTGTTGCCGGTGTCGCCCAGCAGCCGGACGGTGCCGGCGGCCCCGCTGGCATCGATCTGCTCGATGCCGGTGTCGACCCAGGAGCGCAGGCCGATGTCGACCGGCCCGCTGCCCAGCGCCACGATGCGATCGGTGCCGCCGGCGCCGCTGTCCTTGAAGGTGTCGTAGCCATGGAAGCCGGACCAGCCCCCCGCCTCGTTGCCGCTGATCTGGAAGGTATCGCCGCCCTCGCCGCCGTCGAGCAGGTCGTCCGCTGCGCCACCGACGATCGTGTCCGCGCCCGCGCTGCCCAAGACGGTGTCATTGCCGTGTCCGGCGTCGATCACCAGGTTCGTGCCCAGCACCGTCACCCCGCGCAGATCGATCAGGTTGGCGTCGCCGGTGTCGAGCAGCCGCACCGTGCCGGTCGCGCCCCGGGCGTCGATCTCCTCGATGCCGGTGGCCGAGAAGCCCCGCACGCCGATGTCGACGTTGCCGGTGCCCAGCGCCACGATGCGGTCGAGGCCCTCGGTGCCGCTGTCCTTGAAGGTGTCATAGCCGTGGAAGCCGGTGGCGAGGTTGCCCGTCACGCGATAGGTGTCCCCGCCACCCGCGCCGTCGACCACATCCTCGCCGTTGTGGCTGACCAGGGTGTCGGCCGCCGCGCTGCCGAAAATCGTGTCGTTGCCGTTGCCGCCGTCGATCACCACGTTCGTGCCGGTGATCGTGATGCCGCGCAGGTCGATCACGCTGGCTGTGCTGTCTCCCAGGATGCGCACCGTGCCCGTCGCCCCGCTGCCGTCGATCACCTCGATGCCGGAGGCCGCGGCATTGAACGCACCGGCCAGGCCGATGTCGACAGGGCCGGTGCCGGTGGCCACGATGCGGTCGGTGCCGCTGGTGCCGCTGTCCTTGAAGGTGTCGTAGCCGTGGAAGCCAGTCGTGGTGTTGCCCGTCACCCGGTAGGTGTCCCCGCCACCCGCGCCGTCGACCACATCCTCGCCGTTGTGGCTGACCAGGGTGTCGGCCGCCGCGCTGCCGAAGATCGTGTCGTTGCCGTTGCCGCCGTCGATCACCACGTTCGTGCCGACGATCGTGATGCCACGCAGGTCCAACACGTTGGCACTGCTCTCGCCCAGGATGCGCACCGTGCCGGTCGCGCCGCTGCCGTCGATCACTTCGATACCCGACAGCGCCGCGCTGAAGTTGCCCGCCACACCGATGTCGACATGGCCGGCGCCCAGCGCCACGATGCGGTCGACGCCGGTCGTGCCGCTGTCGCGCCAGGTGTCGTGGTTGTGGAAGCTCGACCAGCCGCCGGCCTCGTTGCCGGTGACGCGGTAGGTGTCGCCGCCCTCGCCGCCGTCGATCCAGTCGTTGCCGCCGGCGCCGACGATCGTGTCCGCGCCCGCGCTGCCGAAGATCGTGTCGTTGCCGAAGTTCGCGTCGATCACCACGTTCGTGCCGACCACGCTCACCCCGCGCAGGTCGATCAGGTTGGCCGCGTCGGTGTCGAGCAGCCGCACCGTGCCGGTCGCGCCACGGCCATCGATCTGCTCGATGCCGCTGGCCGAGAAGCCGCGCACGCCGATGTCGACGTTGCCGGTGCCGATGGCCTCGATGCGATCGACACCGCTGGTGCCGGTGTCCTTGTAGGTGTCGTAGCCCTGGAAGCCGGTCGTGGTGTTGCCGCTCACCCGCCAGGTGTCGCCGTCGCCCGCGCCGTCGAGCACGTCGTCGCCGCTGCCCGCCACGATGAGGTCGGCCGCGGCGCTGCCGAAGACGGTGTCATTGCCACTGCCGGTGTCGATCACCAGGTTCGTGCCCAGCACCGTCACGCCGCGCAGGTCGATCAGGTTGGCGTCGCCGGTGTCGAGCAGCCGCACCGTGCCGGTCGCACCCCGGGTGTCGATCTCCTCGATGCCGGTGGCCGAGAAGCCCCGCACGCCGATGTCGACGTTGCCGGTGCCCACCGCCACGATGCGGTCGATGCCCTCGGTGCCGCTGTCCTTGAAGGTGTCATAGCCGTGGAAGCCGGTGGTGAGGTTGCCCGTAACCCGGAACGTGTCACCGCCACCCGCACCGTCGACCACATCCTCGCCGTTGTGGCTGACGAGGGTGTCGGCCGCGGCGCTGCCGAAGATCGTGTCGTTGCCGTTGCCGCCGTCGATCACCACGTTCGTGCCGGTGAGCGTGATGCCGCGCAGGTCGATCACGCTGGCTGTGCTGTCTCCCAGGATGCGCACCGTGCCCGTCGCCCCGCTGCCGTCGATCACCTCGATGCCGGAGGCCGCGGCGCTGAAGTTGCCCTTCAGGCCGATGTCGACGTTGCCGGTGCCGGTGCCGGTGGCTGCGATGCGATCAACACCGCTGGTGCCGGTGTCCTTGTAGGTGTCGTGGCCCTGGAAACCGCTGGTGGTGTTGCCGCTCACCCGCCAGGTGTCGCCGTCGCCCGCACCGTCGAGCACGTCGTCGCCGCTGCCCGCCACGATGAGGTCGGCCGCCGCGCTGCCGAAGACGGTGTCGTTGCCGCTGCCGGTGTCGATCACCAGGTTCGTGCCCAGCACCGTCACACCGCGCAGGTCAATCAGGTTGGCATCGCCGGTGTCGAGCAGCCGCACCGTGCCGGTCGCGCCCCGGGTGTCGATCTCCTCGATGCCGGTGGCCGAGAAGCCCCGCACGCCGATGTCGACGTTGCCGGTGCCCAGCGCCACGATGCGGTCGATGCCCTCGGTCCCAGTGTCCTTGTAGGTGTCGTAGCCCTGGAAGCCAGTCGTGGTGTTGCCCGTCACACGGTAGGTGTCGCCACCGCCTGTGCCGTCGAGAAGATCGTCTCCAGCACCACCGACCATCGTCTCGGCCGCCGCGCTGCCAAAGATCGTGTCGTTGCCGTTGCCGCCGTCGATCACCAGGTTCGTGCCGGTGATCGTCACGCCGCGCAGGTCGATCAGGCTGGCTGCGCTGGTGTCGAGCAGCCTCACCGTGCCGGTCGCGCCCCGGGCGTCGATCTCCTCGATGCCGGTGGCCGCAAAGCCCTTGATGCCGATGTCGACGTCGCCGGTGCCCAGCACCACGATGCGGTCGATGCCGTCGGTGCCGCTGTCCTTGTAGGTGTCGTGGCCGTGAAAACCGGTCGTGCTGTTGCCGCTGACCCGGTAGGTGTCACCGTCCTGGCCACCGTCGAGCAGATCGTCGCCCAGCTCGCCGACCAGCAGATCGGCACCGGCGCCGCCCAGCAGGGTGTCGTTGCCCCAGCCGCCCCAGATCGTGTCTTCCCCGCCACCCCCGGCCAGGGAATCGGCACTGCCGTAGCCGAACACTTCATCGGCGCCATCACCACCCGTCAGGGTGTCTGCTGATTCCTTGCCGGAAATCACCGTGACGACACCCGACAAACTCGAGATCTTGAATCCGCTCATGAGGGTTAACCCTGTTATCGATCCTGTCACCGACCGAGAATTTCCCGTCCTCGGTCACCCCGCAGGCGATGCCGGCACCCATGCTGGCGCGCGAGCATCGCCCTGAAATGGAAAAACAGTCTCTTTTAGCGGAGCAAGATGTCCGTGGACAGCCCAAGGATCCGGGTCAGCCTCAAGGGGGCGATCGCATACCCCATGATGTGTGCAAAAAGCACGGTCCGACAGCGTCGCACCACCACGCCAGCGTGGTGACGCCGCGACTTCCTCGACGCTGGCACGGCTTGTCAGAAGTAGGTCAGATACCACACACAAATCGGCACCAGTAAGCACCAATTTCAGTAAGAAAAATGTCAGGAACTACGCGTCACCATCAACCCAAAAACCATTGATCCCCATCAATAATTAGTAAAAACCCTAGCACCCATTAAACCAGCCAGCAAGATCAATATCAACAAACGGTCAGTATTTGGTCAGTATCGCTTCCTAGACTGAAATCCGGATATTCAACAACCATTCCAATCCGGAGCACCAAATGTCAGATCCTGTGGTCGCCCGCATCAGGGCAAACCCGAAGTATGCGGAACTGAAAAGCAAGCGCAGCAGCTTCGGCTGGTGGCTGACGCTGCTGATGATGATCGTGTACTACGGCTACATCTCGCTGATCGCCTTCAACAAGGAGTTCCTTGGCCAGCGCATGGGCGAAGGCGTGACCACGCTGGGCGTGCCGATCGGCATGGGCGTGATCATCTTCACCATCGTGATCACCGGCATCTATGTGCGCCGGGCCAACGACGAGTTCGATCGTCTGACCAAGGAAATCATGCAGGAGGTCTCCAAGTGAGCCGCACGCTGAAGACTCTCCTCGCGCTGGCGGGCACCCTCGGTGCCGGCGCCGCGCTGGCAGCCGGTGCCGACATGGGCACCGCCGCCAAGCAGGCGACCAACTGGACCGCCATCGCGATGTTCGCCCTGTTCGTGGCGGGCACGCTCTACATCACCAAGTGGGCAGCGGCCAAGACCAAGTCGGCCGCCGACTTCTACACCGGCGGCGGCGGCATCACCGGCTTCCAGAACGGCCTGGCGATCGCGGGCGACTACATGTCGGCCGCCTCCTTCCTGGGCATTTCCGCCGCGGTGATGGCCAGCGGCTACGACGGCCTGATCTTCTCGATCGGCTTCCTGGTCGGCTGGCCGGTCATCACCTTCCTGATGGCCGAGCGGCTGCGCAACCTCGGCAAGTTCACCTTCGCCGACGTGGCCGGCTACCGCTTCCAGCAGACTCCGATCCGCGCCTTCGCGGCCTCGGGCACGCTGGTGGTGGTCGCGTTCTACCTGATCGCGCAGATGGTGGGCGCCGGCCAGCTGATCAAGCTGCTGTTCGGCCTCGACTACTGGCTGGCGGTGGTCATCGTCGGCGCGCTGATGATGGTCTACGTGCTGTTCGGCGGCATGACCGCCACCACCTGGGTGCAGATCATCAAGGCGGTGCTGCTGCTGTCGGGCGTGACCTTCATGGCCTTCATGGTGATGGCGCAGTTCGGCTTCTCGCCGGAGGCGCTCTTCGCCAAGGGCGTCGAGGTCAAGGCCACGATCGCTGCCAACGCCAAGACCGCTGCAGTGGCTGCCGCTGCGGCCAGCGCCGCGGTCGCGCAGACGCCGGAAGCGGTGGCTGCCGCTGCCGCTGCCGCGTCGAAGGCCGAGGCGATGGACCCGGCCAAGATCGGCCAGGCGCTGATGGCCCCGGGCGGCTTCGTGAAGGATCCGATCTCGGCGATCAGCTTCGGCATGGCGCTGATGTTCGGCACCGCCGGCCTGCCGCACATCCTGATGCGCTTCTTCACCGTCCCGGACGCGAAGGAAGCCCGCAAGTCGGTGTTCTGGGCCACCACCTGGATCGGCTACTTCTACATCCTGATCTTCATCATCGGCTTCGGCGCGATCACCCTGGTGCTGACCAACCCCGAGTTCGCCGACACCGCCAAGGGTGTCATCAAGGGCGGCGCGGGCACGGCCAACATGGCGGCGGTGCTGGTGGCCAAGTCGGTCGGTGGCGACGTGTTCTACGGCTTCATCTCGGCGGTGGCCTTCGCGACCATCCTGGCGGTGGTGGCCGGTCTGACGCTGTCGGGCGCCTCGGCGGTGTCGCATGACATCTACGCCACGCTGATCAAGAAGGGCAAGGCCGACAGCGCTGCCGAGCTGAAGGTCTCGCGCATCACCACGCTGTCGCTGGGCCTGCTGGCGGTCGTGCTGGGCATCGCCTTCGAGAAGCAGAACATCGCGTTCATGGTCTCGCTGGCCTTCGCGATCGCCGCCTCGGCCAACTTCCCCGTGCTCTTCATGAGCGTGCTGTGGAAGGACTGCACCACCAAGGGCGCCGTGATCGGCGGCTTCCTGGGCCTGATCAGCTCGGTCGGCCTGACCGTGGTGTCGCCCTCGGTGTGGGAAGTCACGCTGGGCAATCCGAAGGGCTCGGCCTGGTTCCAGTACAGCTCGCCCGCGCTGTTCTCGATGACCATCGCCTTCGTCGGCATCTGGATCTTCTCGCTGATGGACCGCAGCGCCCAGGCGCAGAAGGAGCGCGCCGACTTCGAAGCCCAGCAGGTCCGCTCGGAAACCGGCCTGGGTGCCGCCGGCGCCTCGGGTCACTGATCGCCTTGCACTGACCGCCCGGAGGTCCGCGGACCTCC